>JAVBRC010000196.1:0-3427 GCA_031548405.1 Oscillospiraceae bacterium | reverse complement strand
TTTGAAATCAAATATAACTGAGTAAAATTTTATAACAAAATAGTAAAAATCCCAAAAACTTTAGCGTAAAGCTTCAGTTTTTGGGATTTGATTTTTTCATTATGTATTGATGTTTCTGATATATTTTATCATGTAGAAAGTTTTAAATTAAACTAAAACAATGCCATATAACATCATCATAACCCCTGCCGCTCGAATTTTGGGCACCTTGTGTGACGACAACAGCCTTTTTATCTGGAACAACTGTGATACTTTGGCCCGCATATCCACGGCAGCCATACCAGTTATCACCAAGCCACCAAAGCAATCCATAACCAGAATTGCATTTTGACGGAGTTATTGCAGATTTGACATATTCAGCAGAAACAATTTGCTTGCCATCATAAATACCATCATTCATAAACAATAATCCGATTTTAAGCATATCACGAGCAGACAGGCTTGACTGCTGTTCTTCCTTACCGCTATCACCGTTAGCAACGCTGTATGTGGCGCCACATTTGGATTTCCACCATCTATCGCTCTTAATTCCAAGCGGAATGTACAAATTTTCATTGAGAAAATCGAACATATCCATTCCCACAGCGTTTTCGATTACCGAGGCTAGCAAAATAACATCCCATTCCTTATAGCAATATTTTGTTCCAGCCATATCCTTTATCATTGTATCTGCGATATGTTCTATCCAGTTACCAGAACGCTTCATCTGCTCAAACATTGGGCAATGATAATGCACACCACCGCTAAAATGAATCCCAGATGTCATTGTAAGCAGGTGGCGAATTGTTATCATTTTATGGAAAGGGTCGTTGCTGCCATCAAATTCAGGAATATATTTGCCGATTGGTTCATCTAAGCTTTGAATAAATCCCTTATCAAGTGCAATTCCAGTGCAAACAGACATAATGCTTTTTGCAACGGATTTTATAATATTTCTGCTGCTTTCATTAAAACCATTATAATAATTTTCTGCAATTATATCACCATCTTTATACACTAAAACGCTGTTTAATTTGGGGTGATGATTTATTCTGATGAACTCATTTATTTCATGCCTTAAATTCATTTTAAATACCTGCCTATTATGGATTTAGGATTATTTTTTAGTTCTTTCGGAGTTCCAGATGCAATCAAATCACCGCCGTCAGAACCACCGCCGATACCCATTTCTATGATATAATCGCAGTTTGAGAGCACATAAGGGTCATGCTCGGTTACGATAATTGTGTTGCCTTGATTAACAAGCTCGTCCATTAAAACCATCAATCTTTCGCTGTCATGAAAGGAAAGTCCTGTTGTTGGCTCGTCCAGAATGTATAATGAACCTTTAGCATTTTTACCCTTTGAAAGCTCTTTTGCAAGCTTTATGCGTTGACTTTCGCCACCTGAAATAGTTGGTGTAGACTGTCCAAGCTTGATATATCCCATTCCCACACGCTGCAAAACTGTCAGCATATTGAAAATAATTTTGTCTTTATCAGCAAAGAAATCTTTGGCTTCATCAACACTCATTCCGAGTATATCACGAATATTTTTACCGTCAATGGTAATCTCCATTGCTTCGGGAATATATCCAGTTCCCTTGCAGTCCTCACAATCAACATCAATGAAATTTCCAAAACCAACATGATAATTAACAACGCCATCACCCTTGCATTTTTTACATCCACCCCCAGAATTTACAGAGAACAAACCTACTTTGTATCCATTCGCTTTTGCTTGTTCAGTTTCTGCAAAAAGAGTTCTGACACGGTCAAAAATTCCCGTATAAGTTGCAGGGCAGGATGTTCGGCTTCGTCCAATCGGACGCTGGTCAATAACATAACAATGCTTGATGTTTTCAATTCCAGTAAGTATAGCGTCAACATTTTCATTTTGCTCATCTTCATTGTCAGAATCAGTATCGGTAATGCATTTTGATTTAAGAAGTTCTTTAAGCTTAGGCACGAGTGTATCGGATATTAAACTCGATTTTCCGCTGCCAGAAACTCCAGCAACACCAACCATAACACCAAGCGGAATTTCTGCAATAACATTATTAAGGTTGTGCAGATTTGCATTTGAAAGTATCAGTGTTTTCTTTTTATTAGTCAAACGGTATTCGGATTTTACTTTAAATCCGATTTCGTTTGATAAGTATGGTGCTGTTTTTGATTCTCTGCATTTTAGAAAATCTGAATAGCCGCCTTCATAAATTTTTATTCCACCCTTAACACCTGCTTCGGGACCTAAATCTATAATATAATCTGCTTCATGCATGAAATTTTCATCATGTTCAACTGCAACAACAGTATTTCCGCTATCAACAAGGCGGCGGATAATTTTTATAAGATTTTCTTTTTCAACCTCATGTAGTCCGATTGTAGGCTCATCAAAAACGAAAACAATAGATTCCATTTCAGAAATTATATAGGATGCTAAAAAAAGTCGCTGTATTTCGCCGCCGGAAAGTGTCGGAACAGGACGTGACAATGCAAGATGATGAAGTCCGACATCAACCATACATGAAAGCTTCGTTATAATTTCATTTAGCAGGGGATTTATGCCATCTGAATGTTCTTTTAAAAATATATTCAAATCTCTAATGTACATATTTTCAAGCTCAGTAAAGGTTTTACCGAAAACAGTTGTGTGTGATGCGTGAACTCCAAGTCCTGTGCCACCACATTTGGGACATGGCATATTCTTAACGCAGGTAAGCTTAGAAATCCAGTTGTTTTTTCCTCTGCTCCATCGAAAAGCGTTTGTCACCCACCAGACAATCCCCTCAAAATTTTCACTGCCATACTTAAAAATAGTAAGCTGTTCTTCTGTCAGCTCATTAATTTTAGTGTCGGAGGTAACATCTGTCAGTCTTTGAAATTTCCATATCTGATGCTTATAATGATTCTGTTCGCCGCCGAAAAGATTGTATATTGTAACAGAATTATCCTTAAAAATTTCATTTTCATCAGCTCTGAATATAGTACCAACCCCGCCGCATTTCACGCACATTCCTTTTGGTGAATTTTTCTGAAACATAGAAATATCAAGAGGTAAGCCATCATCATATTTTGGTGCGCGTTCACCATAATTTGCAAATAAAGCAGCTAATAATGTACTGAGTTTAATTCTCGTGCCGACAGTACTTCGTGGATTTGACTGCCTGATAATTCTCTGCTCAACCGCAACGGTAGGGGAGAGTCCTGATATGCTGTCAAAACTTGAAACACTGTCAACCATAAACTGCGTTCCAGAAAACATTAGGTATCGGCGTTTACCCTCCTCATACAGCGTATCAAATGCAAGACTTGATTTTCCGCTGCCTGAAACTCCTGTAACCACAGTGAGCTTATGCTTTGGTATTGTTACATCAATACCTCTTAAATTATGTATTCTTGCATTTTTTATTGTTATGTTTTTGCTCATTGCAGCTACTCCGTTTTCA
>JAVBRC010000041.1:0-3655 GCA_031548405.1 Oscillospiraceae bacterium | reverse complement strand
TTTAATAATACGTTTTTTCACAACTGGTGAAACACCCTCAAGCGGAGTAATCGCCTTCACGGTGCCATCGTCATTATAGGCAACATCATAAAGCGAAGGTCCATATATTCCTTCTATATCTGCAGCTTTTCTCAAAAATTCTTTTTTAGAGGCACCCTGAGATTTCATAAGCTTATATAAATCCATAAGCTCAAGGTTAACTTCCTCACCCTCGCCAAGAATGAACAAGTCAAAGAAATCTGCAAGTGGTTCTGGGTTACAGGCACAAGGGCCTCCAGCCACCACTATATTCATAAGCTTGTCATCTCTGTCTTTTGCAAATACTGGTAATCCAGCAAGATCAATCATATTGAGAATGTTTGTGTATGAAAGCTCATATTGTAATGTAAAACCTATAAAGTCAAAATCGGTAACGGGATCAAGACTTTCAAGTGCATAAAGAGGAATATCATTTTCACGCATAAGCTTTTCAAAATCAATTCCAGGTGCAAAAACACGTTCACACCAATAATCTTCACGGGTATTTGTCAGTGAATAAAGAATTTTCATTCCTAAATGGGACATACCAATATCATAGGTATCAGGAAAGCAAAATGCAAAGCGTACGCTAACATTTTCTTTGTTTTTAATAACACTTCCAGTTTCGCCGCCGATATATCTCGCAGGCTTTTGAACAGAAAGCAACAGTTTTTCAATTTTTTCTTTTAACATTATTAAATTCCTCTTATATATATAGTATCTTCTATTTTACTATAGATTTCATCAAAAAGCAAGCTTATAACTTTGTAAAAATGAAAATAGATATAATTTTTCAAGGCATAATGGGTATATATATTTTGCATATATTAAATATTCATAAATTTTTTCAGTTAGTTCACACGCATTTATAAAGTCTTCTAACTTGCTTAAAAAGGTATTGCTTTTTTATAGTGGTCATGCTATAATTATAAGCGGTTAAGAGTAAAGAATTTAGTTAATATCTATTTCTTAGCCGACGCAATTATATCCTTTTTCAAACATATTGAAATTAGCTATTAATCAGCTAACGCTAACCCAGCTAATGCTTGATTAAACATGATAAATCCGCAATATTAGTTCTAGTTATAATCGTTTTATTATGTAACCAGTTGGCAGGTATAAACTTGTCGTCTAAAGTTTTTCTACACATTTTCAAAGGAGGATAATATGGTAGATTTTGCACAATGGGAAGGTTTTGAAGGCCGTATTTGGAAGGAAGAAGTTAACACACGTGATTTTATCCAGAAAAACTATAAACCTTATGACGGTGACACATCATTTCTGGCAGATCCAACAGACGCTACAAACAAGCTTTGGGGAACTCTTCAGGAACTTCAAAAGGAAGAGCGTGCCAAGGGTGGTGTCCTTGATATGGATACCGATATTGTTTCTACTTTAACTTCACACAAGCCTGGTTATATCTGCGAAGAAAACCATGAACTAGAAAAAGTTGTAGGATTACAGACAGACAAGCCATTAAAAAGAGCATTTATGCCTTTTGGTGGTATTAAGATGGCAGAAGACGCTTGTAAGACAAATGGTTATGAGCCATCTCCTGAACTACACAAAATATTTACAGAATATAGCCGTACTCACAATCAGGGCGTTTTCGATGCCTATACACCTGAAATGAAGAAGGCAAGACATAGCAAGATTATTACCGGTCTTCCTGACACTTATGGAAGAGGCCGTATTGTCGGTGATTACCGTCGTATAGCTCTTTATGGTATTGATTATCTTATTCTTGAAAAGAAAAATGATTTGAAAAACTGTGGCGACGGAACAATGACTGATAATGTTATCAGACTACGTGAAGAACTAGCACTTCAAATTCGTGCATTAAACGACATGAAGATAATGGCTGAAAGCTATGGTTTTGATATTTCCAAACCAGCTACAAATGCCCGCGAAGCTGTTCAGTGGCTTTATTTTGGCTATCTTGCTGCTATTAAGACACAAAACGGTGCAGCAATGAGCGTTGGACGTATTTCAACATTCCTTGATATTTATATTCAAAGAGATATTGATAAGGGTATTCTGACTGAATCTGAAGCACAGGAACTTATTGACCATCTTGTCATGAAATTTAGAATGGTTAAGTTTGCTCGTGTGCCTTCATACAATCAGCTATTCTCAGGAGATCCTGTATGGGCTACTCTTGAAGTTGGCGGCATCGGTGTAGACGGTCGTTCAATGGTTACAAAAACTGACTTCCGTTTCCTTCACACCCTTGAAAACATGGGTCCTTCACCAGAGCCAAACCTTACAGTCCTTTATTCATCAGATTTACCAGAAACATTTAAAAATTATTCTGCACAGATTTCTATTACAACAAGTTCTGTTCAGTATGAAAATGATGATGTTATGAAGCCAGTATGGGGCGATGATTATTCAATCTGCTGCTGCGTGTCTGCTACACAGACTGGTAAGGAAATGCAGTTCTTTGGCGCTCGTGCAAACCTTGCAAAATGTTTCCTTTATGCTATAAACGGTGGTATTGACGTTAAAACTGGCGAACAGATTGCACCTCCATACAGACCAATTACTTCAGAATATCTTGATTACTATGAGGTTGTTGAAAAGTATGATGCTATGCTGGATTGGCTTGCTGAGCTATATGTTAACACGCTTAATCTTATTCAGTATATGCACGACAAATATTACTACGAAGCTGCTGAAATGGCACTTATTGATACAGATGTAAGAAGAACATTCGCAACTGGCATCGCTGGTTTCTCACACGTTGTTGACTCACTTAGCGCTATCAAATATGCAAACGTTAAGGTTGTAAGAGATGACACAGGTATTGCTGTTGATTATATTACAGAGGGCGACTTCCCAAGATACGGAAATGATGATGACAGAGCTGACGATATTGCAGTTTGGCTTCTAAAAACATTCCTTGAAAAACTCAAGAAATGCCACACATACCGTGATTCAGAGCCTACAACTTCAATTCTTACAATCACTTCAAACGTTGTGTATGGTAAGGCGACTGGCTCAATGCCTGATGGACGTAAGGCTGGCGAACCACTTTCACCAGGTGGAAACCCAAGCTATGGTGCTGAGAAAAACGGACTTCTTGCTTCACTTAACTCTGTTGCAAAGCTTCCTTACGAATGGGCGCTTGATGGTATTTCTAATACCCAGACAATCAGCCCGGATGCTCTTGGACATACAGAAGAAGAAAGAATCAAGAATCTTGTTCAGGTTATGGACGGATATTTTGATCAGGACGCTCATCACCTAAACGTTAATGTATTCGGTACAGAAAAGCTTATCGATGCCATGGAACACCCTGAAAAGGAAGAATACGCAAACTTTACAATTCGTGTTTCTGGTTACGCAGTTAAGTTTATTGACTTGTCAAGAGAGCAGCAAATGGACGTTATAGCTCGTACTTGCCACAAGATTATGTAATTAAATTCAAATCGCCGTTCGGCGGGACTAGTTAACTATCCCCGCCGAACGGCGCATAGTTTAGGTCAACCCTTTATAGAACCTGTCTTCACAAGAAAGTGCACGGATTTTTCAGGCATAATTTCGTCGCAGACAAGGCAAAAATCCGCAGGAATGCTTGCGCCTTTCAAGGATTTTTAACGAAGTATACGGGGAAATTTGCCGAAAAGACGTGTGC
>JAVBRC010000043.1:0-3642 GCA_031548405.1 Oscillospiraceae bacterium | reverse complement strand
ATTGAAATTCATGGATATCGTAAAATTTTATGCCTGACTGGTTTTGAAGGATTTGTACAGTCCGAGGAAAGATTGAAGGGATATAAAAATTCACTTAAAAAGCATGGCATTGAAATAAATCCAGAGTATATTCGTTATGGTGATTTCTGGGAAAACGCTGCAATAAATCTTGCACATGAAATTATTGAAGGAAAAATCGAAAAGCCTGAAGCAGTCATCTGTGCGAATGACTGGATGGCGATTAACCTTTGTAATACACTTACTGACCACGGATTTGAGGTTCCAGAGGACATTGCAATTTCTGGATATGACTTTTTGCAGGAGGCTTTGGACAATGTTCCTTCAATTGCAAGTTATGCATCTCCAAATTATTCTCTTGGTGCAAGGACTATACAAGCACTCTGGAAGTTAATGACTGGTGAGGATTGTGAACTTTGCAGCAACGATATTGGTTGTATTATAACTGGACAGAGTTGTGGCTGTGGAAAAGACAGTACTGAACTTATGGTCAGACGAAAAAAAGAAATGAAAGTCAATATGCAATATGAAACGATATATGAATCAAGTAATATGGCGGAAGCAATGACAAACATTTCCAATACTGATGAGTTTGTTTCTCAGCTGGACAACTACACATATTTAATTCATGATATGGAAAATTATTATTTATGTTTAAGTTATAATTGGGATGACGTTGTTGATGATGATTTTAGAGGAAGTAATTGCCTTAAAATTGGCTACACTGAAGTAATGAACCTTAAAATATGGAAATCTAAAAATACGTTCATGAAGAAGAATGTGCCTTTCAGTAAATCTGAAATGCTTCCAGCGTTGTGGGAAGAACGTGATGAACCAGCAGCATTTTATTTTTCACCGATTCATTTTAATGAACGTTGTTTTGGATATGAAGTTTTATCCTATGGTAATAAACTTATTACCTATGATAAGATTTATCGCTGGTGGACTAAAAATATTAACAATTCATTAGAATTTATTCGTGTTCAAAATTGTCTTAATACAATTAATCAGCGTTTATTTATGACATCAGTTCGTGATGCACTTACAGGTATTTTCAATCGTAAGGGATTTGATAAATTTTCAATTGATATAATGAATGATGCTAAAAGAAACAAGAAAAAAATGTTTATATTAGCTGCTGATTTAGACAGATTAAAAATGATTAACGATACATATGGCCATAGTGAAGGTGACAATGCTATTTTGATAACTGCGAGGGCATTAAATACAAGTTGTATAAACAATGAAATATGTGCCAGAACAGGTGGAGATGAGTTCGTTGTTATTGGCTGTGGAAATTATGATGAAGATACAATTCGTAAATATATTGAAGCTATAAATAGTTTCTTTGACAGATATAATGAGTCATCTGACAAGCCTTATAACGTTGAAGCTAGTCTGGGATTTTATTGTAATTTTGTTGATGATTCTGATAATCTGAAAGAGCTTATTGACATTGCTGACAAAGAAATGTATGACAATAAGCTGAAAAGAAAAGCTAACAGAATTAATTAAGAATTATTTTAATATTAAAAGCATATATTTTATAGTATCTAATATTATAAAGTTATGTGGTGATAAATTTGAAGAAAAGATTTATATCAATTTTAATTGGTGCCGTTATGCTGTTTGTTACATATTCCGTTGCATTTGCCGAAGAAGCTAAAACTGAATTTCAACAAACTACCTTGCTTATGGAAGCTGAAACCGGTGTGGTTATCAAGCACAGCGGGGGATATGACAAGGTGCCGCAGGGGACTATGAATAAGCTTATGACAGTCCTTTTGGCTGCTGAGGAAATTGAAAGCGGTACAATTTCTATGGACAGTATTTTGATAACAAGTCAGAATGCCAATACTCAGAAAGGCGCAGTAATATGGCTTATGTCTGGGGAAAATATTACAGTCGAGGAACTTTTAAAGGCTGTGATTATTGGAAATGCAAATGATGCTTCAATGGTAATTGCCGAGGAAATTGGTGGCAGTGAAGAAGAATTCGTCGGCATGATGAACGCAAGAGCGTTTGAGCTTGAAATGAGAAATACTGTATTTATGAATGCAGCTGGATATGATTGCGATGGTCAATATTCTTCAGCATATGATATTGCTTTACTTTGCCGTGAGCTACTTAAACATGAATTTCTTTACGAAATTATGAATACATGGATAGATAATGTTCGTGGAGGACAAACTGAAATTGTAAATGAAAATAAGCTTGTCAGAACATATGATGGAATTATCGGACTTAAAGCATCACACTCTGAAAAGTCAGGCTATTGCCTAGCTTTGGCGGCTGAGCGTGGCGGGAAACGTTATATTTCTGTTGTTATGGGATGTAGTGATGAAAATGAACGATTTTCTATTGGAAAGTCTTTGATGTCTGATGGCTTTTCGTTTTTTAAAGTTACCACACCGTCATTTTCCGGTGAATTTATAAAGCCGATTTCTGTAAGAGGCGGACTTGACAGGGCAGTTGAGATAACTGCTGAAAATCTGGAAGAATTAGTTGTGCCGGAAGGTAATGGAGAAATCAGTACCGTTATACTTATTCCTGAATATCTTGATGCTCCGATAAAAAAAGGACAGAGAATAGGTGTTGTTGGTTTTTATAATGGAGATACACTTCTTTACGAAACTAATTTAATAACTCAAAATGAAGTTAAGAAGATATCTTTTGCATCTTCTCTTGATGTTTTTTTGCACAATTTATACAAATAATTTGGTGTAAATTTGTTTCTATCAAACAATAATAAAGTTTTGTCTTGAAAAATGGCTGAAAATATAGTAAAATGTTAAGAGTAAGAATATTAAATGGAAATTTCGGAACAGGGATTTTCATTATTGTCTGGAGGAAACTTAAAATGTCTTTAAAGTTGAACAGTAAGTATGTTGAAAAATTTATTAATGAAGATGAGTTGACTGGTATTAAACCACAGGTCGAAGCCGCTGCAAAGCTTCTTCATGATAGAACTGGTCTTGGAAATGATTTCCTTGGCTGGCTTGATTTACCAGTTGATTATGATAAAGAAGAATTCACAAGAATTAAAGCCGCTGCTGAAAAAATCAAGGCTAATTCAGATATTCTGATTGTAATTGGTATTGGTGGTTCATACCTTGGTGCAAGAGCAGCAATCGAACTTTTGAAATCACCTTTCTACAACAACATGAAGAAAGATACACCCGATATATATTATGTTGGTAATAACATCAATCCAACATATCTTCAGGAAATCCTTGCAATATGCGAAGGAAAAGATATTGCAGTTAATGTAATATCAAAATCTGGTACTACTACTGAACCAGCACTTGCATTCAGAATTTTCAAGAAGCTAGTTGAAGACAAGTATGGTCGTGATGGTGCGAAGGATAGAATTTTCTGTACAACTGACAAGGCCAGAGGAACTCTTAAGGGACTTGCTGATGCAGAAGGTTATGAAACATTTGTTATCGCTGACGATATCGGCGGACGTTTCTCAGTTTTAACAGCTGTTGGCCTGTTACCGATTGCCGTTGCTGGTTGCGATATTGAAGCTATCATGAATGGTGCTGCTGAAGCAAGAGAAGCATTCATGGCTGATTTTGATAACAATGATTGTTACGAATATGTTGCACTTAGAAATATACT
>JAVBRC010000210.1:0-16381 GCA_031548405.1 Oscillospiraceae bacterium | reverse complement strand
AAGATTTAGTTTTTCTGATTCTTTATTAAATCAACTAGCAAGATTTAGTCTTTCTGACGTTTCAAAACTTCCCCACTATCGTGCGTTTTGAAAGGTAAATAGTACTCGACGTAAGCATACTTAGTTATCTTTTTTCACTTGTAAAAAAGATACCTCTTGTCGCTATGGCGACAATTCACCAGAAAAAATACGCTTGAACGATAGAGCATTTCGACCGTTGCGACGGTCGACAAGGACTCCGTCCCTTGACCCTGCAACCCTTTAAAAAGGGTTGACCTAAACTATTTTCGCTTCGCTATGGTGTCAGTTAGTCAACTTATACAACGCAAAAACACCCGTCAGAAAACTGACGGGTGTAATTTATATCTAATATTAAGATTAAGCCTTGTTTACTGAACCGAAAAGTTCCATCTTTTCCTTAACAGTAGCCTTGATAGCTTCAAAACCAGGTGCAAGAAGCTTTCTTGGGTCAAAGCCCTTACCCTGCTGATCCTTACCAGCTTCGATGTAAGCTCTTGTAGCTTCCTGGAATGAAAGCTGACATTCTGTATTAACGTTGATCTTAGCAACGCCAAGTGAGATAGCCTTTGTAATCATATCTGCTGGGATTCCTGTACCACCGTGAAGTACTAGAGGCATATCGCCAACTTCCTTGCTAACTGCTTCAAGAGTTTCAAATGAAAGACCTGCCCAGTTTTCAGGGTACTTACCGTGGATATTACCGATACCAGCTGCAAGCATTGTAACGCCAAGGTCAGCAATCATCTTGCATTCCTTAGGATCAGCACACTCGCCAGTACCAACAACGCCGTCTTCTTCGCCGCCGATTGAACCAACTTCAGCTTCGATTGAAAGACCAAGAACATTACAAGCATTAACAAGCTCAGTTGTCTTTGCAATGTTTTCTTCGATTGGATAGTGTGAACCATCAAACATAACTGATGAGAAACCTGCATTGATGCAAGCCTTTGCGCCTTCAAATGAACCGTGATCAAGATGAATAGCAACTGGAACTGTGATGTTAAGTTCTTCAAGCATACCTTCAACCATACCTACGATTGTCTTGTAACCGCACATATATTTGCCAGCACCCTCTGAAACGCCGAGAATAACTGGTGAATTACATTCCTGTGCTGTAAGAAGAATAGCCTTTGTCCATTCAAGATTGTTAATGTTGAACTGACCAACTGCATATTTGCCTTCTTTTGCCTTAGTGAGCATTTCCTTAGCTGAAACTAACATTTTATGTCCTCCTAATAATTTGAAATTAATAACAGATTAATTATAACCCATATTAAAGAAAAATGCAATGGAAAATGTGAAAAAAATATCATTTACCTGCAAATTTCACAAAAATGTCAGCTGCTTTTGAATAGTCAAAGCTTATTTTGTCGTCATTTCCCGATAAACACTGTGCAATTGAGTCTTTTATACTCTCCTGACTTTCTGAAAGTCCGCTAAAACTTCCATTTGCACATATATGAAACTCTCCTGTTTCTGTGCAAACAACCATTAACGCAGAGTTTGAATCATCTAAATATTTTTCTGCCTGTTCGTTTGCATAATCACTGATATCCTTTTCACCAATATTACCAACATAAATCACACTAAGGCTTTCGCCATCGCTACAAGAAGAATAAAGCTTATCATTTATCGACAATATTTCTGCCTTTTCTAAACTGTTAGTACGGTCAATCGCAAATTCTGGTAGTGAAAGTTCAATTAATTCAAGCGTCTGGTTAATAGCTTCTTTGTATTTACCAGTAACAAGCAATGGTGAGATATTCAAAAACAGTGTTTCAATATCAGCATTTTCTATAAAAAGTGACGGCACACCTTTTCGCAGTATGTAATCATCACCCGTATCATTATTTACAAGAAACAAAATACCATTCGAGCTGCCATAAAGCTCCTTATAATAAGCAGCTGCGTATTCTTCTTGCGTCTGATCGGCTAAATCTGAAGTTATCGCAACTGCAATGTTAAGCTTAAAAGCTTTAGAAAGCCATGCAGTATACTCATTAATCTGGCTGTAATCAGAATCAGAAAGAACCTTTGCGTCATCAAAAACGAAGTCTGTTGAAGTATTAAATGTCCTGTCACGTTGTGCAAGAGTCGCCTCGACTTCTTCCTTTATATCCTGAGCATCTTCTTGACTTTCAACACTGCTCTGTTCAATTATTTTATCCTCGATTTTATTACAGCCACACAAAAGCAATGATAGAGCTAATGTAGCAGAAATAATTTTCAAAGTTTTTTTCATAATGCACACCCTTTCTATTTTAAATTATATACTTTTCTTCAAAGGTTGTCAATATGACAGCGATGCGGCAAGATAGTAACTAACTGTCACAATAGCGAAGCGAAAATAGTTTAGGTCAAACCCTTTTTAAAGGGTTTGACCTAAACTATGCGACATTCGTCGGGGCAGCTAAACTAATTTGCCAATCGGTGACAACGACCATTCAATTAACTAACATTCCCACTAATAACCACCTTATTAATACAGAAAAAATTCCCACATTTTAAATACCGATATCTGTTGAAAAATCAAGTCGATTAATGTATAATTTTATTATACTAAATTTCAAAAAAGGACGTAAAACCATGAACTACAAGGTAAAAAATAACGATATAATTCTCAGCCAACCAGACTTTAACCTTGATGAAACACTCGACTGCGGACAGGCTTTTCGTTGGGAGAAAATCACTTCTTCTTATGAATGTACATATAAAGGATATTTTCTTGATCGCATTCTTAAAATTTCTTATGATGGAGATTATTTTATTTTCCACGATACTGACGAAGAAACTTTTTTATCCGTATGGACTGAATATTTTGATTTAGAAACGGATTATAGCTTAATAAAAACAACCATTTCTTCCGATGATACACTAAAAAAAGCCTGCGAGTTTGCAGGCGGTATCAGACTTTTAAAGCAAGACGCATGGGAATGCCTATGCTCCTTTATAATCTCCCAAAATAACAATATCCCCCGTATTAAGGGGATTATTTCCCGCCTTTGTGAACATTATGGGCACTTCCCTTCAGCCCATGAACTTTCACAGGAAACCGTTGAAAGCCTTAACTACCTTCGCTCAGGCTTTCGTGCAAAGTATTTAATTGATGCCGCACAAAAAATTGCATATGATAATCTTAACCTGAGAAAAATCGCTGAAATTCCGATTGAAGATGCCAGAAAACAGCTAATGACTATTAAGGGTGTCGGCCCAAAGGTAGCGGAATGTGTTTTGCTTTTTGGAATGTACAGAACCGACGCTTTTCCGATTGATGTGTGGATAAAAAGGGTTATGGAAAACTACTATCCTGATGGACTTCCTATAATTACTAGCGGAATTGAAGGAATTGCACAACAATACCTCTTTCATTATATAAGAAATCATGAAAAACGATAAATTCTGCAAAAAATGCTTTAAAAAGTAACAAATATGTAAAAAATAAGTTATATTTTTGGATTACATGTAGTAATATCTGTTTTCAACAATAAAAATGGTACGGTAATACGGACTTTTCCACTGTTTCCACAGAGTTTTCAACAGCTTTTTATAGAGTTTTCAACCTTTTCCACAGGGTTTTCAACACTCCTTTAAACAAAAAACTATTACAGCTTGTATATAAAGGAAATTTTAGTTAATACTAAATATGGTAAATTTATTTTTATACTAACTAATTTCAATTTATTATATGGAGGAAAAAAAGATGATAAAGGGTGTTAATAAAAAGGTGTTGGAAATCAACAATCCGCAGAGTATTTTTTTTGAAAAGGCAGTTTTATATTTGAAACCTAATATGTCAAGCGTATCATACAAGCTTCTGAGAGCTGAGGCACAAGAAATGATACGCAGTATGAGTCCGAAACAGCCTAAGCTTGTCCTTTGGCGCCGTCTTGTTAAAGCTGCTGTTATTCTGGCCGCCGCACTTGTTGGTGCTTTGGCAACCTGCTTGATCTTCTATAAGATTCTATGATATTAAAATCAAGATTATACGCTATTTTTATTATTCGACAGAAATCACAATTTATCTTGCTTTCAAATCAAATATGTACTTGTAATTTAATTGTAATAATGTTATAATTATAGATATCCTGTTTTTTAGGGATTAATTTAATAATGAAAGATTGATTTTAATGAATAATAATAATTTTGATGATAATATAATATGCGGAAGAAACCCCGTTTTAGAAGCACTTAAATCAGGTGCACCACTTGATACAGTTTATATAAGCGGTGAGGGCGGAATTCTTGGCAAAATCCGTTCAATGGCGAAAACTGCTGGTGCAGTTGTAAAGGATGCGGACAGCCGTAAGCTTGACCAGCTGACTGATGGAAAATCACATCAGGGAGTAGTTGCAATCGGTGCTTGTGCTGAATACGTTTCTGTTGAAGATATTCTTGAAGTTTCTAAAAATAAGGGGACTGATCCTTTTATAATTATATGTGACGAAATTGAAGACCCTCATAATCTGGGGGCTATTATAAGAACTGCCGAATCTGCTGGTGCTGACGGAATTATTATTCCAAAGAGAAGAAGTGCCTCACTTAATTCAACGGTGTTTAAAACTTCTGCTGGTGCAGCAAGCTGGTTGCCTGTTGCAAGAGTTTCAAACCTTGCAGCTGCTATTGACACACTCAAGAAAAATGGCGTCTGGATATATGGTACAGATGCAACTGGTGAAAACTATGACGGAGTTAACTTGTGCGGAAGTATGGGGCTTGTTATTGGTTCTGAAGGCTTCGGCATGGGCAGACTTATAAAAGAAAAGTGTGACTTTCTTCTGAAATTACCGATGCATGGAAAAATAACATCACTTAATGCGTCTGTTGCAGCAGGAATTTTCATGTATGAAACAGTAAGACAAAGGAATAAAAAGTAATTGGAGATTGATGCATATGCCAAAAAATCAAACCCTTGACGATATACTCAATGAATATTCCAATGCTGAAAACAACAGTCCTGCTAAAAGTAGGTCATATAAAGCGGATAAATCTAGTGACAACGATAAAAAAATTCAGGATACTGGTTTTTTCAAAGCTATTAAACCAACAGTCGTTCCTGATGATACGATAACTTATAGCTTAGATGAGCTTGCAGAGATTAATGCACCAGTAAAAAAGCCTGCTCCAAGCCATAGATCAGGAAAGTTTCAGGTATCAGATGTAGAAAGACCTAACGTATCCTACATAAATTCTGTTAAAGAAGTCATTAAGAACCCAACCGATTTACCACCAAGACCAACAGATAATATAGTAGGCTATGAGGGTGCAGTTGTCACTAATGCTGTTTCAGACGAGGAATATATCCCAAAGGTTCGCAAGATGAGCGAATCTTCTCGAGCTAAAGAAATGCGTTCTAAGCGAAAAAAGAAAAAGCAGCCTGAATTTACATATGACCGTGAATCACCTGATGGTGTTTATACAAAACCGCAAAAGAAAAAGGGCAAGTTTGTAGTCGCTCACGATGATGGAGTTCAGAAAAAGCAAGTAGACAGAATGGCATCAGTAGATTTGACAGCGGATACTGACCCGTCCTTACTTGATGTTCAGATTGATACAGCACCTGAAATCCGTAAAATTAATACTGGCGAAAAAAAGAAACGTGACGACAGCACAATAAAAGATTATGACAGTTTTGAAGATGCAAAGGAAATTAAACATTCAATAGTTGAGCTTAAAGCAAGCCTTTCCTTCCGATTTTCAATTTTAATATTTTTATTGCTCTTTTCTGCATTTCTTTCACTCGGAACATCAATTGGGCTTCCAGTTCCAGAGTTGCTGACGGTGGCAAATCCGAGAATTTTTTCTGGTGTACAGCTTATTGCAGTTTTTCTTTCAATGGCAATTTCGCTTGACACAGTTAAAAGTGGATTAATAAAGCTTGTGAAATTCAAAGCTGATACTGACAGTCTGGCTTCATTCAGCGCATTTTCATGTGCTGTTGCCTCAATTTCCTGTATGCTTAGTCCTTCACAGCTTGAATCAGAAAAAATATATCTTTATACTCCTGTTGCGATTATGATACTGCTCTTTAACACGCTTGGAAAACAGCTTATTTTAAAGAGAGCAGAATTAAATTTTGAATTTGCCTCAAAAGCAAGAAACAAACACGCAATAGTGTGTGTTGAAGATGAAACAAGAGCTGAAAGTTTTACAAAGGGAACAATCGGTGATTATCCTATTCTTGCAACTATGAAAAAAACCAACTTTATAAGGGATTTTTCAAAGTATACCTTTTCAACCGATAGCGGTGACAAGCTTTGCAAAGGTCTTGCACCGTTTATAATAATTTTTTCTGCACTCGCCTCAATTGCGGTTACATTCATGAAATTACATACCTTTGACGGCAATTCTGTCACATTCGGACTTTCTTTATTTACACTTTATATAAGTGCTTGTTCCTGTATGGCAATTCCGTTAATATCAAATATACCGCTTGGAAAAGCCGCAAAAAAATATTCAAGAAACCACGGTGTCATGCTTGGATATCAGAGTGTTGAGGACTTTTATGATGCTAATTCAATAATGGTTGATGCCTGCACTCTTTTCCCAAGTGGCACAGTTCGACTTTGCTCGATAAAGCTTTTTTCAGATGCTAAAATTGATGATGCACTACTTGATGCGGCAAGCCTTACAGCATACGCTGACAGTATTTTAACAGAACTTTTCGATGACGTTGTATCTGGTAAAGAGAGAATGCTGAAACCTGTTGAGAATTTCATCTATGAAGATTCTATGGGACTTTCCGGCTGGATTGATAATAAAAGAATTCTTCTTGGAAACCGTGAGTTAATGCAAAGCCATAATATTGAAGGTATTCCAACTAAAACAAAGGAATCCGAATTTGTGGAAGGCGGTAAAGATGCTCTTTACCTTTCAGTTTCTGGAAATCTTTCGGCAATGTTCATTATTGAAATAACTGCAAGCCCGACTGTTAAAAGGTCTATGGCACAGCTTGAAAAGCGTGATATGGCGGTTATTGTTAAAACGATTGATCCGTTTGTGACAATAAACAGAATCTCCGGACTTTTCGATTTTACTGATGAACTTATAAAAATTATTCCAACAAGATTGGTAAAGGATTTTGATGCTGAAACTAAAAAAGTTGGCAAAATAAGCGCTTCTCTTGCCTGCTCTGGAAAATTCAATTCATTTGTACAGCTTCTTATGTCTGCTAAGGCTATTAAAAAGACAGCGTCTGCTGGAAATATTCTTCAAGCAGTTTCGGCGCTCCTTGGCATGGGGCTTGTTTCATTACACTGTATGCTGAACGCTTTTGCTGATCTTTCACCAGCATTGTTGTTGGCATATAATTTGATTTGTACTATTATAACTGTTATTATTATTTCGGTAAAAAAAATATAATAAGAATCAGCCGTTGCATTGTTTATAAATGTGACGGCTGTTTTGTTTAGTTAAACGTTTAATGGTAATTATTCACAAGTTTAACTCGGCATCATTGTTTATTATATATATTGACATATATCAACCTTTTGTATATAATTAAATTAACAAAATTGGTGCTAGTATTGTGTTATGGACATGGTCGGGATTATGCCAAGATTGGATTCTTGAACCCACATACTCTGGTTCAGCCGTATACTATGCCATAACCACATTGAGTACTGAGGACAATGCGGTTGCGGGAGGAGAAGATTATGCCAATAAAACATTAGCCGATGCTCTTGTATATGCAGATTTGAGATATACCCAACAAGAAAAATTAGAATCTAATTGCCCTGCAACTTGTGCAGTTACCTATGGCAGAACCTATAAAACAATACAGCTAAATTGAATATGAGGTGAATATAATGAAAAAAATAAACATACTAAATTTACTTTTATCTGCTTCCATAATCATTTTAACAGTCGCTTGCGGCGAAAATGAAAGTACTAACAATGAACAAAAGCTTCAAGACGTTTCATTTTTATCTATAAACCTAGATGATTTTAACACCAAAGCAAAATATGCTCAACGACATGGTATTGGTTATGAATGGCGAGATAGCGAAGAACTTTTCACAGAATTTGATGAGTATTCTACAACATCAGGCGATGATACACTTCATTTTGACGAAAAAGGACGATTACGACATTATATGAATATAGATGGAATACCTATTACTAAAAATGGTTCAGATTCCAAGCTTGATAAAACCAGACCTGAACTAACGAAGGAAGAGCTTGTAGCAAAATGTGAAGAACTTCTTAAAAATAGTGTTGATAATCCGGAACAATATGTTTTATCAGAAGAAAGAAGTCATTTGATGGAATATGTAGGTTCAATTTATTATCCAGCATATTTATTCTACAATAATGTAATATCCCCAGAGATAACAGATGGAGTTATTATTATGCTTAATGAATATGGTGATATTAAGGAACTACAGATAGGTTATAACGAGCTTAAGGGTATTGATTTAGAGCCTTACGAAGAATATTTTCAATCCTCACTTGATAAATTTATAAACGAATATAAAGAAAAATATGATATTTCTGACTATGAAGTGTCTAGATTTGTGAATAAGCTTGATAATAAGGTGTGTGCATTTTACACCGTAACATTCTATCAAATCATGAATGGAAACGCTGACGAAACTGCGGTATTTGCTGAAGGGGCGGTTTTTACACAAGATATAAAATAATTTTATAATAAAGAAAATAGCCGTTGCATTGTTTTGAAATGCGACGGCTATTTTTGATTTTTTATTATTTAATAATTGTTTGCAATTTTTGCTGGATTTTTTTCAAATCAGCAAATTGTTTTTCAACAGAATAATCTTTAATTTTACTGTTTAATTTTTGAATTGATATAAAGTTAAGATGTTCCTTTATGATAAATAGCAACAGCATCATTTCTTGTGTACTAAATTTAAGCGTATGCGTTTTATGTATATCCCTTTTTAATGTCGAGTCAGCAAATGTATAAATTTTTATGCCTTTAACTTCTTTTACTGAAATTGCGGTTACATAAAGCGAAAAACGCTCACCTTCAGAAAGGTTTGCCGCTGCACCAGAACCAATTAGCAAGTCACATCCGCCATCAATGCGGTCATCTCTTAAAATGTACATAGTGTTACGATTTCTCTTAATCACAATACCGTTTATTTTTTTAATACCCAAATCTTTCACTTCTTTCTTATTTTTTAATCAAACAATTGCTAACAATGAATTATAGCTAATTGTTAGTTGGCAAATATAGTGTGTTAATGAGTGTATTAATACCTGATTAATTGTTAAACTATACTAAAGGGGTGAATATCATGTCAAAGTCAACAAAAATATCAAAGACAAATGAATTCAAATACATTCAATTAGGTTTAAACATAGCCTATTATAGAAAATTACAAGGCTACACTCAAGAAGAACTTGCCGAATTATCAGGTATTAGCCGTTCTCATATTAGTTCTATTGAAGCACCAAATATAATTCAGAATGTATCATTAGAAGTATTGTTTAACATTGCTAGCTCATTAAATCTTGATCCGTATAAATTATTGGTTTTTAAAGATTAATATTATTATAATACATATCATTAAAGCAATAGCTTTCTATTAGTTAGCAAATGAGTTTTAAATTTTAAAAATTCAGTTGCGACATTCGTAGCAAAAGTAGATTAACTGGTAGGATAGAGAAGCAAATAAAAGTTATAGAAATTACATAGTACTACAACAAAGTATAATCCCTCTCAAAAAGTTCCTCAGCAATTTCTTTTGTAAGAAAATTCTCTGGTATCTTTTCAATTAACTTTGTCCTCACAAACGATTTACTTTTCTGTGCATATGCAGGCATAGAGTACCTCTTTAAAATATTATTAAGCTCCCTTTTCCATAATAGCTCAAGCTGTCTTTTTAGCTTTACCTTTGGATTGGGTAAGTAATTACGGATTATCTTAACACAATTTTCTGAAACGCATATAATCCCCCAATATTCTGGAACGTGTTTGTAAACACCCTTTCTATGCCTCTCACCTATAACTATATAATTGTAGTCATAAAACAAGTCGTAATTCTTAACCTGAGATTTCAATCTTGTGTAACTGTCAGCATCACTTTTTATCTCAAAGCCTATTAGTCCAGCCTCTGTTACTGCAAAAATGTCTGCACGAGATGTATTAATCGGCACTTCTTCAAAAGTGCGGTGCTTATCGAAATTATAATCAAGATAGTAAAAAAGTGCCTCTCTGATATCTGGATCAAGCATAAATATCCCCCTTTTTTATATTATACATACTAATAATGTGATATCATAATTATAACATATTATTTAGAATTTTTCAAAAGAAGCGCCGCTTGGCGGATATAGTTAACTTTTCCCGACTAACGGAAATTTTCTTGACAAATATAAAGCAATTTATTGACAAATTTATTTAATAATGCTATAATTAATACATAAAATTTTATTTAAGGGGAGTTTTTTTAATGATAGGTACAAAATATAAAACATTCGGGGTACAACGAGGTTTTAAGGTGTCAAATGGCATATGTTACGGAATTTTAAACGGGTTTGTTGTTACATTAAGCGAAGGTTCTGGATTTAAGGATATGTACATTTCAGCTTGTGTCGATCAGGAAGCGTATGACCGTATAATGGCTGATGCTAAAGATCTTAAAAAGAAGTATAAATTGAATGCTTTAGAAGTCACTGAGAAATATATTTTAATAAGATTTGTAGACGCTATCGGAACTATCAAGAGAGTTGAAAGCTTTACAAATGAAGCTATGCCTATGCTTGGGAACTATGGCGTTAAGGGTGCTGACGTTTGTCCACATTGTAAGCAAGCTCTTGACTCAAGCACAAGTGTTACAAAGCTTATTTTATATAACGCAATAAAACTTCATGCTGGTTGTGCGGAAGAGATTTTAAACGAAATGCGTGAAGAAGAAGAAAAAATTGCTACAAAACAATCAAACGCTGGTATGGGCATGGTTGGAGCAATGCTTTTCGGACTTGTTGCAGCTATTCCATGGGCAATTGTTTATGCACTTGGTTGGTTTGTTGGCTGGCTTGGAGCATTAATTGGTCTGGCTGTTGTAAAGGGATATGAAAAGTTTGGCGGAAACATAAAAAAATCTATAATTCCTGTTTTTGCAATAATCATTATTGTTTGTGTTATATTTGGACAATTTTTGGGAGAAAACTTAGATCTTATATTCTATTGTAAAAAAGAAGAAATACCATTTGTACTCTCTGAAATTCCTACAGCAATAATAGATACATTTAAAAGTGATTCTGAATATAGAACAGCAATTTTAGGAAATATAATTATGGGTCTTATATTTGGCGGACTTGGAGTTATTGGCGTTTTCCGTGGCTTAATTTCAAAGGTTTCGTCACATAGCAAAAAAATTATTGATTTAGAGAATGTTTAATACAAAATTAGGGAACGTAGTAATTTCAACGTTCCCTTTTTAATTCATATATAAACAGGAATTCCCGTCAGAAAACTGGCGGGAATTTACTATTATAATGATGTGAAAAATTTCTGCTTTGCTTCAAATGTTTCATTAGGCTTAACTTCACGATATCCAGTCATATCAGCAGAAAGATTAAGATTTGGCGCATCAATCATAGCTGTCATAGGCTCTGGACAGAAATAACCATTAAATCCTCTGTCGTTCCAGATAATCCAAAATTTATACTCATCTGAAACTTCGTAACAGATTTTCTTACCACTTTCAATATCCTCTGCAACAACACCGTGGAATGGCTGACCATTAAAAGTTATACAATCAGTTGTAAACATCTCATTGTCAACAACCTGTAAAACAGGTTTTCTATCGCCAGTCAGATATTCCTTGTCAGTTTCAGAAAGTTCAAGAATATTTTCTGTTGGAAGACAACGATCATTCAATTCCCATCTCTTGATAACTGGAACTGTCAAACGAATATTTTCTTCTTTTCCACCGTCTACAAAAGGTGAATTTATAGTTGTATGTGTTGCAAGTGACATAGGAAGCATTTTGTCAGAAAGATTTGTTATGCATATCTTCTGTTCGAGTCCACACTCAGAAAGTGTAAAAGTATATTCTGCAACAAACTTAATAGGCATATACTGAAAAAACTCATCGTTTTCATCATAATTATACTTTGTCTTTACAAAAGCACAATTATCGACAGAATAATGCTCTGTAACAGTGTGTACACGCTTATGCAAAAAACCATGAATATGGTTGTTATACGGTGCTTTTTCGTTAACTGGCAGCTGATAAACTGCATCTGTTGTCTTTAAAACGCCGTCAGCAAATCTATTTGGAAGATAAAGAGTAGGCAAACCCCAGACTTCAGCAGACTGCTTTATTGTTTCAGCCATATTATCACTTTTAAAACGAAAAAATTCAATTCCATTTTTATCATCATGAAGACGGATAACATTTGAGCCGATTTCATTTGCTACCATTGCAGTATAGCCACCAGCTGAAAATTCTACGACTGGAGTTCCATTGAATTCAGTAATTTTTGTATAGTTCATTATTATATTCCCCTTTAAAATTATTTGGTACAAGCGACCATCGTACTTTTATTTAATTTTAACACATCTTACTATAAATTACAATAGCATAAATGTACAATTTGCCATATAATTTTTATAACACTTGTCACCAAATAATTTATCTCAATTCAAATAAAAGTGTAAAATTTTACTTTACCAAAGCTTACCCTAACGTCATGCATTTAGCAATTTCATCATCTGATGGTGTTTCATGAACTATAAGACCTTTACCACCGAAAATACACACGCAGACTTTATTCCCAAAAGTACGGGTGCTGTATGATACGCAAGCTTATTTTCAAAACGATTACATTTATAGTATGACATTAACATCCATCCTCATTTTAGTTAGTGCCAGATAACTAATTCGTAAAATAAAATGCGTTTACACGCAGTATTCCTCAAGTACATTTTTCAAAGCATTTACACTTGCACTATGTATTTTTGCAACAGGAAAGCTAAACTTCTCAGCTCTTTGATTAACTTTCAAAACAATTTTATGTGAACAAGTATTGCTCCACCAATTAAACATTGCCAAAAGATGCAGTCAAAAATCAAATTTATCAAGGATGAAGACGAAAGCATACTGGCGTATGGTGAGGATGAAGACGCAGAGAAATTTGATTTTTGACAAATATTTACGGCAATGTTTAGTTGGCGGAGCAATATTAATAAATACGACAATTAAATCCGGTGTACCCAATTTATTTTCAAAATCAGCGGCATTTGTGTAAATACTTTTGCCTTGCATTTGAAATTTCTACACATTTCCTTATATCTTGTTGCCATATGGTCATTTCCACCAACAACTACTACACTCATTTTTTCCGTACTCCTTTTGGTTAGCGATATCTAACTGATATAAATAATAACACAATAATTAAGGTTTGTCAAGATTAATTTTTAAAAAAGCAAAGCAATCTAAATCATACGATAAAGATTGCTTTACCAAATCATTCTATGGGATGGCAACCGTTAGACTTATCCTTAGCAAATTTTAATTTCGACTTCAAAATCAGTTCTAATTTAGTAATGCTATCAACCGTTTTCAGCACCGATTTATTAATTGCAATAAAATCTTCCCTAGAATCGCTTATTTCTAAAACCCTTTGTATTTTTTCACCCTCGGCATTGATAATATGCGACAACGCCGTTTGCTCCAGAGCTACACTTTCAATCAAATCAATTTTTGATTGTTCTCTTTTTGAAATACTTTCAACATACACTGTGTTTGACTCTAAAAGATCATCAGAATTTATTTGTATTGTAGCTGTATTCTTGATTATATAGCACTGACTTGAAATAGTATCCTTTAAATAAGTTGTGCTGATATTCAAGTTAAAACTTTCCGGAAAATCTTCTTGTCCATTGGTGGTTATTCTGTATTTAACATGATTTCCAATAGTTTCATCAACGATAGTAATACCTGCTGACGGAATTAAATCAAGATAACAAGAACGAATTTGTAATACACTATCTATATCGTCTTCTATTACAATCACGCTGCTATTGTCCTTAACATGATTAGTTATATAGGTAATATTAAAGTCTATATCGCTTGTTGAATAAGTTCGGAAGTAATACTGGCTGGCTTTTTTGACGGGATATGGTGACGCATCTATTTCAATATCATTCATTGCATAATACTCATCGTCCTCACCTGTGTCAGCAGAAGTAATGCTTACAACTGCTTTGTTTTCAATGATATCGCCTACATTAGCCGTGTCATTAACATACGCCTTGAATTGTACAGTAACCGAATCCCCTGGCATTAACGTTCCGCCATCAGTGGAAGTAGCATCAGACCCCAGGTTGATTGTAACTGTTCTTCCGATTTCTGAACCGACATCACTATCAACAGGATCTGTCAATGAACCTATATAGCCTCCATAGCTGTTGCTGACAATTTTCATACTTCCAGGTACATACGTCAATTTTGTTGGCAGAGTATCTTTCAATACAGTATTAATACCAATTGCATAATCTGAGGAATTTGAAACCTCTAAATTGTAGGTAAGAGTATCCTTAACATAGGGTTTCTCATTGTCAACGGTTTTCACAACAGAAAGGCTAGTGCTATAAAGCTCAAAAGCTGTAACAACTGAAACAATTAAATCGCCTGCAAAAACACCTCCGGCAGGATTATTTACAAGCCTAACATTTATTAAATTTGCATTATTTGGCACTTCATGCCCGCTTAACGCAACAACTTTTGTCTGATATTCTTCAGAATTGTTATTTGCTGGCACAGTCTGTGGCGGCCAGGTATCCATTAATTCATTATTTAACGTAGAAATACTATTTGCAAAGTCATCAGGAGGAGTATAAGCATCGTACATTGCTACGTCATTTACATAGAACCAGTCTAATTCTCCTCTGGTCGAAAATATAGTAGTAGCACCAATTCTGCCCAATACAGGGCCAATTGGTGGCGTACGGATATTATCTAATACAAATTCAACAGTATCATCAAATAAAACGCCAACACCAAGTAAGCCAGCATAAAAATTAAAGCTTTTATATGATAAAGTATCATCTTTATAGAATACATACAACGACCAACCTGCTTTATTTGAAATTCCATTTTTAGGCACAATATCAAAATTATATACCCAATAATTTCCGCTCCCGCCTTTTTTAACTAACTCTGTCACTTCATAAGAAAAACCATAATAATCATAAGTGCCATTACCTTCGTATACACAACCTTCGGTTTGTATATGGTATGCATCCTCAAGTTTGTCAGAAGCACTTGCAGGTGTTCTTAAATAAAGAGAGCTATAATCTATTTTAGTTTTTCTATGATCATCTGTCGCCCAGACCAAATACGCTTTTTCAACTTTTGCAGTTGACGGAATTGTTAAATATCCTCTGGTAGCCTGATAAATATCAGGCTCTGTTATTTCTGGTGACTTCAGATAACGTTGATTCCCATAAGAAGTTATACTTGCGCCTGTAGCAGTAAAGTCGCCACGATAATGATCATAATACAGAGTACTAATACCCATTTGTATCTACTCCTTTTTAATAATTTACGTCCCTTTTTATTATATTCACATTTTGCAATATAGTGAAAGCGTATTTATAAGAATTATTATTTAAAACAATATTGTAAAACAGTCATAATTTTTTGTATCACATAAATCCATCTTGCTATTAACCAAAATATATTTCATGCATATAATATGATTGAATTTGATTACAGGTAGGTTATATATATGCCAATATGCAATAACAACTTTAACGATGAACTTTTTAAATGTTTCCCTTTTTGTGAATATTGTTGTCGTGGGCCACAAGGTCCTAAAGGCGATAAGGGCGATATTGGACCTCAGGGACCAAAAGGTGAACAGGGGTTACAGGGCGAAGTCGGACCTCAGGGGTCAAGAGGCGATCAAGGTTTACAAGGCGAAATCGGACCTCAAGGACCTAGAGGTGAACAGGGGTTACAGGGCGAAGTCGGATCTCAGGGGCCTAGGGGCGAACAAGGCTTACAGGGTGAAATGGGACCTCAGGGGCCAAGGGGCGAACAAGGGTTACAGGGCGAAATCGGACCTCAGGGACCTAGAGGTGAACAAGGCTTACAGGGTGAAATCGGACCTCAGGGCCCTAGAGGCGAACAAGGCTTACAGGGCGAAGTTGGACCTCAGGGACATAAGGGCGAACAAGGCTTACAGGGTGAAATCGGACCTCAGGGGCATAAGGGAGAACAAGGATTACAAGGAGAAGTGGGACCTCAGGGGCCTAAGGGCGAGCACGGCTTTCACGGTCTAGTTGGACCTCAGGGGCATATGGGCGAACAAGGTTTGCAAGGTGAAGTCGGACCTCAGGGGCCTAGGGGTGAACAAGGTTTGCAAGGTGAAGTTGGACCTC
>JAVBRC010000199.1:0-8193 GCA_031548405.1 Oscillospiraceae bacterium | reverse complement strand
TTTCCATAATAATTTTAGCTTTTTCTTTACCAAATGCACTTGTAAGAACATTAAGCGAATAGCCCTGTCCACCCTCGGCATTAATCTGTTGTGTAATAAAAAGTTCATAGAATTCATCCATGATAGTCTTGATATCTTCCTGATCCAAGTTTTCGATATTCGCCACTTCAAGAGAAAGCATTTCAATTTCTTCATCATTCAGATGCCTGTATACTTCTGCTGAAGCTTCTTCTCCTAAAGCTACAATAAATGCTGCTGCTTTGCTTGCAGAAGTCATTTTGCTATCGTCTTCTGATGATGGTCGCCTCATTTAATTTCCTCCTTGAGAAACACTAAAACAATTTATATTTGTAAATTAATTATATCATATTTTTATCATTTTGACAATACTATTTTTCAATTAAGATTGCAATAACTTCTGGAATTATTAATAATCAATTCAATTACCTTGAAATTGTAACTAATCAAAAATTCACATATAAATAATAGTGAAAATATTTGAAAATCTATTGACAAATTGTCATAAATAGCATAAAATAATAATAAGTATAAATTTATTAAAATATACGGAGGATGTACAATGACAGAACTCAATGATTTAAAACTAACCGATCTTATTGACGTTAAAACATTGCAGGATATTCAAGATGGTTTTTCAAATGCTACTGGAATGGCAGCTCTTACAACTGATGCAAACGGAACCGCTGTAACTCGTGGAAGTAACTTTACAGACTTTTGCATGGAACTTACTAGAAAGTCAAAAATTGGCTGTCAACGATGTGAAAAATGCGACAAGCAGGGTGGAGAAAATACAATGCGTACCGGAAACGCCTCTACATATTATTGTCACGCTGGTCTTGTTGATTTCGCTGCTCCAATTATGATTAACGGGAAATTTATTGGTTCTTTTATAGGTGGACAAGTTCTTCCTAGTGCAGCAAATGAAGAAAAATTCAGGAAATATGCTTCTGAAGTCAATATCGACCCTGACGAATATGTAAAAGCAGTTAAAAAAGTTAAAGTTGTTCCAAAACATCAGATTGATATGGCAGCTGAATTTTTACACACAATTGCAAACGTTCTTTCTAAAATCGCTTACAGCAACTATATCGCTTCCTTAAATAATTCTGGATTAACTAATATTAATACTACAATGATTAATAAAATCCACAACGCCGAAAGTCTGATAAAGCAAAATTCAAACAACATGGAAAAGCTTCGTAAGGAATTTAATTCTCTTGAAGCGATTGCGAAGAAATCAGTTTCAGAAGTTAACTCTACAAAGGAAACAGTTAAAGTTATTCAGGATATTGCAATGAACACAAGAATTCTGGGATTTAATGCATATATTGAAGCTGCTCGTGCAAAAGAGAGCGGAAAAAGTTTCGGTGTAATAACTCAGGAAATTCGTGGGCTTGCAGATACAAGTAAAGTTTCTGCAGACAAAATTGAAAACGCTATGAAAACAATCGGTGATTTTACAAAGCAGATTGACAATCAGATTAAAAACACTGAAAAAATATTACTTGAATGTATGGAAAATATTCAGAACTTCGCACAGATTTTAAACGAGATGGTTAGTGATAAGTAAGGAGTCAGCGTACTGCTGTATCAGTCGCCATTCAATAAAAATATAATTTCTTATTAAACTAAAAAGTCCATTAAGCTTATCGATTAAAAGCTTAATGGACTTTAACTATCTTCACTTCGCTTTGCGTACCAGTCAGTTAACTAATCCTGTCGTACCTTATCTCTTCTTGGTTGCAATTTCTTCAAGAAGCTTCTCAAGAAGCTCGCCAGTACTTAATGAACCAAGATCACCGTCACGTCTTGAACGAACAGAAACTGTCTTAGTTTCAGCTTCATTATCACCAACGATCAACATATAAGGGATTTTTTCAAGTTGAGCTTGTCTGATTTTGTAGCCCATCTTTTCAGCTCTGTCATCAATTGAGCATCTGATTCCAGCAGCCTCAAGCCTTGCAGCAATTTCATTTACATATGGTAAATGTCTGTCTGCAATCGGAATAAACTTAACCTGCTCAGGTGCAAGCCATAGTGGGAATGCACCAGCATACTTTTCAATAAGCAATGCAAGTGTTCTTTCATAACAGCCGATTGATGTTCTGTGAATGATATAAGGATGTGTTTTTGTGCCATCAGCATCAATATATTCCATACCAAACTTTTCAGCTAGTAGCATATCAATCTGAATTGTAATAAGAGTATCTTCCTTACCATGAACATTCTTAATCTGAATATCAAGCTTAGGGCCATAGAAAGCCGCTTCATCAACACCTACCTCATAGTCAAGACCAATATTATCAAGAATTTTTTTCATTACACCCTGTGCTTCGTCCCACTGTTCAACAGTACCCTCATATTTATCAGTTCTCGCTGGATCCCACTGTGAGAAACGATATGAAACATCTTCAGCAAGTCCGAGAGTTTCAAGCATATAATTTGCAAGTTCAAGGCAGCCTCTGAATTCTTCTTCAAGCTGATCAGGTCTTAAAACAAGGTGTCCTTCAGAAATTGTGAACTGACGTACACGAATAAGACCGTGCATTTCACCACTATCTTCATTTCTGAAAAGTGTTGATGTTTCACCTAATCTCATAGGTAAATCACGGTAAGAACGCTGTCTGTTCAAGAATACCTGATACTGGAAAGGACAAGTCATAGGACGAAGTGCAAAGCATTCCTTTGTTTCGTCATCAGGATCGCCCAAAACAAACATTCCATCACGGTAATGATCCCAGTGACCAGAAATCTTATAAAGCTCACGCTTAGCCATATAAGGTGTTTTAGTCAAAAGGTATCCCCTTTTCTCTTCCTCATCTTCAACCCATCTCTGAAGCAGCTGAATAACTTTAGCACCCTTAGGCAGCATTATAGGAAGTCCCTGACCTATATTATCAACAGTTGTAAATAATTCTAGCTCACGTCCAAGCTTGTTATGGTCACGCATCTTTGCATCTTCAAGTGCTTTAAGGTGTTCGTCAAGCTGTAATGCCTTAGGAAATGCAGTTGCATAAACACGGGAAAGCATCTTATTCTTTTCAGAACCTCTCCAGTATGCACCAGTGCATGACAAAAGCTTGAACGCTTTAACTGGGGAAGTAGTCATAAGATGTGGGCCAGCACAAAGGTCTGAGAATTCGCCCTGCTTATAGAATGAAATTGGTTCGCCCTTGTCAGCGTGTTCCTGACACAGTTCAACCTTATAAATTTCGCCCTGTTCTTCAAGTGTTTTTATTGCCTCATCAGGTGTCATTGTATATGCTTCAAGTGGCATTCCGTCCTTGACAATCTTCTTCATCTCAGCTTCGATTTTTGTTAGTTCCTCAGCTGTAAAAGGCTTTTCAAGATCAAAGTCATAGTAAAAACCATTGTCAATTGCAGGGCCTATCGCAAGCTTTGCATTTGGATAAAGTCTTTTAACAGCCTGTGCAAGAATATGTGAGGCAGTATGCCAGAAAGTTTTCTTTCCTTCAATTGAATCAAAAGTCATTACTTCAAATTCGCAATCACTGTCTAAAACTGTTCTCAAGTCCTTAACTTCACCATTGATTTTCACGCAACAAGCAGCCTTATAAAGTCCTGCCCCAATTCCCTTAATAATTTCAGCAGCAGTACTTCCCTGTTCTGCTTCACGGATACTACCGTCTTTGAGTGTTAATTTTATCATTTCTATTCCTCCAAATTATATTATATATAATTATTTACAAACAAAACGCCCCTCCGGACATAAAATCCGAAGGGACGATAATAACCGCTGTTCCACCCTGATTTACATGGAGTTATACCATGCCTCATAGTTGTTTTTTAACGGAAACAAACCGTCGGGTATTAACCGAACTCAAAAGGTGGTATATTTATTATCCGTTATAGCGCTGCTTTCAGCCGATGACAGCACCTCTCTGTAAAACTTACGACAATAAATCGTCCTTTATCAACGTTTTATTATTTTGTTCTTTAATAAATGTATCATAATTCTTATGATTTGTCAAGTGTAAATTTATAGATTTCATGAGTTCTCAGTTCTTTCCTTTTTCTATGAAAAAAGAAAGAACCAAAGAAAAAATACTCTTGAACGATAAAAAATTTCGTTCTGCGGAGCGACCAAGGCTATACATACTGGTTAGTTAACTGACACAGCTTTTCTTATAATTGAATTAGGTGGAAATTCCTTTTCACAAGGGAAACTGAATTTCATCATTGCATGATTTACAGTTTCAAGTATTTCACCTTTTTCATTTACAAGACTTTCTGGAGTCATTACAAGTGGTTCGTTTTCTGGAGAAAGAATTTCAAGCTCATCTCCAGCGAAAAATCTATTTCTCTGAGTTGCGTAAACAACTCCGTTTTCACATCTGTCAATAACCGCCACAACATCATAATTTCTTATATATCCACCAGTTTCATAATACTGGCAGTCCTTAGGATGCCCAAAGAAAAATCCAGTACAATATTTTCTGTGGCTCACCTTAAATACTTCTTCACTAATCCATTGCGGTAATGGCTCACCAGCATGCGCTCTATGCCAGTCAACAGCCTTTCTGTAAGCGTTTGTCACAACCGAAACATAGTAAGCAGACTTTGCTCTGCCCTCAATTTTAAGGCTTGTAACACCTGCTGCTGCAAGCTTATCAACATGGTCTATCATACAAAGGTCTTTCGCATTCAAGATATATGTTCCCTTTTCATCTTCAAAGATTGGGAAATACTGTCCCTCACGCTTTTCCTCCATAAGATGATAACCCCATCTGCATGGTTGAGCACACTCTCCCCTGTTTGCATCTCGATTTACAAGATAGCTGGAAAGCAGACATCTTCCTGAAAATGAAACGCACATTGCACCATGTACAAATACTTCAATTTCCATATCAGAAGGCGATTTTGCTCTGATTTCTGCAATTTCATCAAGAGAAAGTTCTCTTGCAAGAACAACACGCTTCGCACCCATATTATAAAGTTCATTAGCAGTAACATAGTTTACAATACCAGTCTGCGTTGACATATGAATTTCCATATTCGGAGTATACTTTTTTATCAGTGACATAAGCCCGATGTCAGCAACAATCACTGCATCAATACCACATTTTTCAGTATTCTCAATAAACTCCTTAAAATAAGGGATTTCATTATTTCTTGGAAGAGTATTGCAAGTAAGGTAAACCTTCACACCCTTTTTATGAGCAGTGTCAACAGCCTCTTTAAGCTGGTCAAATGTAAAGTTACCTGGTGACGCTCTCATTCCAAACGTTTTTCCGCCTAAATAAATAGCATCTGCACCATAATCAAGCGCTGCAGTAAATCTTTCTGCATCTCCAGCAGGTGCTAAAACCTCAAGATTTTCAAATATATTCAACTTATTCTTCTCCGTAATCTTCGTCATCTTCATCATCAGCAGTTTGCTGATCTCTTACCATATCCTTATTTTCTTCATGTTCTTCATCTGTTTCAGCAAAGAATGTCTCCATTGTATCAATATTTGCATAGAAGAAATAGTACTTAGTGTCAGCTGGATATAAGACTGCCTCAATAGCGTCAGCTCCAGGATTTCCGATAGCACCTGGAGGAAGTCCGTTTGATTTATATGTATCATAAGCTTCAAAAATTGCCTGTGACGGAATTTCAATATTAGGCTTTATAACCTCATCAACATAGTAAGTTGTCGGGTCAGATTGAAGCTTAGGGTATTCCTCAAGATTTGCAAGTCTGTTTTCAAATACTGATGCAACCTTTTTCATTGTCGCAACATCTGGTGACTCAGCCTGTACAATTGATGCAAGCGTTACGACCTCATCAAGTGTCATATTTAATTTTTTCATCTGAGCATAATATTCCGACTTAAACCTTTCATCAAAGTTTCTGTATATTTTCTGACAAACAACTTCAGGATCGGTATCTACATAGAACGTATAGGTATCTGGGAACAGGTATCCCTCCATACGATTGAATTTTGATGATGTCGAAGCTGGAAGATGATTTTCAAATTCAAAACCATAATCACCAGCATTAAAATAGTAGATAAATCTTTCTGCATCACATACATCAGCTTCTTCAAGCTGCTTTGCTGCTGAAATAAGGTCACAGCCTTCAATAAATGTAACATTAACTGTTTCCTTTTCAAGTGATTTATCAGTTGTCAGCTCACTTATGATTGTTTCATAGGCATAGCTCGGACTAAGCTCATGTTCACCTGGAATATATTTCGTATCGGAATCGCCAAGCTTTGAAATAAACGCAAAGGCCTTTGGCATTTTTATAATACCTTCATCACAAAGAATTTGTGCTACATCCTCTGTATTAACTCCCTCAGGAATTGTAATAATTTTTATATCATCAGATTTTCCAATCGCCAGCATATCTCTTCCAACAGAAATAATTAATATTGAAAGTGAAATAGCAACAGTAAAAATAATTGTAGTTACAATCAAAACAAAAGGAAGTCTTCCAGATGCTTTTCTGCGTTTTTTCTTTCCACCATGACGATTTTCAGCATCTTGCTGTGGGCCAGATGTTCTGACACTTCTTATTTGTGATGTCTGACTATTTCTATCGTCCATAGATTGAATTCTACGGCTATCAGTAACACCAGTATTGTTGATAGTACTTGCATTGTATGCTCTCATAGAACCCGTTCTATCAGCTGATGGTATACTTCTGGTCATACTCGCCGTTCTGTCAGCTGATGATGTACTTCTGCTCATACTCGCTGTTCTGTCAGCTGGTGATGTACTTCTATTCATACTCGCAGTTCTGTCAGATGGTGATGTACTTCTGTTCATACTCGCTGTTCTGTCAGCAGATGTATTTCTTTTTACATTAGCTGTTCTACCATAACTAGAATTAGAAGTATTCTGAGCAGTTCTTACAGAAGATGTACCATGAGAGGTTCTTTGGTAAGCTGTTGTCATATCTGTAGAAGTTGTTTTCTGCTCATAGGCTGTTCGGTTTGCAGACGATGAAGCAGCTCTAGCTGCTCTGCTGTTCACTCTATCTTGAGTAGGTTTCCCAACCGTTGAAAGAATATCTTCAAGTACCTGATCTCTATCTGAATTATTCTTATTTTTTTCCATTATACTCCTCCAGATTTTTTTCTGTTGCAACAAACGCTGCCCTACGATCAAATTCATTAAGCACAAGCTTATCTAAAATATTTTCACTATAGCATATTCCAACTGGAATTATCTCCTCATGAGCTGCCAGAAATCTATCGTAATAACCGCCGCCATATCCCAGACGATAGCCTTCACAATCAAAAGCAAGTGCCGGAACAATGCAAACCGTGTTGTTAAAGTACTTGACCTCAAGTGTTTCATTTTCATACGGTTCATAAATACCATAGCTTGATTTTTCAAGTAAAGCTTTTCCATCGTAAAAATAAAACTTCATAGTATTACCTGAAAAACATCTTGGAAGTGCAATACTTTTCCCACTTTCAAGACAGTAATTTATAATTTTATCAGTACCAACTTCTATATTTGTTGACTTATAAACCAATATAGTTTTTGCTTTTAAAAATTCTTTACACTTCAAAAGATTTGAAAGTATCATATCATCAAGCTTATTTTTGTAATCTATACTCATATTTTTACGCATAGATTTCATCTCAACTCTAAGCTTATTTTTTATATTATTTATTTCGTTCATTTCTTATAAACAACCGAATTTTTCAAGATATTGCTTCTTTCTTCAGAGATAAGCTTGTTAACTAGTTCAAAAGAAAATTCCATCGAAGTTCCAGCTCCCCTAGATGTTATAAACTTACCATCAGTACAAACATCATCCTTGCAAAATACTGCTTCACCCAGCTGCGTTTCAAAACCTATATAGCAAGTTGCCTTTTTACCGTTTAAAAGTCCCTTATGTCCTAAAATCGAAGGTGCTGCACAGATAGCAGCGATGTACTTATCATTTTCAACACAAAATCCAATTGCTCTCTGAACATCTGCTGATGCCTCAAGATTCAAAGTTCCAGGCATTCCACCAGGAAGAACAATCATATCAAGATTATCATTAAGGCTTATTTCAGACGCCTCAATATCTGTTGCAACAACTATTCCATGAGAGCCCTTTATAACATTGCCGCCAACACCAACAGTCACAACATCAAGCTCACATCGCCTCAGCATGTCAACTGGTGTAAGTGCTTCAACTTCCTCAAAACCATTTGCAAGAAAT
>JAVBRC010000173.1:0-3914 GCA_031548405.1 Oscillospiraceae bacterium | reverse complement strand
TAATAAATAATAAAATAAAACCAGCATTGATTTGATTATCAATGCTGGTTAATTTTATTCATGTTCAGGAAGAGTTATATTTTCTGTTTTGAATTCAGTGCATTCAAATTCATGTTCATGCCTGCCATTTTCATATTTCATACATATTCCTGTGTCAGGCTCAATGTAATAAACATCCTGATATTCACTTAATCCAGCATTAGCTGTATTTAGAAAATTACTATATACTTCGCATTCAATCCCAGCCACTACTTCTGAACCAATTAAATGATAGTTTTGAGGGCCGTATTGATATCTTGTGAATAAGTTGGTTACGCTTCCTGTCCAGGCTTCAACTGTATCTTTAGGCCGCTCGATTGGAACAGGTGTAAAAATGCCGTTGTCATTCTTATGACAGCTATAATATGTTCCATTCTCGTTAAGGATGTAAAGTTCTTCATTTCCATGATTTATTGAGAAATAGCCTTGTTCTGCCACGGTAAGTGAGCAAACCTCTGGTTCACCTGATTCACTTGAATTATAGGTTATTGAGTATGTCATCGGCAGATTTTCTGCAACATATTCTTTTGTGTACTTGAAATCACTTGTTTCATCAGCAGCAATTTGAATATTGTTAATATTGCTATCATTGACTTCGTAATCACCATAATCACTTATTGAAAAATTTAAAAATATCGCCAGAAAAATGAATAAAAGACTCATATTTTTTTACTCCTTATATATTAATTATTAATATTATATCACAATTAAAATTATTATTCAATATATTCTGTAAAAAAATTCACGACAAATGCATGATTGTAATCATTCACAAATGCACCGTTCGGCGGGGAAGTTTACTAACATGCTGAGCCAATTAAGCTTCTAAAAAGCTTAATTGAATTTTATTGCTCCGCCAACTAAACATTGCCGTCAATATTTGTCAATGTTTAATTGGTGGAGCAATAATTATTTTTTATCAAGAAAACAGCTGAAATTCAGCTCTCCACATTATAAAAACTTTCCGTATAACTATATTTGCTTCATCTTAGCAAAATATTTCTTAAACGTAATAATAAATAAAACCGCTGCAAGGGCAGTTGCAAGATAATCTGTAGTAGGCTGTGCAAGGACAAGCATCTTCTCTGAATGGAAAAAATGGTTGAAAATAAGTAACATAGGCATGAATAGCAATCCCTGACGGCTGATAGACAAAATCAGAGATGGAAGTGCTGCACCCATTGACTGAATTGAATTTATAAATACAAAGAGCAGACCAAGTACAGGCCCTGAATAAATATATATTCTTGCGAATTTCATGCCATAATCAAAAGCTTCTCTGTCCTCAAGGAAAGCATTTACAAGAGGTCCTGCACCGCAATAACATATAACAGTCATAACTAAGCTCAGGCAGAATGCAAGAAATAGTGAAAATTTCAAAACTGACAAATAACGTTTTTTGTTTCCAGCTCCATAACAATATCCCAGTAGCGGTTGTATTCCACTTCCAAGGCCGATAAGTAACATTACAACAATCATATTAACCTTCATAGCAACACCAAGTCCAGCAACTGCCATATCGCCATATTTGTTCATAAAATTGTTTATAACAATGTTTGAAACGCTCATCATTATGCTGTTAAGCGATGCTGGAATTCCGATTGCCAGTACACCAACTGCAATCTTATCTCCTATACGAAAATCCTTAGGCTTGATTGAAAGCATAGATTTTTTTGAAGTAAGATGAACAAAGTAAAATATTGCTGAAAAAACATTACCAATAACTGTTGCAATTGCAGCTCCCTTAACGTCCCAGCCAAATGCTAAAATCATAATCGGATCGAGTACAATATTCATAAGATTTCCGATTATCATTCCAAGCATGGCTGTTTTAGCACGTCCTTCTGAACGAATAATATTACTAAATGTATTGCTGACAATCAAAAAGGGTATTCCGATTGATACTATATTAAGGTATTGCATTGCATAGTCAACAGTGTCATTACTTGCTCCGACCATCAAACTGATAGGTCTTGCAAAAATCCAGATACATATCATTGATACAACGCCAATTGTAAGCCCTGTCCAAAAACAGAAAGCTGAGGTATGCTTTGCGTATTCTTCACGTCCCTCGCCAAGCATTCTTGAAATAAGCGAAGTTCCACCAATACCAAAAAGTAATCCTATAGCCATGAATATTAGAAATACTGGTGTTGCAACTGAAACGGCTGCAACCATGTATGCATTTTTTGTCTGACCTATAAAAAAGGTATCTGCCAGATTATAAAGCAAAACCATAATCATACTTACAATTGATGGTATGATATTGCTGATTACAGCTTTAGGAACAGGGGCACTTTTAAAGACATCGATTGTTTTTGTTTGCATTAAATTCTTCTCCTAACCACAAAAAGCTAATTATAAAGCCTTTTTCTTCATTATTCTTATTTTTTCGTACTCTTTATTTTAACACCAACTTTTTAAAATGTCAATTTATAATTTCTATTTATCATGACAAATGCATGATTATAATTTCTCACAGAAAGCGACATTCGTTGGGTATAATTAAGGAACCACTGATTAAATCTTCAACGATACATGAGTTCTCCATTCTTTCTTTTTTCACACGCTACAAATGAAATAACCCAAGAAAAACGCTCTTCTAAGGCTATAAAATTTTGCGATGCGGAGCGACCAAGGCTCTGCTTTTGGAAACCAGAATTTTTGAAATATTACAACAATGATTTTGACATGTCTATTGATTTTCAAATTAAACAAACGATATATAATATAAAGCAACTTTATGTCAGGAGGTGATCACATGGATTTTTTAATGATTAATTCAGTCAACAGCTATGTCAAAAATATAAATCTTCAAAATAAATGGCAACGTAAAAAAGATACGAATAATTTTATAACAGATGATAAACTCAACGAAAAACAGCGGCTTAATGAACAATTCAAAAAATCATATATGGAACAACAAGAAACTAGTCCTGAAGACGAAACACTTTCTTCTATATATTCAAAAATTGAAATGGGTTCAAGGCTTACTGCTGATGAAATGAAATACTTAAAATGCAAAAACCCTACTGAATACCAGAGGATTATAAATCTCGAAAATGAAAAGAAAAAATATGAACGTCAGCTAAAGGAATGCAAAACAAAAGATGATGTCCAGAAACTTAAATTTTCAAAAGTTGCATCCTCTTTGTCCACAATTAATTCTGTTAAAAACAATCCTAACATTCCAGACGGAAAAAAGTTAGAAATCGCTGCTCAGGAACATAAACGAATGACTGAAATGAATAAAATTGAATGTGAATTTGTTAAAAGCGGAGAATACTCAAAACTTCCAACACAAGCAGATTATAATAAATTCAGGAATGATATTAAAGACGCGGAAAATAAAGAAAAATTCGAAAAAAGTGATAAAGAACTAATTGAAAAAGATTTCCAAACTGGTAATTCATTTGACAAAGAAAAAAATGATAGCATAGATTGTAAAGAAGATGCAAATGAAAAGCCAAGTAAAATTCAAGTCGAACAAACACCAGAGGCTAAGAAGGTAAGACATTCAAAAGCTAAGTCTTCATATATCAAATCAATTTCAGATGATATTGATAGATCAAGTATAATTGTAAAGGCATAATGTCATCGCACTCAATTGTCATTTAGCAGACATTTGGTAATAATAGTAAAAAGTCTATTAAGCTTGTTAATAAAGCTTAATAGACTCAGTCTGTCGAAAAAGTGTGATTCTGACTTTGAATTTTATTTTACAAAAGATTTTAGTTATTCTGACGTTTCAAAACTTCCCCACTATCGTGCGTTTTGAAAGGCTGGTAGAACTCGACGTAAGCATACTTAGGCTTCTTTTTTCACTTGTAAAAAAGAAGCCTCTTGTCGCCTATGGGCGACAATTCACAAGAAAA
>JAVBRC010000001.1:0-8689 GCA_031548405.1 Oscillospiraceae bacterium | reverse complement strand
GTAATTTTGTCAATACCATACTAGCTTTCTGGTGGATTTTTATGAAGATTATTAATAAAAGTAAAAAATATTGCAATTTTATTTGGTATATGTTATACTAAACTAATAAAAAAATTAATAATTTTTTATAATAAAATAAATAAGGAAGTTTATAGAATGAAAAGAAAACGCATTATATCACTTATTATTACAGCAACATTACCAATTTCAATGATTGGTTGTTCTTTTGATGACTATTTTAAATCCTCATCAAAATTATCTTCAATTACAGAAACTGAATTAGAATCGGAAACAGAAGCTAAAACAGAGGCTGAAACTGAACTGTTATCTGAAATAGAAACGGAGCCTGAAACTGAGATTGAAGTTGAAGTACAGACTGAATCAAATTCAAGTGAATTGAAATTAAACAATAAATATTCTGTGGTTGAGCTTGATACAATAAAGGAACACATTACACAACTTCAGGAGTCTACTAACATATCTGGGAATGCTGCTAAGGTTAAAGAGAATATGCAGATACTTCTTGATGATCTTGATGTTGCCTCAGAGGCACTTTCATATTTAACAATTTCATATTATTCGGACTGGTATAACGAGCAGCTTGAATATGAATATGACAGTTGCTATGAAACTTATTATGTAGCATATGATTTACTTTGTTATGCATTTACAAGGTGTTATAAAATCGAGGAGTATTCTGCGATATTTGAACCTTATGTGAATATGGACTATATTGATTATTTCGGTGACAGATCCATGTCTATAAAGCATATCGAAGGCTATGCAAAAGTAAATTGTGAAGTAATGGATGAAAATCTTGATGAATACTATAACATTGTTTATGACGACAAGATGAAAAACAAAGCAAAGAATCTTCGTGCTGCTGAAATCTATCTTGATATTCTTTCTTCTTATGATACTGAAACTTTTTATGACACATATTATCGAGATTTTTCTGCTGAACAGGCTATATCGCTTAGTAACATAATAAAAAAAGAAATAGTTCCTATCAATGATGAGTTGGGAGAAATTCTTTATAATATGCCGGAATATGATAATGTTTATGACAATCCAATTGTGTTTGACAATCAGTTCAAAACTCTTGCTACATATACAAATGAAATTTCTCCTGAAATTAATCAGTCAGCAAAGCTGCTTAATAATAATTCACTTTATACTATGACAAGTGGCGATGAATGTTATACCGGTTCATTTACTACTGAATTGCCAGTTCAAAATAGTGCACTTATATACACATATCAGTATGGTGATTGTTATGACTTTTCAACAGTAGTCCACGAATTCGGACATTTCCATTCGGCATTAAAAGATGATACCACAACATTTATGAAGAAAAGTAATATCGATATAGCTGAGGTACAATCACAGGGAATGGAAATGCTGTTTATGCCATTGTATGACGATATCTATAAGGAGCAGGCAGATGCAATGCGTATGCTGAAACTTAATGATATGCTTGATAGTGTTATTAGTGGTTTCATTATTGGTGAATTTGAATACACAGTTTTAAAAAATATTGATACTATGACACCAGAAGATGTTGTAAAATACTTTGATGAAATGATGGATTTGAATGGATATGACACAGAACTATATTATATCTCTCATTTGTTTGAACAACCTGGGTATTACATAAGTTATGGTGTTTCAGCACTTGCTGCTCTTGATATATGGAAAGTATCATTAGAGGATTACGATAAGGCTGTTAATATGTATGAAAAGATTGCTCAGATAAAATCGAATTCAGGTGAGTTTCAGTTTAAGTCAGCTCTTAAACAGTGTGGCTTTAATGATGTTTTTGATAAAACTTATGTTTCTGACCTTTCAAAATATATTAAGGAATATGCTGAAAGCTTAGATTAAGGAAACAGCGATTAAATACGGAGTACTAGCGCCGTTCGGTAGATATGGTTATTAAATCTTAAAGACTACACGAGTTCTATGTTCTGCCTTTGCAAACCATAATTTATTAAAAAAAACGAGTAAAACTTTTTATGTCGCGCCGATTATGAAAATTTTTCAAAATCACTCTCTGTTCAACAATAAGAACAGAGAGTGATTTTTTGATTGATTTTTACTGATTTTATTCAAAAAATGTATTGTTAATCTATTTAGAATGTGTTATAATTAATGTATCAAACAAAAGCATGTGTTTATAGAAAATATATACATATATCAATTATAATAACGTGGGGGATTAGTATGTTTAAAAAAGCAATATCAATATTATTATCAGCGACATTAATGGGAACATTTCTGACAAATGCTGTTCCAGCAATGTCGGCAACTGAACTTCCAAAGATGTCTGGGCGTCTTGTGTACCACAGCTATGATTCCTATGGAGATGATAGCAGTGAGCTGTTTATCTTTAATTTCAAAACAAACAAGCTGGAGTGTATCAGCAATGAGTGGACTAATGTAAAAGACCCGATGAATGCTGTCTGGACAGACAATGGCAAGGCAGTTGTATTTATGGGTATGAATACAGTTGATCCAATTTCCGAATTTTACTCTTGGGACATTTTCTATTATGAGATAGGTTCAGAAGGGAACCCTATAAATCTTACGAATGATCCTATGTCAAGATGTGAAGATCCTAAAATGTTCAAGTCATTTAATAACAAAATTATTTATAAGGCTATGGAGAATGATTGTAACTATATCCGTATGATAACCATAAATGGTGGAGAAGTGGAGATTAATACAATTTATTCAAGCACTGAAATTGAGCCAGCAATGCCGTTCTATATGATCTCAAATTATTACTTCTCAGGACTTGATAAAAATGGTGAAATGGATATATACAGACTCAATGCAATTGATGGTGAATATATTGCTGAGAAAGTTCCATATTGCAGTGAACCAGATACTTTTGAATATTATCCTGTTTTGTATTCAAATCCAAATTGGTTTTTATATACTTCGCATACAAATGCGGACAAAGTAGACTATATATATAGGGGTGGATGCTTCAATCAGCAATCTGAACTTATGCCGTTTAATATTGAAGGCTGTGATACAGCTGATCCTTGCGTAGTTAATGAAGATTACACAATAACTTCAAGTATACGTCCAGGTGGTAATGGCGGTTATGATCTTTATTTATGCGATAATTTAACTGGCGAGGCAATTGCACTTAGTGATTATAATGAGAATATTAACACTGGAAAAAATGAACTGGCAGCATGGTATACTCCGACAAATGACGCTAAATGCGATTTAGAGAACATAAGTGACTTTGTTTTAGCTAAACCTTATGACTCTACAAAAGTATTTGATATAAATAATGATAATGCTGTTAATGTTTTTGATGTTGTGATAGCAAGACGCAGAGCATCAGGTGCCAGATATACACTGAATGGCCTTTGGAGACTGTTGGATGAAAAATACAAATTATCAAGAGAAGAAATGCATTTTGTTGACATTACAACAGATGATGTATTTGAAGAAACAGGTTGCCAGATTTTTAAGGAGTATGGAAACTTCACTTCTTTTTTGATTTTTGATGATGATGTTTATTCGATAGGTGACAATTTTGGTGGATTAGGTTTAACTGATATGTACACTTGTGATTTTGATGGTAATGGTGTAAAAGATATTATTTATTCATGTTCAATGGGTTCAGGAATACATAGTTCTTTTGTTGCGATTTTTGATTTAACTACAATGGAACAATATGTAGTAACTTCGAATGAATTAAATGAATATGGCTTAGATTCACCTTTCCGTTATTGGGAAGATTTATATTTTGAAAAGATATCTGATACTGAATTTGAAATGTATGCTAATGGTATTACTGATTATACTCTGGGCGGGCCTAAAAACGGAAAATATATCGGTAAGGTCATTTGTCAAGATGGTTGTTCATATATTGTATCTGAAAACGATTTGTAATATAAATTTAAGGCAGTGCTGTATGATTTGTACAGCACTGTTTTTATTGGCTCAAAATCATTGACTGGATATCCAGAAGCTATTAAACTGTTAGGAATCAGATGAAATAACACTTGCAAATTATGCTTATATTTGCTATTATATGATTAGAAATAATTAGAACTGGTGTATAGAGAAAAGAGGTGTGTTTATGGAAACACAGATTAAGTATGTGCGTAAGATTCGTGCGAAGTCATCAGGCGTGACTTAATCTGTAATTCATTCAGGCATGTCTTTAAAAATTGGCGCGGTATTGCTATAGAGAAAGGTTTTAAAATCATGAGAATTAATCATGTTGCAGTTTATGTTGCTGATCTTAAAGAGAGTAAAAGCTTTTATGAAAAATATTTTGGTGCTGTTGCGAATGAAAAATACCATAACACAAAATCTGGTCTGCAAACCTATTTTCTGAGTTTTGATAGTGAAGTGAAATTAGAAATTATGTCACGGCCTGAAAATTTTACTAATGATGTAAAGAAATATGCTATTGGTTTTACTCATCTTGCTTTTAGTGTTGGAAGTCGTAGTGAGGTTGATAAACTTACACAAAGGCTTGAAAAAGATGGCTACTTTGTGCTGAGTCAGGCAAGAACAACTGGTGACGGATATTATGAAAGCGTTGTTCTTGACATTGATGGAAATGAAATTGAAATTACAGAGTGAGGGTTTCAGATGAAAGAAGTCACTAATACATTTGAAAAAATATATGAGGTTGTAAAACAGATACCTTACGGAAAAGTTGCGACATACGGACAGGTTGCATTTTTAGCTGGGAATAATCGTTGGGCGAGAGTGGTCGGGTATGCTTTGCATAAAAACCCAAATGCTGATGAAATACCTTGTTTTAGGGTTGTGACAAAAGACGGCGGAGTTTCAAAGGCATTTGCTTTTGGCGGTGAGAACAGACAGCGTGAATTACTTGAAGCTGAAGGTGTAAGGTTTATTAATGGTCTGGTTGACATGAATGCCTTTAAATGGAAGCCAACTACAGAAATTACAAAATAAATTTACTGAAACAAGGAGAAAATTATGCTATATATTTATTATCCAAAATGTACGACTTGTCAAAAGGCGAAAAAATGGCTGGATGAAAATAATATTGCCTACACCGAGCGTAATATTAAAGAGCAGAATCCTACATATGATGAATTAAAAGAGTGGCATAAGAAAAGCAATCTGCCATTAAAAAGGTTTTTCAATACAAGTGGACTTTTGTACAAATCAATGTCACTAAAGGATAAGCTGCCATCTATGAGTGAGGACGAGCAATTGCAGTTGCTTGCTACTGACGGCATGCTTGTGAAAAGACCGATTATTGTTACTGATGATATTGTTTTGGTTGGTTTTAAGTCTGCTGAATGGGAAACAGCTTTTGAGGTGAACTCATGATTGAAACAGAGCGTTTGTTTTTACGCAAAATGACGCAATCTGATTTTAATGGTTTATGTAAAATTCTGCAAGACAGCGATGTCATGTATGCTTATGAGGGTGCATTTTCAGATGCTGAAGTTCAGGCTTGGCTTGATAATCAGCTTATGAGATATGAAGAAAACGGAGCTGGACTTTATGCAGTTATTTTAAAAAGCACTGGTGAAATGATTGGTCAATGTGGACTTACTATGCAGACTTGGAAAGAAGAACTTTTACTTGAGATTGGGTATCTATTTCAAAAGTCTTACTGGCATAAGGGCTATGCTACCGAGTCCGCTAAGGCTTGTAAAAAATATGCATTTGAGGTGCTGAATGCTGACAAGATTTGCTCCATTATCCGTGATACAAATATCCCTTCGCAAAATGTTGCCATTCGTAACGGTATGACGAAAATTGATAGCTGGGTAAAGCGTTATAGGGGAGTGGATATGCCACATTTTCTTTATTCGGTATCAGCTTAATACGGTTTAAAAATAATCTTGACACTAACGTTACGTCATAGTGTATACTCTGAATTAAGGAGTTGATGAAATGAAGTTACAGATAAAGGAACTTGCCGAAATGAGCGGTGTAAGTGTACGAACCTTACACTATTACGATGAAATCGGACTACTAAAGCCAGCTTTTGTTGACGAACAAAATGGCTATCGTTTTTATGATGAAACATCTATTGAACGTATGCAGGGGATACTTTTTTATCGGGAGCTTGACTTTTCTTTAAAGGTGATTTCAGAAATTTTATCCTCTCCGAACTATGATAAACAAAAAGCACTTTCAAAGCAAAAGCATTTGCTTACACTCAAAAAGGAGCGTCTGGAGCGGCTTATTCGTTTGCTTGAAAATGCTGAAAACGGAGGTATTACTATGAACTTAAAGAATTTTGACAACACAGAATATGAAAAAACACGCAAGATTTATGAAGCTGAGGCTAAGGAAAAATGGGGTGATACTCAGGCTTATTCCGATTTTGAGAATAAAACAAATGCTTACTCAAAGGAAAAATGGATTGATGTGAACGCGGGGCTTTATAGCTTGATTATCGAGTTTGCCGAGTGTAAGAAATTAGGTGCAAAGCCGTCGGATTTATCAGCTCAGAAGCTTGTGAAAAAGTGGCAGGATTACATTAGTGGGAACTATTACGAATGCACAAGAGAAATCCTTTCTGGGCTTGGAGTAATGTATGTTGCTGATGAGCGTTTTACTTATAATATGGATAAGTATGAAAAGGGGACTACTGAATTTATTTCTAAGGCGATTGAATTTTATTGTGGAGAAATATAAGATACGACAAACGACGTTCGTCGGTGATAGTTTTGGGAAAATGCGCAAAGAGCCTTTTTCTTTGGTTCATTCTTTTTTGTGATAGAAAAAAGAAAGAACAAGGGAAATACTTGAATTTTACTATTCTTCATGGTATACTTTTAGAATTAAACTATATTAGGGCAACACTGCACTAATTTTTATGTAGTATTATCCTAGTTTCCTTAAAAAATAAATAAAGAGGTGCGATAATGAAGAAAAAATTCAAAAGAACTGCTCTGGCTTTTTTATCATCAATCGTTGCTGTTTCTGCCACGTTTTCTATGTACAGCGTTAACGTGACTGCTGAAACAGCTCTCCCTAATCCTGTGATTAGCCGTGATTGTCCGGCTTACTCGGAATCAAGTCCGCATACAGCTAAGGCTGCAAACGATGCGGCTTATTATTCATTCTGGTATGGGAATACTCCAGATTATCTTGCGTATGATTTGTCAGCTATACCAGAAAGTCAGCGACAGACTATAATTGCGGTCTGGTATAATACTACAGGTCAATATGATTACACTGTCGTAAACGGTGGATCATCAAGTTCTATGCCAACTGATTATACAATTGAAGTTAATGCTGCTCCCGGCGGAACATATCCAACAGATGGCTGGGCAACAATGGACACAGTAACAGGAAATACGCTCCACTCACGTCAGCATTTAATTGACTTTTCGGGATATAACTGGATACGCATTGTGATTACAGGGGCTGACGGTAAAGCTGGAGGGACAGCTGGAATAAATTTTGATATTCATAACGTGTCCGATGGCGTTTCTGACAGCTGGATATTTTTCGGGGATTCAATTACTGCTTGCGGAATGATGAATTGCTATGGTACTGGTTTTGCTGAACTCGTGAACAAAATTGACAGCCGTTACTTCCCAGTTCAGGAAAATGGGGGAATCGGCGGAATTAGAAGTACTGATGGTGTGAAAAATATTGATCGTTGGTTAGATACTTTCCCTGGTGAGTACGTCAGCATAGCTTATGGTACGAACGATGCGTGGGGAAATCAAACTGGAGCAGAAAAGTATTATGACAATACGGTATATATGATTGAAGAGGTACTTAAATACGGAAAAACTCCGATTGTACCAAAAATACCATACGCTACAGAAAAGGGTATAAATACTTATCTTGCTGATTACAATGCAATGATTGATAAAATCTATGAGAACTACCCTCAGGTTATTAAAGGTCCAGATTTTTATGAGATGTTTTACAATAATCCTGAATATTTGAGTGCTGATGGTGTACATCCAAACGATCAGGGTTATGCAGCAATGCGTGAATTGTGGGCAGAAACAATGTACAGCGAAGTTTATTCTGCTGTTGAAACTGATTTAATTCTCGGAGATATTAATAATGATGGTAAAGCTGATTCACAAGATGAGGAACTGCTATCCGATTATTTAGTGGGAAAAGATAAGCTTGATTACCCAAATGCGGATAAAACAGCAGATTTAAACTGTGATGGCAGTGTTGATGTTTTTGATCTTATGATTTTACGAAAAATAGCGGAATAAGTCATATAAACGTTTTGTTGGGTATCTATAAAATCTTGTGTAAATGATTTTCAATCAATTAGCAAAACAATAAAACTCTTAAAGAAAAAAACCGCACTCAAAAGTGGAACTTTTGGGTGCGGTTAGTCTGTCGAAAAAGTATAATGAATACTAATTTTTGAATTTATTTTACAAAAATTTTTTAGTTATTCTGACGTTTCAAAACTATCCCTATCGGGCATTTTGAAAAATTGGTCTGACTCGACGTCTGTTACTTAGGGTTCTTTTTTCACTTGTAAAAAAGAACCCTCTTGTCGCCTATGGGCGACAATTCACCCTAAAAAGACGCTTGAACGATAAGGTATTTCGCTCGTTGCGACGAGCGACCAAGGCTCTGCCTTTGGAAACCGCAATTTTTGAAAAAATTGAGTAAACTTTTGAATCGCCGTTCGGCGGTGATAGTTAACTTATTTCGTCGAGTGCTACCTTTT
>JAVBRC010000166.1:0-10274 GCA_031548405.1 Oscillospiraceae bacterium | reverse complement strand
TAATATACATATTACTGAGGATATCAGTAAAAAACAGTCGTCCGCTCGGCAGCATAGCACTATAGTTAACAATCCCCTCTGCGTTCACATAAATAATATCTTCTTTTTTCGTTAATACGTTTACACGAACCAAATAATTCTTATAAGCAGATACTGAGTAAAGCCCAGATTCTGTATAGGTCAGGGAGGTACTAAATGGATTTTCAATGTCTTTATATTTCAAATTACATACTTCTTTTGATGTTTTCTGCTGAAAATCAATACAAAACCAACTTCTCTGAGTAAGCTTATAATTCCGACAGTCATACTGCTTTAGCACACAATAGGCATAACCATCATGAAAAGCCATATCCTCCACTTCAATTATATCATAATTATCATATTTAGGTGTCTTCCACTTTCCCGTCAGTGTTCCATTATCATTATATTGACATATCATAATATTACTCTGATCATGAAAAACTGCATAATAATCCGATTGATAGCCGTAATATGAAGCATCAAATACCCATTCTTCTTTTGGATACAACAGCAGAAATAGCACTGGAAAAGTCAAAGTACATAGAATCACGAATAATACTCGTTTTATCATACCTCGTCCTTTCTGTTTTATGGTACCATAATTTGCGTTTGTCCAGGCATCTTAATATTAATACAACCACCAAAAGCACACATTAGTTGTGAGCTGTTATTGAGAGCTGGATTGTTACCAACTAAAACTGTAGCGCTCCCGGGTGTCCATGGTGAAACAATGGTTGGAATGCATGGCATAGGTGTCAAAACGCCCATAGCAGCCGCAGTTGCTGCCGCCACTGCTGGATTAGCTAAGGAATTACACATACCAAATGGCATTATATTTACAAACGGTTTATTGTCCATAATACTTGCAATCGGCATCATATTCATTACCTTTGCAGTTGGCAATACAAGTAATGTTCCAGGCAGCTGCCCAAAACTACATTGTAACAATGCTCCGCCACACACTAAAATTCCCATTTCTAACCTCCTGTCACGATAACTATCCTATGTAGCTTCAGTCGCATTTTCTGTCGATAGTTGTAAAATTGCCTCACCATTATGGAACAAACCACTATATATCAAAGTACCTGTGGTGGTATCATATAACGTCCCCTCACCATCATACTGTCCATTTAAAAATCCACCTTCATATACTATATGACCGTCTTTAGAATACTCGCATCCTTCGCCAGTAAGCTCGCCCATATTAAATTCACCTTTATAGAACAAAATGCCTTCAACATACAGTTCACCAGTTCCATGGTATACTCCACTCTGTAAATTACCCTTATAAATCAAATTTGCATTTGCATCAAATATACTGCCCGTTCCAGTCATAGCACCACTTTCAAAATTACCATTATAAATCAGTACATTATCTTGATACAGCGTACCCTCTCCGTTATACTGCCCCTCCTTAAATTCACCTTTGTATAATAGCTTACCGTCATTATATAAGCTGCCCTCACCGTGATACAACTTTTCTAAGAAATAGCCCTTATATAATATCATGCCTGTGTCATTATACAAAATGCCTTTGCCATTGTATAAACCCTTGCTAAATTCACCTTGATACAGCGTTTTTCCTGAGGGTAAATAAAGTATACCATCTCCATCAAATAAACCATTTACAAAGCTTCCATCGTAAACTAAATTTTCATTTCCATTATACAATACACCTTTACCATGATAAACATTATGACTAAATTCGCCTTTATACGATATCTTCCCATTAATTTTCAGTATTCCTTCGCCTTTATAACACCCATCAGAAAAATTCCCCTGATATACTGTATTTGCAATATACAACGTTCCTGCTCCCTGATATACGCCCTTTTCAAAATCGCCCTCATACTTTAAAACTTCATTTTCATCATATAATTTCCCCCGACCATTATATAAATCATGGCTGAATTCGCCCTCGTACAGTATTTTTCCATCAACTTTTAATATACCCTTACCTTGAAAGTAACCTTCTAAAAATTGTCCTTGATATATTTGATTTAAAGTGTACAATGTACCTGTCCCCTGATACACACCTTTTTCAAATCGACCCTCATACTGCAAAGCTTCATTTTCATCGTATAGTTTTCCAACTCCATGATATAAGCCACTATCAAAGTCACCCTCATATAATAATTTCTCATTTTCCCATAGCATACCCTCGCCACTGAAATCGCCTGATACAAACTGCCCCTGATATCTTTGGGTTAATGTAGTCAATACACCATGTCCGTGATATATACCATTTTCAAATGTACCCTCATAAAGCAAGTCACCATTTTCTTGATAAAGCTTGCCCTCTCCGCAATAATTATTGGCCAAAAAATCTCCCTGATAATGCAGTTTACCATTTGGGAAATACTGCTTTCCTTGCCCACAATACATATCCTTAGAAAAGCGACCTTCGTATAATAGCCCACCATCTAAAGTATACAGTTTTCCTAATCCATCCACGTGACCATCCACCATATTACCCTTATATAAAGTATTTTTTCCATCACTATAAAGTAAAGTAACTTCCCCAGTATAATCGACCATAGCGTGTTCATTTACAATAAATACTTTTGGCGAATTGTTCAATAAATATGGCAGCAATACAATAGCACATATGATAATCAAAATCACACCTAAAAGTAAATAAAATTTTTTTCTATGGATAAACAAAAGCTTTCCATCCAAATAACCTTTAGGCATACTATCTACCTCATTCTTCGTTTACATTAATTTCACCTATATGTTCAATCTCTCCGTCATAGTATATTTCTTTTATAAACTTTGGAATTTGTTGTCTAAGTAAGAGTACAGCTCCAACGCACAACAAAAGTATTAATAACATTTTTATTACTATAAAGACTTTTTTCATATCTCTATGGGTTGACTCAGGTATATTTCTTATCTCTGGCATACATTGAAAGGCATATAGCAAATGTTTAAACTCTCCGTTTTCCAAATCCATTAACCATGTGTGCACTTCCTCACATTGTTGTACAGGACAGATTTTCCGAATAAAATCCGCCAGTTTTTTGTAAAACAATTCTTTAGAACATTTTATATTTGTGATGGGCGGAATATAAGCAAATGTGATTTCATCATTGAATATATACATGCATTCAAGTGACAGCAATGGCATGGCAATTGCAGGAGGCATATTTTCTCTGGCAAAAGCTTTCACAAAGCTTTGGGCAACTTTTGAAATGTCTGCATTTTTATCAATCGGTACACCTTCTGGCTGTGTAAACACAAGATAGTAACATTCATCAATACAAAAATCGCCATGAAAATGACGGTATTTCAGATTAGAAAAAAACGCAACGTACTCTGCAATTTTATTATGTTCTGTGATTTCAAGAACACGATATTTTAATATACTATCTTTTTTCTTGCATACATAAACTGTATAATTTTCAGTTTTCTTTTCAAGGTAAAGAACCTCAAACTCTTGTAATTTCATTACTGCACCACCACAAATGCTGTCGCTTGCAAATCCGGTTCGGAAATGCTTTTCACCTTAATTTCATAAAATCCTGCTGTACCAAGTGCAGTAAAAATACCTTGTTGAGTAATTGTACCGCCATTTGAAGGATGTACTGTCCATTCCAGTTCGCCTGAATGCAGTTCATGAACATTCTGAAAATCAATGTCAAAGCGTACACTTTCATACAATCCTGCATAGTACACATTAGGTAACAATACCAATTTTCGATCACTATTTTCAGTTTCTGTAAAGCGGGAAGCCTCCCAGCAAAATTGCAAAACTGTCACAGGCATATCACAATTAAGCTGTACCCCAATCATAAACATTCCTGTTTCCTTATTCACTTTAACGCTATAAGAAAAATCTTTTTGAAAAATACCATTATCTTCAAAAATAATGCAATTATCTTTATTCACACTGCCAGCAGTAACAAAAACAGTGCCTATTCCGAGATTATGCGGGATATCTACACTGTAATATATTTTCCCTTTTTTCGCTCCTGTTGGTATAACCACCTCGGCTTTGCCAGAAGATTTTACGGTTTGGACAGGTGTGTTAACAGTATTTTTGGAAAACTGCTCGGTTATTTGGTTTTCAAATTGTCCTGAAAATCCATCATGAATTTGTAATGCTGACAAAGTAATCGGGGTAAGTGCATTTTGTAAAAACGGTAAATTCTGTACACTTTCAAGTATGTAATACTGTGGTGAAGCAAATATATTTAGCTTAGCAAGGCATAAGGTAGTGCATTGTTCTTGTATTTGTAATTCACGCATAGCTTTCATTAGTGCCAGCCCACTATTTTCAATAATCGTTGTTGTCAAAATTGCTATATCAGCCTTTATCGTTTTACTGCCAACGGTAGCCGTAACATTTGTAATCTTTATCGAACCCTCACAATGCATAACATCATTTGCTTTGAGCTTAGTACGCATTACAATATCGCCTTCTTGAATCCCCTGCTGCTCATCAAATTGAATATGAACTTTTTGAGAATCATTATGGGATAAAAATGACAATTCCATATCCAAACACAGCTTAACAAATTTATTTACAAGTCCTTTTTCAATGTGTGTTTCAACATAAAAGGTTTCTCCAGCACGAACTAAACGTGGACACACAATATAAACAGACAATTCCCCTGATATAATTTGTACAGTCTTTAATGCCAGTTGTTCGGATTCATTCAGACTATCAGACGGACAATCAGTTGTAATATAAAATGAATATCCCTCCAGCATTTTATTATATTCTGGGCCATCATTTTCATCAGACAGTGCATTTTTAGAAATCGAATGAATCGGTTCTGTTTCCGTTTCGTTATATGAAATACATAGATATGTTGAAATCAGTCCATTGTTATTTTGCATAATAGAATCAAACCCAGTAACTGTATTAAGCTTTTTCACAATAGGTTCTGAAATGACAATTTCACGCCCCAGAAAGTCAAATGCAAGTCCAGCAGCCACACCAATAGATTGTTCATCCACTTTCACAACGTGCATACCACTTACAATTCCACTTCCGAACAGCATTTTGTTAAGCAACTGTCTTTTGTTATTAAAGTAGTTTTGTTCTGTTATAAAATCCTGTGATGTTAATAATTTTCCGTAAAAATAGCGATTACGTTCAAAAATACCGTAACTCTCAGAAATCATACTGCTTACCTCCCTATAAAAGTATAATGCATCGCACAGCGTCCATCCAATACTGCATAATCTAATTTTGAAATAACTGCGTTCACATCTAAATAGCTGTAATTATCAAGTTCAGCAACCTTTCGCAACGGCTTCACTCTCACCTTTGTAAATGCTGGTGCATAAGTATTTGCTATTTCATTTAAAGCCTCAACACGCTCTCCGCTTTCAGGAAATAAAATCCATAACGTAAAATCTCCGCCCCTATACAATTTTTGTAAAATCGGATGATTTGCAAAATACCTTGAAACGTGATAACCTTCAACAATAAATGGATCAGCATCACAATAGAGTGCAAGAACAGCACGCAAGGCATCCAGTGTTCCTCGATTATTATGTAAAAATGGTGATAATTTCAATAATGACCTCTTTTTATCATTTGGAAAAAGCTCCATGTTTTCCAAAGCAGTCCATGAGCTTAACCAAGGAATAAATTCTTCAGGGCATGATTCGGGACTGTATAACAAATCGCTTTCATCAATTTGCTCTTCGAAATTTTGATATATATTCGTAAATATAGATAAATATCTGCTAGTGAAACTATTTGAATGATTTTGGTAATATTCAGGTAAATAACTGAGTGGATCGATTTTTTCGTTCATAACTGTCCCCTTTATCAGATTAAAACATCATCTATAACAAGCAACCCATTTTCCGGAAGCTTTAATTTATCCTTTTCAATAAAAGTTCTGCCATCTGTAAATTGTAATGCGAACCATTTGACGTTTTTAATTAACGAGCTTTCCTTTAGATATGTAATTATACCTTCAAATGGAAATTCCAAACCAAAATTTTCTTGTAATGGTGCAATATAATTTAAAATCAGCTTGCGTATGTCAGCAGTTTTTGCCCATGCAGTCATTTCCAGACTGGTAAATATACGTGCATGATACATACAGACTGGTACTATCTCCAATTCAATTCCAGCTGGTTTTGCCTGAAATAATACCGTTCGTAAATTTCTTATAGTACTTTCAGTCAATCTTTCACCAGTAGGTTTAACGCAAATGCATACTTTTCCTTTTCGGTCAGAAAAAACATTTATATTATCTGCACGAAGTCCAGGAGTTTGCAAGGCAATATCAATATAATCTTCCTGCGTAACTGCCCGTGATGGTGTAAAGCGTTCCACTTGATATCGTGCAAAGGCATCATTAGGCTTTTCATTGTCACAGCCTGATTCTATTTCTTGAAAGGTTAAAGCTGAAACATTCTTACCCTCGTAAGCAAAGGAAAATTCCAGCATCTCCCTTGCTCTGCCACTTGTGCCAAGTGTATTATGTCCCTCATCAATCTGTCGCAAGCAGCCCGCTTGAGTATACAGCGACGTAATGGTGGGTAATGGAAAAATGTCGGCATTCTGAATTAACACTTTCAAAACGCAATTCCCTGACACTTCTACTGGAAGCTTCAGTTTTAAAAATCCACTCTGTGCAAATCCAAATGTTTCATCTTCAATATCACATTCCAACCATTTCCCCTGCTCTTCCAAAAATACTTTTATAATAGCTTGTGGTATAAAACCTTTTCTCATAGGAACTTTAGGAGCTGGATATGAAAACGAAAGTGAAAAATAAAGAGATATTATATTGAGGTTTATTTTTAATGGTGACAGCTTTATGTAAAATAAGTTATCATCGCTCACTGGTTCAAATCCTTTCGGACTCAACCAAGTATCATCTAAAGAATACGCTAACATTGGTGTTGCATTTGTTAATGTTATACTATCTTCAAGTTGAAAAGGTACATCTCCAAGATATACCATCAAGTTTTCGGGAAGCTGCAAATAATCTTCTTCAGTTTGAAAATGTGAAACGATACGGGAAGGAGTAACTTTTTCAGGAGTCAATCCCAATAGTTCCAGATATCGCATCTGATGAAATTCCGTCATTTGACAGGCATAATATCTTTGCATTTCAGTAAGCCACATCAACATTTCTAAAAAGGTAACTCCAGGATCATGAGCATTATAATCTGTCCATTCCGGACATAGTTTTGCAAGCTCAGTCAAAGAGGCTTCAACTAACTCTTCAAAGCTGACATCATCCAATTGCTCTAAATTCAGCAAAACATCACCTCATTTTTTCTCTGCTATAGACTCAACTAAAATATCTGCAATACCAATACCGAGTGGCAAAATCGGCATAAGTTTTTGATAAACTCTTGCTTTCACTTTCTCCTGCGAGATATCATCTCCAGAAGTTGTAACCACAATGGAAACTTCGCCGTTTGCCAGACTATGTACCTGTGCAGCACAAATTTCATCATCAAGCAAAAGATCAACATAATCTTGCCTTGTTACAGGACGATTTTGATGTCTAATTTCTCTTGCAAGTCGAAATTCTGCGTTCTCAGCATTTTCCTCATCACATCCCTCAGAAAATGCATTTGGATTAATTGCTCCCCTTACAAAACCAATCGAAAGTGATGGCACAAAAGATTGACCTGCTGGGAAATTACCACTGCTGCCCCCGCCATGACTATAACAAAGCTTTACAGTACGGCTATTTCCCCTGATTACAAGCTTTGGTGAAAATGAAACTACACCATTTGCACGGTCCAAAGCCCATCCATGTTTAAGTTGTTCCCAACATTCTAACCCGTCCTTATTGCTTGTATTTATATAAACATCCAAATTTTGTACGTTATTATGCTGTAACTGTATTCTCTGAATTTCTTTATCAGAGCAATAGCTTTCTACCGTATCAAGCTGAATCACTGCTGTACAGTTAAGTGAAATATCCTTTAATTCTACATGGCTTCGTGCTGGTAATTTCACCTTCAGCCAATACGCAGCACGTCCGTATATTTTACTTTTCACACACTCTTGCTTTAGATTAAATGAAAGTATTCCTCCAATTTTAAATGCATTTTTATCATTTTGCACATCAAATAATTTCCATCCATCTGAAGTCAACTGATACCAATCCAATAGTCCGTCAATGTAATTTTCTTCCTCGCCAATGGTAATGCATAGCGTCATCGGTCCTTGTGAAGGTGACTGTGCAAATCCAATATATATAGTAGAATCTTCAAGTTCTTTTGAAATAAAATCAGAAATATGTACACTTTCTTCACCATTGCTGATAGCTGTAATATCAGTTACATTTATAGGCTGATTATAGGAAAAAGAGCAATACAAATTCTCTATCCAAGGAATATACACTAACGCTGGCTGTGAAAATCGGTTTTCTATTCGTTTTACTCTTACACGAATACATAAACGCTGTGCCGCTTGTAAAAATACTGGTTCTAAATCTTGCGGACAAACAAACGATATCATACGATTTTCAGTGTCAACCACATCACCATTTATATCTAAGCCAGAAAAAGTATGTTCTAATTCAGATAATTCCACTAATGGTGCAAATCCAAATCCATTCCAGTATTCCCATACCACTTCTGCAACTGTAATTGGTACTCTTTCAGGCTTCGGCAGATCTTTTTTCCATACAAACATTTTATTAGGAATTTGAATTTCAGGAATTTCACCAATCTCCACCACAGAAAAACCAAGTGTAAAGTGTATTTTAATAACAGAACCCTTCTGTGAAAATGCACATGGGCACTCTAAAATCAAATCATCATACACATCAGGTGACGAACCAAAAACATCAAAGTGTACTTTGTTTTCTAATTCACCTTTTACAATTGGATTCAACGTCAAGCCATTTCCAGTTGCCTTCAATGATATTGAGTCTAAGGATAAATTAGCAAATGCTTTCTTATCTTTAATTAAAAGTGTAACCTCTGAACCATCCGAAAGACAGCCCAATCTTAACTGTGAATTTTCATAAAAGCATGAAATCTCTTTATTTTCATCTCCTATTTTTTGATAAAATACTGCCAAGTCAGGATCGGCAAGATTTTTCAGCCATCGTGTCGACTGTACACTGTTCACGATTAAGAAAACACAGCACCTTTTTTCTATGCTCTGTAACACCTGATGAAAAAAAGTTATCTTATGCTGTTGTGAATTATTACGCATACTAGGCGAAAATATTTCATTTCTGTTTTCCCAGAAACATAACAAATCATTTTCCTCGTCCGTATAAATCACATCAATTATTTCATTTGAGGTAACAAAAATTTCCGACTGCGTTTCAAAAATCATTCTGGTACCACGATCATCAATAACTGGAGAAAACAGTTTAAATTCCTTTGGAACAAAAGAACCCTCTACAGTATCACCTGCCAGAAAAAACTGTACAACACCCGTAGCTGGAACAGCCGGCAGAAGATTTGCACCAAGCATATTATAGAAATTCCGTTTATGATTTTCAGGCATTTTATTAAAATACTCTATCGTTTCATGAAACCGATTTGCAAACACACACGCTAGTGCTGTTCCTACGTCGGGTGAATCTAAATCAAATTTCCATTCAGGTGTAAGTGCTTTTGACAATTCCGATATTTCCGCAATAATATCTTTATGACTTCGTCTGTCACTAAGCGGTGCACCCTCACGCATTATCAGCCACTTCCTTCCTCTAAATAGAAGGGAAATACGATATTATAAGGATTATTTGTTGCACGCACAACATAACCAACTTCAATTAAAATACAGCCCTCAGTTTCACCGTCTCTTACAGCAACCTGAATATCCTGAATTCTTGCTTCATAAGAAATCAATGTGTTCTTGATTTCTTCCGCAATACTGGAGCGTACTGACTGTGAAAATGATTCAAAGGTGTATTGATACAGTTGAGAACCAAAATCAGGCCGCATTGCCCGCTCACCTTTTTTGGTCTGTAAAATCAAATGAATTGCCTCAACAATATCATCTTCTCCACTGCACATACGTATTCTGCCTGTTGTAGCGTCAGGTTCTACTGGAAAGTGCCAACCTGTTCCCAAAAAAGCGTGATTTTCCCCTTCCATAGCATCCTCCCTAATTTAACTTTAACATTGCACCTTTGACATTTGCTATTCCAGAACTTTTTATATCCAGCTGTGCATCGGCCGCAATTGAAACCATCTGTCCTTTTTCAGTTACTTGCATACCCTTTAAATTGAGAGCCTGCATTGCTTCAACATTAACCTGTGGTGATTTTATAGTAATTGCCTTATTGTCAATTTTA
>JAVBRC010000015.1:0-6881 GCA_031548405.1 Oscillospiraceae bacterium | reverse complement strand
GTATATTATTTATAGTAAATCGTATTAATCGAGCATAATTATTATCAATTTTATTTGAAAAGTTGGAGGATGAATATGACATTTTTTTCAAAGTTATTTGGCAAAAATAAATCAGATATTAATTCAAAAAAACAAATTGATTTTTCAAAAGAAATCGCTGAACTAATTAACTGTGAGTATGAAATACTCGACTTGAATCTTAGTGCTGAAGATATTACCAAGCTATACATTCAGGAATATCACAAGTTAAATCAGGAAGGATATACACCAATTATAGTTGTAACAAATGGAAAACTTTTGGAAGCTATTGAATGCAATTATGAAGAGTATGGCGGAGCAGAACAATTTCGTGACAAGATCCTTTCTATTGATTGCTCAAAAGGAGAAGATATTCTGAAAGATAGATTTAAGGGATACATGGAAAGTTACACTGAATTTAACGGCGAGGATACGGATATCTATGGTGAGTTCGATGATAATGTAAAAGCAAATTCTACGTTTTCAAGCAGTAACAGCAACGATGAAACGTTACTTCTAGTAAAATTTCCTACAGCTAATCCTTGGGAGATATTTGCGTGGATTCCGTTTGGTGGCTGGAACGATTGTCCTGATGAAGAAAGTTTAATGTCAGTGTGTAAATACTGGTATGATTTATATGGAGCAGTTCCAGCAGTAATTACAAGTGATGTACTGCAAATGTATATTCCAGAACCAATCAAAGATAAGACGGTTGCTTTGAAGATAGCTGAAGAACAGTATGGTTTTTGCAGTGATATTGTTGAACAGGGGACTGATACAATAAAAAGTCTTGCAAGCACTTTGATAAATTCCCATATTTGGTATTTTTGGTGGGATTGATATTAGTGAACCAACAAGTAAATAATAAAAAATATAAAAGGAGAGTTTTATGGAACAGTTTAATTTTTATAGCCCTACAGAATTTGTATTTGGCAAGGAAAGAGAAAATGAATGCGGAAAGTATGTCAAGAAATTTGGTGGCACAAAGGTGCTTATTCATTATGGTTCAGGTTCAGCTGTTAAATCTGGATTGCTTGACAGAGTGAAAAAGTCTTTGGAAAACAAAGGCATCGGCTATGTGGAATTGGGCGGAGTACAGCCAAACCCAAGAGATACCAAAGTATATGAGGGGATTGATCTTTGCAGAAAAGAAAATGTGGATTTTATTCTTTCTGTTGGTGGTGGTTCATGTATAGATAGTGCTAAAGGCATTGCTGCCGGTGTTTTATATGATGGTGACTTTTGGGATTTTTATGAAACTGATTTGGCAGTCCAAAAAGCATTGCCAATTGGTACAGTGTTAACTATTGCTGCAGCGGGAAGTGAAGGCTCTGGAAGTTCAGTTGTTACCAAGGAAGAAGGTATGTTAAAGCGTGATACAGGTGCAGATTGTTTAAGACCTAAGTTTTCTATTCTAAACCCTATGCTTACTTGTTCTTTACCAGCGTATCAAACAGCTTGCGGTGCAACTGACATAATGGCACACGTTTTTGAAAGATATTTCACAAATACGAAAGAAGTTGAAATAACTGACAGACTGTGCGAGGCAGTTTTATTAACCATGATAAAAGAAGTTCCACGAGTTATTTCTGAGCCTGATAATTATGAAGCAAGAGCAAATATTATGTGGGCTGGTACTGTAGCACATAATGATATAGTTGGTGTTGGAAGAAGTCAGGACTGGAATAGCCATGCAATTGAACATGAATTGTCAGGATTGTATGATTGTGCTCATGGTGCTGGACTTGCTGTTGTTATGCCAGCATGGATGGAATTTGTGTATAAACATGATGTGATGCGTTTTTCACAAATGGCAGTCAGAGTGTGGGGATGTGAAATGAATTTTGAAAACCCTGAAGAAACTGCCTTAAAGGGAATTAAAGCGTTCAGAAAATTTTTGTGTGAAATTGGTATGCCAATTAACTTTGAACAGCTAGGCGCTAAATCAGAAGATATACCAATACTTGTAAATAAGATGGGTATTCAAGATAAGACATGGGGGTTTGTTCCACTTTCTAAAGAAGATGTTACTTCTATATTTGAACTTGCAGTAAAGGCAACCCTATAATCAAAAACTTTGATTAATAAATTATATTAAATTCAACACCGTACAAAGTCGATATATTGGCTATGTACGGTGTTGTGTTATACATAATAAAACAAAAAAATAAATTAATTGAAATTGTAGTCGAATTGTGGTATAATATATTATACTTTTTAATTTTGGAGGTAACTTTCAATGTTAGGAATTACAAAAACGAAATGTAAAACTTGTCCATATCAACTTGGTATGATAAAGTGTGTTGTATCACCGTGTACTTCGTGTATGGATAATAAATCTAAAACTCACCCATTTTCTTCGTTGACTGCTATGAAAATATGTTCTAAATGTGGCAGTGATCATGAGAAAAGTGGGAAGTGTACAAAATGTGGTTATGATCTAAAATAATTTTAATAAGGACGGTGAGAACCTTGCCATATATTACAACTAAACTTCAACCATTGAAAAGCTATCCGACATATCAGTTTCATACAGAAATTATTGCAAACAGATTAAACGTTTCTGATGCATTTAAAATTTTTATTCTTGAAACTTTTCGGTGGCTTCGTTCCCGATTGAAAGCATTTGAGAATTTACCATCGGATATTCAAACACCTGAGCCAGACGATTTTTTGAACTTTTCAGATAATGAACTTCATTCTTTCGGCTTTACGAATGGTCTGAGTGTAGATGTTATATATATTGAACGTAAAGGAATTTGGTCTTTTTTGTTATCTGAAATAGATATGGGTGCTAATATAGGTACAGACACCGAACGTTTACCAGTCAATGGCAGAATGTTTAATACTGAAATTTCATTCAGAAAGCAACAGAATTCTGTAGAGATGGGTGTTCGTACAATCTGCTCTGAGCCTTCAGACTGTGATACTGATTGCGAAGTGTTTCGTCCGACTGTTGTTAAAGCAATTGCTGAAAATCCGAATATCGGATTTCGTCAAAATGGATTTATACTTGATGGAAATCCACTTGTTATTTCTAGTAGAACAACATTAGAACATTTCTGCAATATTTGGAATGCAGATGGTTTTAATCTTCCGATTGTTGTAATTGCTGATAGTGGATATACTATAAGTGAACCTAAAAAAATTGAGTCATTGATAAACAATACAGTGTCGTATAATTATGGCTCTGGTGATTTATTTAATAAAACTAATGTATTTAATTTAGAAGTAGATATCAAAAAGTTGAATTTGAAACCACAATTAACCAAAATAAGGCCAAAGAAAGCTCCTATTAAAAAGGATACTAACAAACTGGATACTATTATTACTCCAGAAAAAAGACAGCTTCCAGCACTTGAATACTTAAAACTTTCGAAATCTCTTATAGGTTTTGCTCTAGTTTGTTTTGTAGATGAAAATTATTTTAAACCATTAGAAAACAAGACGCATATAACTCTTAATCATGGTGATGTTATGGTTTTAGGATATAAAACAGAATTTGAACGTTATTCCTATAAACAATATAGCAATGAAATTGATAGTTTTTACAAAAAGCTTAAAGATGATGTCAAACAATTACCAAAACGCAGAGCACATTCTTTTGGAAACATTATATTTCATTCTGATGCAAAGCTGCAAGAGTATCATGTAAAAAGGCACGAAACATTATCTCTTGAAGATCAGTGTACAATTTTTCATCTTGAGAACGAAGAGTTAAAAAAACAAATCAAAAACTACTCGCAAGAAAATACGGATATGCAATTGACAACAGAAACACTTCGTATTACACAAAAACAGTTGAGAAGTGTGCAAGATGAATTAGATTCATTACAAGCGTTATATAAAGAATCACAGAAAACAATGGTTGCTAAAGAAAATTCATATCGTCGGAGTGCAGAATTGATTTCTTTTTATCAAGCAAGGGTTGATATTGCTGCTACATATCCACATACACAATCAGAGGTTTGTGAATGGATTGAGGAGAATTTTTCGCAACAGATTTTAGTCGCATCAAGGGCAAGATCAGAAATGAGAAAATACTGTAGTGCTCTTGATATCTCAATTTTGTGTGATGGAATATTGTACTTAGATGCCTATGCAAAGTTCAGACGACAGGAAATAACGGCAGAAACATTTTCACTATATTCTAATCGTAACGGATGGAATGTTGAGGGATGTGGCAAGGAAACTTTGCGTGTTCATAGAGATGATTATACTACTAGCCACAATGGCAAACGATATCTTTTAGATATGCACATTAAACATGGGATAAGTACAAGTATGCTGATTCGTATTTACTTTTGTTGGGACGAGCAACTCCAAAAGATTGTAATTGGCTCTATGCCAGAACATTTGTCGACGATAAAGAATAGTACTTGATTTGTGGTTATCATTATGAAAAGAACTATCATTAAAATCATTTCAATAATAACTTTTATAATAATTATTGGAAATTGTTATAAACCATTATTTTACTTTACCGAAAGAAATACAATTGAAATGGTGATTAACCCTTTAATGCTTGCTGGTTTATATTATTATAAAATCACTTCTAAAGGAACCATGACCATATGCTTTGGTACAATAAATGATTACGATACTAATATATCATCTCCATCGTTTCAAATAACCTAAATTAAAAAACAAGAAATAGATCTTACTGAAAATGAATGTAAAAAAATATTTACTCTAGCCGATAAATCAGTTGATTATGGCAATATATAAGAAAATGTGTCGCTTGACGGTTGCTATTGTGAATTATTTTATAAAGGAATAACACAAAGAATCTATAACGCAAAAAACGATTACGATGAATTATATAAGTTATTTGTTACTGCTTCTGATCTGGCGCCAGCGTTTATTGATGTTAAATCCCAAATTTCTGGGATTTCAGAAGCTATCGATGATTTTTAGTAGCAAGAATAGTTGGAATGTTCATACATAATATATTAACAGGAGAAAATATATGCAGAATTTTGAAGGTAAATATAATAATGCAAAAGTTTTTACAGACACAATCGAACAAGTAGCTGTTGGACAAATTACAACTCTTTTAGACCATGAGGTTTCCGAGAATAGCAAAATACGCATAATGCCTGATGTTCATGCTGGTGTTGGTTGTACTATAGGAACCACTATGACAATAACTGATAAGATAATTCCTAACTTAGTTGGGGTAGATATTGGATGCGGGATGTTAACAATCAAATTAAAGAATAAGCGAATTGATTTTCCAGCTTTAGACAGTGTTATTCATAAGTATATTCCTGCTGGTTTTTCAGTTCGTGAAACCGTTCATTCACTTGCATATGAAACTGATTTAGAATCATTGTACTGTAAAAATTCAATAAATATTGAACGTGCCAATCTGAGCATTGGAACGTTGGGTGGTGGAAATCATTTCATTGAAATTGATAAAGATGATGACGGAGTTCTATACCTTGTAATTCACACGGGTAGTCGAAATTTAGGCAAACAAGTTGCTGATTATTATCAAGATAAAGCTTATGAACAGCGAAAATCTGTAAATACTGAAGTACAAGACATGATAGAAAAATTGAAATCAGAAGGTAGAGAAAAGGAAATTCAAAAACAAATAAAAAAAATACGACCACCAGAGATAAACCGACATTTAGCTTATCTTGAGGGACAGTTATTTAATGATTATATACATGATATGAGCATAGCACAGCATTATGCTGATATAAATCGAATGACTATTGCCAAAGAGATTTTAAAGCGTGCAAAGTTAACAGAGGACATGAGGTTTACTACTATGCATAATTATATTGATTTGAATTCAAATATTCTTCGAAAGGGTGCTATTTCAGCACAGACTGGCGAAACCGTCTTAATACCTTTGAATATGCGTGATGGTTCATTACTTTGTTGTGGAAAGGGTAATCCCGATTGGAACTACTCTGCTCCACATGGTGCGGGTAGATTGCTTAGTCGTGCTCAAACCAAGGAAACCGTTACATTATCACAATTTAAAAAGTCTATGAATGGAATTTATTCATCTACTATATCAGCAAACACTATTGATGAATCTGCATTTGCTTATAAGCCTATGCAGGAAATTATTGATAACATTGGTGAAACAGTCGAAATAATAAAAATCATAAAACCAATCTATAATTTCAAGTCTGTTGGCGAATGATTATAATAAATATGGAGATGTAAAAGTATGAATCAAAAATTTACAGGTTTTACACAAAAGACAATCGATTTTTTGTGGGATATTCGTTTGAATAATAACAAATCATGGTTCGAAGAGCATAAGGAAGAATTTAAGCAATATTTACAGTTTCCTATGAAAGCATTAGGACAAGAGATTTTTGAACGCATAACTTCTGATTATGGCGATTATGGATTTACTCATAAATTATCCCGTATTTATAAAGATGCTCGCCGCGTTCGTGATGGAAACCCGTATAAGGATTGCTTATGGATTTCTATAGAAAAACCATCACAAAAAAATGCTGAGAGCAGTGGTATATTGACATTCTGGTTCGATTTACATCCCGAGGGCTGGAGCTACGGACTTGGATATTATGCCGCCAAAGCAGCCACAATGGCAAAGATACGTGAGAAGATTGACGATAATCCAAAGAGATTCGAAAAACTAATTGCTTTACTGGAAAGTCAAAATGAGTTTATACTTGAGGGAGATTCATATGTTCGCCAGAAAAAATCGCCAACAGGAAAAACTCAGGAGTGGTATAATAAAAAGACATTTTCGCTTATTCATTCCAGTAATGAGCGTGAAGAACTTTTCTCGGCTGAATTAGTTGAACGCCTCGTTAACGGATATGAATTTTTAATGCCATTTTATGATTATTTTAATTCAATTAATTAAG
>JAVBRC010000116.1:0-6543 GCA_031548405.1 Oscillospiraceae bacterium | reverse complement strand
TTTCTAGTGAATTGTCGCCATAGCGACAAGAGGTATCTTTTTTGCAAGTGAAAAAAGATACCTAAGTAACAGACGTCGAGTTCTACCAATTTTTCAAAATGCCCGATAGGGACAATTTTGAAACGTCAGAAAGTCTAAATCCAGCGAGTTTAATAACCCTAAGAGCAAAATCTCGTAGGGAACGGCGTCCTCGACGTTCCGCAAATCACCGTAAAACTAACCCCACGCACGTTCCGTAAACTTCAGAACAACTAAGTCTAGCAACTCAACTAATCCTCAAACTCTTAACGAGTTCTACGTTCTTTCTTTTTTCTATCGCAAAATAGAAAGAACCAAAGAAAAAATGCTCTTCTAAGGCTGTAAGATTTCGCTCTGCGGAGCGACCAAGGCTCTGCCTTTGGAAACCGCAACCCTTTAAAAAGGGTTGACCTAAACTATTTCGCCATTCGGCGGAGATAGTTTTACGGTGATTTGCGGAACGTCGGGGACGCCGTTCCCTACGAGCTTCGCTTTGCGTGCCACGAGTCAACTCTCCCCGCCGAACGGCGCATGGATGCAACGTCACGTTGCCCCTTTAAAAAGGGTTGACCTAAACTATCTCGCCGTTCGGCGGGGTTAGTTTTACTGGGATTTGCGTGCCATTTTTAAAAAAATAGTTGCTATTTTCCAATAAATTGTATATAATAAATATAAGTATAATTATTTTTGGAGGCAGAAAAATGAATAAAATTGATATGTTTTTTGAAGAAATGAAAAATAAAAAAATCGCTGTAATCGGAGTTGGTGTTTCAAATACTGACTTGATTAAGCTTTTCCTTAAAAAAGAACTTAGTGTCACTGTATGTGACAGAAAAGATAAAGACGCTATGGGAAAAACCTATGACGATTTAAAAGCCTGCGGAGCTGAATTTATTCTCGGTGAAAACCACCTTGATTGCCTTACAGATTTTGATGTCGTTGTAAGAGCACCTGGAATGTATTTCAATAACCCAGCACTCGTTAACGCTCGTAAAAACGGCGTTGTAGTAACCTCTGAAATGGAATTGTTCTTTGACCTTTGCCCATGTAAGATTTACGCTGTAACAGGCTCAGACGGTAAGACAACCTCAACAACTATTATCGCTGACCTACTCAGCCGCTCTGGAAAAAAAGTATACAAGGGCGGAAACATCGGCAAGGCTCTTTTACCACTTATTGAAGAAATAAACTCTGACGATGTTGCAGTTGTTGAACTTTCAAGCTTTCAGCTTATCTCAATGAGAAAATCTCCTGATGTTGCTGTTATAACTAATATTGCACCAAATCACCTTGATGTACACGGCACTATGGAAGAATACATCGACTGCAAAAAGAACCTTATTCTTCACCAGAACGCTTTTAGTAAGACCGTTTTAAACCTTGATAACGAGCTTACTAATGATTTATCAGACCTTGTAAGAGGAACTCTGGTTAAATTCTCAAGAAAGACTACTCCAGACTGTGGAGCATTCCTTGACAGTGAAGGCTATCTTTGTTACAGTGACTACGGAAAAATCACTCGAATTATTCATAAGGACGAAATAAGAATTCCTGGTATTCATAACGTTGAAAACTACCTTGATGCAATCAGTGCGTTGTGGGGAGAGGTATCCGTTGAAACAATCGCTGAAACTGCCAGAACATTCGGTGGTGTTGAACATAGAATTGAGTTTGTAAGAGAAGTCAATGGTATTAAATGGTATAATGACAGTATAGCAACAAGTCCTACAAGAGTTCTCGCAGGACTTAACTCATTCACTCAGAAGCTTATTGTAATAGCAGGCGGATATGACAAGAAAATTCCGTTTGAACCAATGGCTGAAACTGTTTGCAGTAAAGTAAAGGTACTTATCCTTATGGGCGTTACAGCTGAGAAAATTGAAAAGGCAATAACAGAGTGCAGTATATACAATCCTGAAAACCTTAAAATAGTTTATGCCTCATCAATGGAAGATGCTGTTTCAAAGGCACAGGAAATTGCTGAATCAGGTGACGTTATAACGCTTTCACCAGCTTGTGCAAGCTTTGATTTATATCCAAATTTTGAAGCAAGAGGAATACACTTTAAAAACCTTGTAAAGGAGCTTTCTTAATGAACATAAAAGAAATACTCTCAAAACTTTCTATGTCTGACGGTGTTTCGGGAAATGAAGTAAACGCATCTCAGACAGCACTCAGTATTTTGAAAGGTTACACTGAAAACTGCTATATTGATAAAACAGGAAACGTTATTGCAGAGTTTGGAGAAAGAACAGATAACGGCTGCCATATAATGCTTGATGCACACATTGATCAGGTAGGGCTTATAGTAACCTCAATAACTGAAAACGGCTTTATTCATTTTGCTAATGTAGGCGGAATTGACAGGAGATTACTTCCAGCCCAACAGCTTGTTATCCATGGTAAGGAGAATATTAAAGGTGTAGTGTGTTCAATACCGCCACACCTTTCAGGCAGTGATGAAGGAAAAGCAGCAAAGCTTGAGGATATGCTGATTGATACAGGACTTAGCTATGAGGAAATATGCTCAAAGGTTTCTCTTGGCGACCTTATAACGTTTGATACGCAGTTTAAGGAGCTTCTTGACAATAAGGTAACAGGTTCGGCACTAGATGACCGTTGTGGAATAGCCTCTGTTATATACGCTCTGGAGCTTATCAGAGAATGTGAAACAGAAAGCTTTACAGTAGTCTTTTCAACTCAGGAGGAGCTTGGAGAACGTGGAGCAAAGCTTGCTGCGTATAAAATTAACCCTGATATTGCAATTGCAGTAGATGTAAGTTTTGCATATACTCAGGGGGATTGCGAATATAAATGTGGTAAAATTGGAAAAGGTGCTATGATAGGTGTTTCACCTTCGCTTTCAAAAACATTGTCAGATAAGCTTATAAGTATATGTAAGACTAATGATATTCCTTATCAGACAGAGGTTATGAACGGTCTTACTTCAACCAATGCAGACCAGTTCAGCGTTAACAGAAATGGCTGTAAAGCAGGAACGGTATCAATACCACTAAAATATATGCATACACCATCTGAAATAGTTAAAATCGAGGATATAGAGAATACAGGCAGACTATTGGCTGAACTATTGAAAAAGGGAGGTGCTTGTAATGTTTGATAACCTAAAAGAGCTTTGTGAACTTAACGGTGCATCTGGGAGAGAAGATAGCGTCCGTCAGTTTATTATTGAAAAGATAAAGGATAACGCTGAATACTCTGTGGACAAGCTTGGTAACATTATTGCTTTTAAAAAGGGGAGAACTACTCCAAAGAATAAGATTATGCTTGATGCACATATGGACGAAGTAGGTCTTATTATTACATCTATACAGTCCGATGGAACATTGACATTTGCAGAAATCGGCGGAGTTGATGCAAGTGTTGTAATAGGCAGACAGGTTGTTGTCGGTGAGAATAACTTAAATGGTGTTGTCGGAGCTAAAGCAATTCATAACCTTTCTGGTGACGAGCGTGAAAAGACACCGGAAATGAAGTCATTGTATATAGACATCGGAGCAGCTGATAAGGAAGAAGCTGAAAAATATATAAGTCCTGGAGATTGTGCATATTTTTCTTCAGAATATATTGAACTTGGAAACGATACCATAAAGGCTAAGGCTGTTGATGACCGATTTGGCTGTGCATTGATGATTGATATGATTAACAGTGATCTGGAATATGACCTTTACTTTACATTTACAGTTCAGGAGGAGCTTGGACTTCGTGGGGCAAAAGTTGCTGCATATACAGTAAATCCTGATATAGCTATAGTAGTTGAAACAACAACTGCTGCTGATATTGATGGAGTCACAGAGAATAAGCAGGTATGTAAGCTTGGAAACGGTGCAGTTATTTCATTTATGGACAGAAGCACAATGTATGACCGACAGTTATATAACATATCAATGGAGCTGGCAAAAGAAAAAAATATTCCATGTCAGACTAAAACTGTTATTGCTGGTGGAAATAACAGTGGTGCAATTCATACAACAAGAGAAGGAATAAAGACAATTGCCGTTTCAGCACCATGCCGTTATCTTCATTCGCCATCATGCGTCGTTAATAAAAACGACCTGAAGGCTTGCAATGATATTATTAACGCTATTATAGAAAAGGCGGTTGAATTAGATATATGATTAAACTGATTGACAGCTTAGACGATATATCTTCAGATATTCTAAAGGAAACCTGTTGTGGACGACGTATACTTTCGTATTATAATGCCTATGGAGCTGGATATGAGTTTTGTCAGTTTTACCAAAGCCTTGATAGTGTAATATTAGTTTTCAATTCAACAATGTTAATTTTCGGAAACGATTTTGACAGTGAAGAAATTAACATTTTTGTAGATATGCACAAACCATTTCGTATTGAAGGAGACCAGAAGGTTATCAATATGATTTCTAATCAAGACTATGTGTCGTTGCATAGAACCACATTTCAGCTGACAAACGGCAATCCGTTATCTATAGATGAAAACGATGTAGACTTTAACCCAACTCTTGACGAGGTTTACAGTATATTAAACGAAGGTTTTCCTAACTTGTCAGATTATCCGTTGTGGCTTGCCGATACCTCTCACAGAATAAGGCATGGTGTAAGCCGTGTTATGACCTATAAGGGCTATACTACGGCTACTATATCATACGATATAAACAACTATGTGCTTGTCGGACAGGTTGCAACTAAAATTGCAGCAAGGGGAAGTGGTTTTGCAAGAAAATTTCTGATATGGCTTGCTGATTATCTTGAAAAACAGGGGAAAACAGCTATTCTTTATGCACTTGATATTCGTGAAAGCTTTTATAGAGAGATAGGCTTTAAAGAAATTTCAGAAGAATATGTGCTTGAACAGGCTGATAATAAAAATGAAAATGTATTGAAGGGAAAATTACAGTATAATGACTAACTACGACTTTTTTAAGTTTGATAATAATTTGACGGAGCTGGCTGAAAAGGCTGAATTAATGTGTGATTTCAGTAAAATAGATGATATCAAGGAATATAACGGTGCAAAAGTTTTATCTGCCTTTATTAATAACCGTGTAAGTGAACAATGCTTTTATGGAAGCAGCGGTTACGGATATGGTGATATCGGAAGAGATGTACTTGATAAGATATACGCTGACGTTTTCGGGGCTGAGGACGCTCTGGTAAGACACAACTTTGTTTCAGGAACTCATGCACTCTCTACTGCATTATGGGGTGTTTTAAGAACGGGCGACAAGCTGGTTTCAGTTACTGGAAGTCCTTATGATACTCTTGAGGAAGTTATTGGTATAAGAGGCGAAAAGGGTAATGGTTCACTTACTGATTTTGGTGTTTTATACGATCAGGTCGATTTAGATAGCAATGGAATGCCTGATTACGAGCAGATTTCTCAAAAGGTTAAGGGTGCAAAGGTTGCATATATCCAGCGTTCAAGAGGTTATTCACTTCGTCCTGCGTTTACCACTTGTGATATCGAGAAAATGTGTGCAGCTGTCAGAAAAACAAATCCTGAGGCAATTATAATGGTTGATAACTGCTACGGTGAGTTTGTTGAGAAAACTGATCCAATACACGCTGGTGCTGATGTTATAGTCGGCTCGCTGATTAAAAATCCAGGCGGCGGTATAGCACAGACTGGTGGTTATATTGCAGGAAGAAAAGATTTAATTGAGCTTTGTGCATATAGATTAACCTGTGTTGGTATGGGAAAAGAAGTCGGCTGTACATTATCTCAGAATAAAGAAATGTTTATGGGACTTTTCATGGCACCAGATGTGGTTGCAAATGCGAAGAAAACAGCTGATTTCGCAGCATCATTATTTAAACTTCTAGGTTTTGAATGTCTGCCTACACCAGACGAAACAAGGGGTGATATCATAACTGTAGTAAAGCTTGGAGATCCTGAACTTCTGAAAGCATTTTGCTGTGGCATACAAAAGGGTGCACCAGTTGATTCATTTGTAACCCCAGAGCCTTGGGAGATGCCAGGATATGAAAGTCCAGTAATTATGGCAGCTGGAGCGTTTAACATGGGTGCATCAATTGAACTTTCAGCCGATGCACCACTGCGAGAGCCTTTTGCAGCATGGATGCAAGGCGGAATTACTTATACCAGTGGAAAAATCGGAGTTATGCTTGCAGCACAGGAAATGATTGACAGAGGATTAATAAAGTTATAAGCATATTATTACATTTTTCTTTAAAAATTTCTTAAAAGTAATAAGAAATAATTACAGAAATAATACAATTAGGAAATGAAACGGTAATTAATCGTTATAGATATTGACAACGTTCTTGATAACTGATAAAATAATTTATGATGTGTTAAGATGAAATTGCACAATTGATTTACTTTATTGCCTTGGAAAGTAATTACTGAATAATAATTTTTGTATATTATAGAAATTTACGGAGGTCGGCCAATGGTTGAAAAAAAACTATGCATGGGTTGTATGGAAAATAAAGGCTCAGCAAGGGTCTGCCCAAACTGTGGTTATGTAGAGAATACCCCTTCTCTTCCATCATATATTT
>JAVBRC010000063.1:0-4044 GCA_031548405.1 Oscillospiraceae bacterium | reverse complement strand
TGCAAGTTCATATATTTTTGTGATTTTTTTAGCCTGTGCAAGTCCTACTGCACCACTGTTAACTGACTTGTCCTGTGAAAATGCATAAACAGCATTTCCATTAACAAAACCATAGGCTGTAACAACTCCAGCTGTAGCGTTTCTTTCCTTTGTCAATGAATTAATTTCGCTGTACACACCATCATCAAAGAGAAGTGAAAGTCTTTCTTTTGCTAAAACATTAGTATCATTCTCAATGTGCATATTATCTTTCCTTCCTTATGGGATACTAATCCCATGTATGGTTTAGATAAGCGACAGCAACATTTTCATTATTATGTACAAGCTTTGTGTGGTGTAGCCTAAATGTTAAAATGTTGCAGCGCCTAATCAATATCTATTAATATTATACAATAAAATCACAAATAAATCAAGAATTTATTGTATTTCTTTGCATTTTTTACAACTATCCATAAAATCTGAGATATCGTTGATGATTTTATCTGAATCATTTACAAACTTTAAAACAGTAAGCTTTTCATATTTACTGGTATCAGTAAGTGAAAATTCACAAATATTAATACCCTTGAATTGTGCTTTAAAAAGAATAGTTCTTATGACACCGTCAATTACGTTTAAATCACTTCCGTCATAATCATAGATTGTAATTTTATCTTCTGAAACTGAATAAATACCATATCCATCAACAATTCCTGAAGAAAATGATTCAACTATCTTTATATTTTCAGTTGAAATTGTTGAAATCTTATTTTCATAACCCTCAAAGTTTTTTCTTTCATGTATTTCTAACATATTTACACTTCCTTACCAATTGCATTTCTTATTGCACGAAGTTCTTCAGCTGTAAGATCCCTGAACGCTCCAGGTTTAAGCATACCAAGCTTGAGAGGACCGATGCTTATTCTTCTAAGTCTTGCAACTTCTAAGCCAACAGCCTCACACATACGTCGAACCTGCCTGTTTCTACCTTCTTTAATTGTCATTAAAAGAACAACTCTACCCGGAGTCTTATCCTTAACAACAACAGTAGCAGGGAGCGTTTTCTTTCCGTCTAGCTCAATACCGTCCGAAAGAGCGACAAGCTGATTGTCATTTATATCAGGTCTTACTGTTACACGATATGTTTTAGAAATCTGTTTCGCAGGGTGCATAATACTGTTTGCGAAGTTTCCATCGTTTGTGAACAAAAGAAGGCCTTCTGAGTTACGGTCAAGTCTGCCGATCGGGTAAACTCTCGCATCAACTCCCTGAAGTAATTCTGTTACACCTTTTCTTCCAAGCTCGTCGTTCATCGTTGTAACATAGCCTCTTGGCTTGTTGAGCATGATGTAGTAAAACTTTTTAGTTTTTGGTATGTAAATCCGCTCACCGTCAACAGTAATCAAGTCCTTAGCTGTTGCCTTGTCACCAGGCTTAACAGGGTGACCATTCAGCTTAACCTTGCCTCTTGTCATAAGTTCTTCAGCCTTTCGGCGTGAGCAGTAGCCACTATCGGCAATAATTTTTTGAATTCTGATTTTTTCCACTTTTACACTCCTAATTATTAAACAGAAAAGCTTTAACCTTTTCTAAAATTGTTTTTTCAGTTTTAATTTCTTTTTCGTAATAGTCAATTGTTTTCATTGCATTGACTGGCAAGCTTCCAATATATCTTTCATCATAATAATATTTAAGCTCACCAATAGTATCACCGATGTTGACAGGTGCATATACAAAAGGGGAGAGGAATAGTTCAGTTGTAATGCGATTTTCTGTCATTCCGTCTGTTCCGAACACAATGTTTCCGTCTGCTTTAGCTGGGATATTTTCTTCAACACCACCAGCTACTTTAACCTGTAATATTTCATCAGATGAAAGCTCTGAACTTTTTAGCTCAGAAAATCCATAATCATAAAGCTTTGTGTGATCATTCCAATCGTCCTTATCATTAAGTGTGACGCAAATAAGGGAAATTCCGTTACGCTCACAGGCAGAAACAAGGCATCTGCCTGCCTCATCAGTAAAGCCAGTTTTAACACCCTTTACGCCATCATACATAGTCAAAAGTTTATTTGTATTAACAAGCCAACGCTCATATGGTGGATTGCCGAAGACAACCTTCGCCTTGGATTGAGAACAAATTTCTACAAACTCAGGGTTTCTCAGTGCCTCTCTTGCAAGCAAAGCCATATCAAACGCACTTGCACCATGTCCTTCACCTTCAAGACCTGATGGCGTCACAAAGCAAGTTCTTGTCATACCAATTTCTGCTGCACGTTCATTCATCATCTCAGCGAATTTCTCAAGTGAACCACCAAGCTTAATAGCCGTAACATTTGCCGCATCATTTCCAGACGGCAACAGCATTCCATAGCATAAAGCACGTTTAGTCACAACGTCGCCTTCAGTTAGTCCCATTGAAGAGCCTTCAACCTTAATTGCCTCACTATCGACAACAAATTCATCATCAAGCCCACCGCTTTCAAGGCAGAGGAGAGTAGTCATGATTTTGGTTGTACTTGCCATTGGAAGTTTTTCAGAAGAATTATTTTCAAATACAATCCGTCCAGTTTTTTCTTCAATGAGTACGCAAGCTTTTGCTGAAACCTCAGGTAGTTTTTTTTCAGCATGGGCATGTAAGGGAAGTGCAGATAAAATAATAACAGCAGTCGAGATAATTGATAATGTTTTTTTCATTCAGATCAGCTCCATATTGATAATTAACGTTTGTGCGTCATTTTCTATAGAGCATATCTATTAACCATTAGTATGTGATACACATTGAGGATAGAGTCAACTCACCCCGCCGAACGGCGCATAAAAGTTTACTCAATTTTTTCAAAAATTGCGGTTTCCAAAGGCAGAGCCTTGGTCGCTCTCCGCAGAGAGCGAAACTCTTTAACGTTCAAGAGCCTTTTTCTTTGGTTCTTTCTTTTTTGCGATAGAAAAAAGAAAGAACGTAGAACTCATGAAGTGTTTGAGGGTTAGTTAATAGATATGCCCTATACATAATATGAAGCTGTCCTAGAAAATATTAGTTATCAGTATCTTCCTTTTTATCTTTTTTATTTTTACCCACCATATCTGAAATCTTGTCCACAACATCTGGAATAAGATTAACAAGTGCATTTGGTGTAGAAGCGTTGACAGACATCTGAAGCAATTTTGCATCACCATCTGAAATAACCAGAAAAGCAATTGGCTGAATTGTAACACCTGCACCAGAACCACCTCCAAATAAATCCTTTGGATTTTTAGCAGGGAGGTCAGAACCGCCAGACGCAAATCCAAATGAAACCTTTGAAATCGGAATAACAGTAGTTTTTCCGTCAATGGTAATTGGTTCACCAACAATAGTGTTTACGTCAACCATGTCCTTAAGTTTTTCCATTGTAATTCCCATAATTGAACCGATTGGATGCTGTTCACTCATAATATTTCTCCATTCCGCTTTAAAATGATGCAAAAGCTTTGCATTGTATCATCTTAAAGAAACTGTAGTTTAAATTTTTGTGGCAAATGATTGCCATTAAGTTGAATTTCAAGCTTGTTCAGCTTCAGTTTGTCAAAAAAGCATACTTCTAACTTTTAAATTTTATTTTACAAAGGCTTTTAGTTATTCTGACGTTTCAAAACTTTCCCACTATCGTGCGTTTTGAAAGGCTGCTAGAACTCGACGTAAGCATACTTAGGGTTCTTTTTTTACTTGTAAAAAAGAACCCTCTTGTCGCCTATGGGCGACAATTCACAAGAAAAAGACGCTTGAACGATAAGGTATTTCGCTCGTTGCGACGAGCGACCAAGGCTCTGCCTTTGGAAACCGCAATTTTTGAAAAAATTGAGTAAACTTTTATGCGCCGTTCGGCGGTGATAGTCAACTTATTTCGTCGATTGCTAACTTTTTCGACAAACTGAAGCTTGTTCAGCTTTTTTATTATTTGCCAAAAACGTGAAAATAAAAGCGATTGCAGAAAAAATTCCAGCTGACGGGGTAAATTTCACTGTGAAGCTAAAATTATAAATACTTTCAGGCTTGTTATATAAGCAGTTTATATTAATATATTT
>JAVBRC010000094.1:0-4766 GCA_031548405.1 Oscillospiraceae bacterium | reverse complement strand
GGTACTACTGACAGAACCTACAGCAATGCCTGTAAGCTCGCAGAAACCTATAATGTAACGCTTCGTGAAATTAATATTAAGCAGAGCGTTATCCAACATTTTTCTGATATAGGACATGACGAACATACGCATGATATAACCTACGAAAATTCGCAGGCAAGGGAAAGAACTCAGATTCTTATGGATGTCGCCAATCAGGTAAATGGTATTGTAATTGGGACTGGTGACCTTTCTGAGCTTGCACTCGGATGGGCAACTTACAATGGTGATCATATGTCAATGTATGCTGTTAATGCCTCTATTCCTAAAACATTGGTAAGACACCTTGTTAATTATGAGGCTTCGGTTTCTGATAGCAACTTAAAAGATATTTTGCTTGATGTTTTAGATACTCCGGTAAGTCCTGAGCTTCTTCCGCCAGATGAAGACGGTACAATCGCTCAAAAAACTGAAGATTTAGTTGGACCTTATGAATTACATGATTTCTTTCTATATTATATGGTTAGACTTGGCTTTTCTCCTTCAAAAGTTTATCGTATTGCCAAGCTTACTTTTAATGGTATTTATGATGATGATACTATTCTTAAATGGGAAAAAGTTTTTTATAGAAGATTTTTTACACAGCAATTTAAACGTTCATGCCTGCCAGATGGCCCTAAGGTCGGTAGCGTGACACTCTCACCTAGAGGTGATTTCAGAATGCCTAGTGATGCTAGTGCTAGAATATGGCTCGATGAGCTTGAAAATATACGGAGGTAAAGAAAGATGAATTACAAAGAAAGTTTTATTAAGTTTATGGTTGAAAGTGGCGTACTCACATTTGGTGAGTTCACTCTAAAAAGTGGTAGAAAAGCTCCATACTTTGTGAACACTGGTAATTATAACACTGGTTCACAGCTTGCAAGACTGGGTGAATATTATGCTCAGTGCATCAAGGAAAACAATGTAGCAGTTGATACACTTTTCGGGCCAGCTTATAAGGGAATTCCACTTGCAACAGCTTGTAGCATTGCACTTGCAAATAAGTATGATATTGACGTTAATTATGCATTTGACAGAAAAGAAGCAAAAGACCACGGTGAAGGCGGCGTAATTGTTGGTAAAAAAATGCAAGATGGTGAAAAGGTCGCTATTATTGAAGATGTAATTACTGCTGGAACTGCTATTCGTTCTGTACTACCACTTCTTAAAGAACAGGCTGACGTTGATATAACTGCACTGATTATTTCTGTTGACAGAATGGAAAAAGGCAAGGGTGAATTGTCAGCAGTTCAGGAAGTTAAGCAAGACTTTGGTATTAATGTTTATTCAATCGTAACTATTAATGATATTATAGATGCAATAAAAAATGACGTTATCCCTGGTAAAGAATATCTTGATAATATGCTTGCTTATAGAGCAGAATATGGAATTTAAGTTTTATAATACTTGACATTTACATATTTTTGTGATATTATACCATAAAAGCGTTGATGGGAACAGTAGCTTTTAATTCAACTTTCAGAGAGCCTTTGGATGGTGCAAAAAGGCAGTTGATTACTTGTGAATACGCCCCTGAGCTTATTTTCTGAAAATTATAGTAGGAATTTACGGTTGCGCCCGTTACAGCGCTTAAAGGTCGGATTTTATTATCCGATAAACTGAGGTGGTACCACGATTAATTATCGTCCTCTGAGAGAAATTTTACTCTCAGAGGACTTTTTAATTTTATAACTAATTATGCACCTATGTGCATCGGGAGGGGTGTTATCCGTGAAATCTTCAAAAGATTTCATCATTTATACTTCATTATTGAATAAAAAATGAAGTATGAGGTAATTTATAATGATAAGAAAAGCAAACAAACCTGACATAATACAAATTGCTGAAATATGTCATCAGCTGCATAAAACACATTTTAGAATTCGCCCTGAATATTTTAAAATTCCAGATAAGGATATTCTGATTCAAGATTTAGAATATTGCATGGATAACGGATTTGAAATAGTTGTTTTTGAGGAAAATAACGAAATTAAAGGTTATGCAACGTTTTATATTGATGAGCGTGAAAATAATGAAAATACTGCATATACAAAACAATGCGTAATTAAACAGCTTGCAGTTTCTGAAGAATACAGTTCAATGGGAATTGATTTTGAACTGCTTGAATTTATTAAAGAGATTGCAATTAAACATTGCTGTAACTCATTAGAATTGAGTGTGTTGTATGAAAATTATGATGCCGTAGATTTCTATGCATCTGCTGGATTCACACCTAAAACATATGAAATGGAGCTTAATTTGAGATAAATATAGGAATTATAATTATAATTTTCTATATATTTGAAACGGAGGAAATATAAAAATGACTTTATTTGAAGAACTTAAAAGAAGAGGTCTTCTTGCACAGCTTACTGATGAAGAAGAAATCAAGGAACTTATTAATGCTGGTAAGGCTACTTTCTACATAGGATTTGACCCGACTGCTGATTCACTTCACGTTGGACACTTCATGGCTCTTTGTCTTATGAAAAGACTTCAGATGGCTGGCAACAAGCCTATTGCCCTTCTTGGCGGTGGTACTGGTATGATTGGTGATCCATCAGGCAAATCTGACATGAGAAAAATGATGACTATAGAAACAATCGAACACAATGTTGAATGTTTCAAAAAACAAATGAGCAAATTTATTGATTTCTCAGAAGGCAAAGCACTTGTTGTTAACAATGCTGATTGGCTTCTTGACCTTAACTATGTTGACGTTCTACGTGAAGTTGGCGCACACTTCAGCGTAAACAAGATGTTGACATTTGAATGCTATAAGCAGAGAATGGAAAAGGGTCTTACCTTCCTTGAATTTAACTACATGATTATGCAGAGCTATGACTTTTACAAGCTATATACAGACTTCGGATGCAATATGCAGTTCGGTGGTGATGATCAGTGGGCAAATATGCTTGGTGGTACTGAATTAATTAGAAAGAAGCTTGGTAAAGATGCTTATGCCATGACTATCACACTTCTGCTCAACTCAGAAGGTAAGAAGATGGGTAAGACTGAAAAGGGCGCTGTATGGCTCGACCCAGAGAAAACATCACCATATGATTTCTACCAGTACTGGAGAAATGTTTCTGATGCTGACGTTATTAAATGCTTGAAAATGCTGACATTTGTTCCTATTGAAGATATTGAAAAAATGGAACAAAATATGGAAGGTGCGGAGTACAACAAGGCAAAGGAACTCCTTGCATATGAGCTTACAAAGCTTGTTCACGGTGAAGAAGAAGCTGAAAAAGCTGATGCAGCAGCTAAAGCAATTTTTTCAGGTGGCGGAAAAAGCGACGATATGCCAACTACTGAGCTTACTGACGCAGACTTGACTGATGGAAAAATTGGTATTCTTACACTACTTGTAAAGGCTGGTCTTGCAGCCTCTAACGGTGAAGCAAGACGACTTGTTCAGCAAGGTGGCGTTTCAATAAATGACGAAAAGGTAACTGACCCAGCTGTTCTGATTTCACTTGATGCTGAAGTTATAATTAAAAAGGGTAAAAAAGTTTTCCATAAGGTAATAAAAAAATAATAAATTAAAGGCTGTTGTTTGAGTTTTCTCTTGCAACAGCCCTTTTATCAATAACTTATATTTTTCAAGGTGAATTCTCCCCCTGCTCTGCTTGATGAATTCACAGTAATTAGATAATCATACTAGTAACAACTAAAAAATTATAAAATAAAAAGAGACTGTTGCAAGAGATAAATCTCAGGCAACAGCCTCTTTCTATTTTAAAAATGATTACTGAACTTTATATGCGTCAATCATTTTCTTTACCATCTGTCCACCAATTGAACCAGCTTCTCTTGATGTTAAATCGCCGTTATAACCCTGCTTTAGGTTTACGCCAACCTCACTCGCTGCTTCCATCTTAAAACGTTCAAGAGCTTCTTTGCCCTTCTGAGTAAATTCGCCTTTCATAATTGAATCTCCTTTAAATTTTATTAATGCCGCACTAATATTATAACTCAAAGGTGATTTTATATAACAGGTAAATTTTATATATTTTTTTGATAAATTTTAGAATACTAAGAAATTTCTCGACACCTTACAGTAACTCGTTCTAATCCACTAAATGTGCAAGTAAACAAAGTCAAGTTCCAGTCGTCGCCAGAAATCATATTTTCAATATCATCGTTTTCAAGGATTTCTGTTTGTATAACCTGGTAAACAAAATCAATATTTTCAGCATTTTTCAGTATAACATAATCACCAATATTCAGATTTTTAATATTTCCAAAATGACTAGGATAATTATGCGCAGCTATAATCAACTTGTCACTCACATTATCCTCATAGTAAAGGCAAGGTGCAATATCTAAATTATCATAAGTCAAATTATTGATTACAGGAAGTTCTATGTTGATTTCAGGTATACTTAGAATCCCAACATATTCGTTATTTTTTATTGAAATTGATTTTAAATTTAACTCGTTATTAGCTATACAGCTTATATTATTATTCTCAATTTTATTTATTTGTAATTGAATATCTTTTAAAATAATTTTTGAATTTTTTGAACTAATATAAATTTTTTTAATATTTAAAGCCACAATAATAACAGAAGATAAAACTAAAATAATTCCTGTACCCATTAATGTAATACTTAATTTATTTTTCATTTCCACCTCTTTTATATAAAAACCACCCTATTACGAAAACAATTATACCCGATATAGCCAACACTGGTACTGGCCATAACATCATTCCAGTTTGAGGAAGCTTACTTGACGAG
>JAVBRC010000093.1:0-9809 GCA_031548405.1 Oscillospiraceae bacterium | reverse complement strand
ATTAAGTTTGTTTGCCATATAAGTGAATTGATAATAAGTAGTTGCCCATGATACGCATGAACCGATGTTTCCTTGATCTCCAATTGGCGGGAAATATTTGCTTGTGGATAAATCACATCTTGACGGAAGTGCTGGAATGTTATCAAAGTCAATACCACTCTCAGATAATTCAAACTGACTGTAGAACTCTTCTTCTTGACTTTGTGAAACTTCAAGATCTCCATTAGTATAGTAATCATCATTTGCGGCTTTAGCAAAATTCAAATTGTTAATGAAATATCCACTTATCATCAAGGAGGCGGAAACAGCTGCTAAAATTCTTTTTAACTTCATAATTTATTACCTCTTTTCAATTTCAATGGGAATGACATGTCATTTCTTTTTTACTAGTAATTATATTATATACCTTTTTTGTAATAATACAATACCATAATTAGAAGAAATTTGCCTAAATATGAACATTTTGTAAACAAATTATGAACAAACTATGAACAAATATTATTTTGGCTAAAGTGCAATATTTTTGAGTAATAATGAGCAAAAATAAATATTAACAAATTGCTTCAAATCTAACTCTGATATCAGGCAACTTTGAGATTGTAGTATAACTATTATAAAGACCATCTTCAAGTGAAAGATCATTTTCACCACTTGCAGGAGGAGCAAAGATTTTAAGAGTTAAATCGCACTCTTTTTCAAGTGGCTTTTCAAAAAATGCTGACATAAGGTCAATTGTTCTTGCCTTTGGCGACTTGTAAAACCACTTTCCGTTAATCTCCATCATGATATTGCTGTCATCATCAAATGTAACTTCACAGAAAGTAGGATTCTTTTCAAAGTGAACTGGAACTGAAAGCCCTTCAGCATCTTCTGCACCGCCCCAACGGAGTTTTACAGGGAACTGAATTTCTTCTTCCTGCTTCATTTCAGGCTTAAACCATTCATCGTGAATGATTTCCTTATATGTCTGCATAAGTGGCTGCTCAATTCCACAGTCTGGATAATTCGGATCTTCAATTTCAAGGCCAAGTCTGCCTCTGTCACGGAACTGATAGAATGTAAAACCAGTGAACCACTCAGCGTTTTCTTCCTTTAGCATATCACAGAATTGTTTTACCATCTCTGCCTGCTCATAAGCACCAGTAACGTCACCATCAGCATTAAACTCAGCCATAGTCATTGGCTTTGCAACACCGCCGTTTAGTTCCTTGAAACGCTCAAAGCTTGCCTTGGTTTTTTCATATGTATCCTTAACAGTACCCCTCATGTGGGAGTTTCCACCCTTTTCAGCTACATCATAAGGCCAGCCCCAGTGGAGAGCCATGTACTTATCAACTGACCATACGTCAGCGGCTGGAATTGTCTGTGCAAATTCCTTTTCCATTTCTATTTCAGTTTTAGAAAGATCTTCTATACCACCGATACATACAACCTTTGAAACGTTTGGTGCATGCTCGCTTAAAATCTTGCAGAATCTAACAACGAAATCTGCAACCTCCTGATAGCTGCATCTTTTATTAAAAGAGAACCAGTTTCCGGTTGCTTCGTGATTAATTCTCAAAAGCATTCTTCCGAACGGTCTTAAATCCTTTGCAATCTGAATAAGATGTTCATCAGTAACATTAGGGTCAACTGTAATAGTAAGATTAACATCCTGTCCATGTGCACGAATGTCACGCATATAATTAAAAGGTTCGCCTTCAGTATTTCCACCAAGTCCGCCTTTATAGGTGAAATAATCATCATAAGGATAATCCCATGCAAAACTTACATCTGGGCTTGCGTGAACAACACTTGCACGTCCTGGCCAACCCTTATCAAGTGGATAGTAGCAATACATAAGACTGATTGCTCTATGAGGCCTGCCAAGCTTGTGAAGAATATAATCCTGATTTACATATTCCCCTCTTTCACTTCCATCACCAAGGTCAACGGCACACTTTGCCTTTCCCATATGAATTTTATAAATTTTTTCGTCCATATTTAAAACTCCTGTATATACATAATATTACATTGCAATATTAAAATTATAGTATATACAATTCAATAAGTCAAGGGATTAATCAGTGTTTCATTTATTATGTTTATTGACAAAATGATAAATTAATGGTATATTTTAAATGAGGTGATTTAATTGACAATTAAAAATATTCTTATAATACTTGAATTAATTATCGGGGCTTTTTTTGTTTTGCCAATACTTTCAAATATTATAAATCCTGGAAATATTTTTGGGATTATAATTAGCATTATACTACTTGCTATTACAATTTTTAATACTAAGCTTTTCTGCTTTATTTCAAAGGTATGGAGCAGTACAAGTGGTAAGATATTACTTATTCCCATAGCATTGATAATTTCAGCGGGAATAATTTATGCTATTATTCTGACTGCGTTTATGTTTGTAGAAAAATCAGACAAGCCTGAAAATCCAGATGTAGTTATTGTATTAGGCTGTAAAGTAAACGGTGAAAACCCAAGTAAAATGCTAAAAAGACGACTTGATTCTGCTGAAAAATATCTCAATGAAAATGAAGATGTATTATGTATAGTATCTGGTGGTAAAGGTGATGATGAGATGATTTCTGAGGCACAGGCTATGAAAAATTATCTTGTTAAACATGGAATTTCAGAAAGCCGTATAGTTATGGAAGACAAATCTACCAACACATACGAAAATATAAAGAATTCAATTGATTTACTTGATGGTGGTAAAAAAGAAATAGCTATTGTAACTGATGGATTTCATCAATACCGTGCTGGTTATATTGCAAAGAATATGGGATATGATGCGACGGCAATAAATGCTAAAATGGATATTTATAATCTCTTGCTATGTCCAACTTATTATGTGAGAGAGTGGATGGCTATTACAAATGAATATTTGAAATAATCAGCAATGAAAATAGTTGTTTATTCAAAAACAGGGACTGCCGCAGGTTTTTAAACCATACGGCAGTCCCATTTTACGAAAGGGCTTATTTAAGTAGAAGTCTTCTTAATGAAATTACATCAAATATATTTATGATATTATCCAGATTCATATCTGAAATAGTCATCTGGTTATCATTTAGAGTGTCAATTCTTGCAATATGTTTTTGAAGCAGTACCAGATCAGCAATCTGAACAATACCATCAAGGTTTACGTCACCCTTAACAGCAGGTGGTTCAGGATTTAATCCTTCAATAATCCACTTCTGACAGTTGTTTGCACCATAAGTCCATTGCTGAACGTTTCCACCATTGGCTTTTGAAGCACTTGCAACTTCAACTGCACAAGCATCCTTGGAAGCTCTTGTTAAAATAGTGTAAGTTCCATCAGGATTATTAACGAATTTGAAAAGAACTGAACTTGTTTTTGTATCAGTCCTAATTTCTACATTAGTACCTGAGCTCTTACTACCGTCTGGAATATTCAAATAATATGTTTTTCCATCAGCAAGCTGTGAAAGAATGTAATAATATCCACCACCGAATGATTTAAGTGTCCATGTATTATGAGCCGCTCTGCTGTCTGCACCCCATTGCTGAACGTTTGTGCCGTCAGCGGCAGTTCCATCTTGAACTTCCATAAATAAATTGCTGTTGAAGTTCTTGAATGTGTAAATTTTGGTTGTATCCATTTCACAACCGGTATCTTCAACCTGTGTCAGTTTCCATTTTTGTGAAGTGTCGCCAAGCTGTAGCTTGTATTCAATGATATTAGCACCGCTAGTTGTTGCCGCAGAAGCTACTGCAACACAGCTTTTATCTTCTGAAACCTTAGTCAGAATATAATATGTTCCATCATCATTTTTAACGAATTTAAACTGCTGTGCATCAGCCTTTGTATCACTATAAATCTGAATATTAGTACTGTTTGCAGCACTGCCGTTTGCAACATCAAGGAGATATGTTATCTTATTTCCAATTTGTGAATAAAGATAATAATACCCATCACCAGCAGATAAAGCACGCCATGTATTATGTGAAGCAGGCTCAGTAGCACCCCATTGCTGGACATTTGTACCGTCAGCTTTTTTTGCCCCTTCAACCTCTAAATAAAGGCTGCTCTTTTCATTTTGGATTGTGTAAACACCGCCTTCAACCAGCTTTGCTGCTACAAGTGGTTCTGGCTCTGGTGGGTTTACTGGATCTGTAATATTAACCACTGGTCTTGCAGGAAGTGGTTGATCAGAACCAAGGTAGAAACTCGTATGAGGAGGCTGGTTATAGCTTATATTTTCGCCAGCAACCTGAGTTCTGTACTGAATATCATGCATTAAGGTTGTGATACGATATTTTGTTTCATTAGGAGTGCTAAAAATTCTTAATTTAGAGTTGTCATCAGTTCTGAGAATCAGTTCTTCACGCCAGTCACCAAAAATATCAGCTGAAAGACAAGGAGTTGCTTTTGTAGTATTATTAGAAGAACATCCAGTAGCTTCCAAAAGAGTTACAATACTACCAGCAGTATTCATTTTTGAGATTTTATTGCTGTCAAGGATTTCACGCTCGAGGTCACCGTCCCAGTGAATAAGGGCATTTACAGCAGGTCTTTTTGTTGAAAGTATCTCACCTGCACCGTTAAAGACATCATTTCCTAACCCCCAGAATTCGCCGCCATCATTACCAGCCCAGACATTGTCAGCACAGCATCTTCCAGTATCACCATCTCCGTCTTTATGAAAAATTTTACTTCCATTTTTAGCATCAATAAGTGAAACTCCATAAGGCTTATCCTCATGACAAATCCAAAGTTCTAAACCTGAACGTTTTGGAAGAAAATCACCAAGGTGAAGTGCATCGCCATGTCCAGTATTCAGACACCATAAAACTTTTCCGTTATCATCTAAACAGGTAGAACCTAGAATTAGTTCTTGCTTACCATCTCCGTCAACATCAGCAGGCATACAGTTATGATTTCCATCACCATATCCAGTAGCTGATGAACTGTTTCCAGTATCAAAATACCATTTCTGAACAAGCTTCTTATCTACAACATCATAAGCACAAGCCGTCATACGAGTATAATAACCTCTGACAGTGATAGCGCTTGGCTTTACACCATCAAGATAAGCAACTGCACCCAAAAATCTGTCAACACGGTTTCCGTAGCTATCCCCCCATGCAGAAACTGTTCCACGTCCTGGGTTATAATCAACTGTATCAAGTGCTTTTCCAGTTGCTCCGTCAAATAGTGTGTAGTATTCAGGACCGGTAAGTATGTAGCCATTGGAGTTTCTATAGTCCTTTGATTTATCTCCAATAACTACACCAGTTCCGTCTATTGTGCCATCAGCAGTTTTGCAGGTCATTTCTGCTCTTCCGTCAAGGTCAAAATCAGCAACAAGAAACTGTGTATAATGTGCACCGGCACGAATATTAACACCTAAGTCAATTCGCCATAGCTTAGTGCCATTCAGCTTGTAGCAATCAATATAAACCTTGTCAGTTTTTCCTTTTAATGAGTTATCCTGTGAGTTTGAAGGATCCCACTTCAAGAAAATTTCGTATTCACCGTCGCCATCAACATCTCCGACAGAGCAGTCGTTAGGGCTATAAGTACAATTTGAACTTGTTGGAACATCAAGCTTCAAATCAAAGTAGCTGTTAGCCGACTGATGAGTACAAGTATCAGTTGATTTTACAGCATTATTCTCGATTGTTTCAACCTTGTATGTATCATTTGCTGTACCTGATTTGTCAATGAAACAGGTGGCTTCTCCAACGTTACTTGTGTAAATTAAAGTATTATTTCTGTAAAGCTTAAAAATTGCAGCATCACTGTCATTTGCAAGAAAACGCCAGCTTACCATCATACCTGAACCAGTATTAATGGCATTAATACCTCTGTCAAGGCGTTCAGCATAGCTTGTAGTTGCTGCGTGAATTTTGTCACTGCTTTTTGCAAACATACTGATTGTTGGAACAGTAAGGCAAAGTGACATTAGAAACGCAGTTATTTTTGCTGATTTCTTCATAATAAACATTTCCCATCCTTAATATCAATATTTGTGTTAATGCACAATACTTTTTAACTAAAGTTAAAAGCATATGTATTATTATACCATATTAATCAAGAAAAATCAATATATTTTTGCGTATAAAATTCTTGTCATACGCCAGTATGCCAGCGGATTTTCTGTACAAGATTACGGAAAATCTGCTAGTAAGATATGTGTAAAGCCGTCAGGCGGGCTTTGTGCGGTGTTGCCTTAAGACATTTTAAGTTTTACAAATTAATAAATTTGTGGTATAATTAGTTAAAGCAATACTGTTAATGTTGCCAGAATGGAGTTTTTATCATGCGAAAAAAAATAATTCTTTATACTTCTATAATATTTGCCATTGGTTGTATGGTTATGATTTTTATATTTTCTTCACAGAATAGTGTTGATACAAATTATATTAGTAAAAATTTCACGACAAAATTAGCGGGTAAATTATTTGTTGATTTTGAGAAAATGGATATTTATACGAGTATGTTTATTGTTGAACAATTAAATTTTTTTGTCCGTAAGCTTGCACATTTTTTCTTATATTTTATTCTTGGGTTTCTTGCTTTTGGATCTGTAAAAATTATAGTTAAAAAATACAGTAAAGCGCTCGTCAGCAGTTTAATAATATGCTTTACATATGCAACGCTTGATGAAATTCATCAGATTTATGTCCCAGGAAGAACGCCGCTTGTAAGAGATGTTGTTTTAGATACAGCAGGTGGCTTATGCGGAGCATTTTTTTGTTTTCTTGTTATATCAGCTTTTATCAATTAAGAAAAATAATTAACAGTAATAATTTTTCTCGATAAATTTCCAGTTAATAAGTTTCATGATATTATTTAAATAACGTTCTCTGTGATTTTGATATTGAAGATAATAGGCATGTTCCCAGACATCAATCGGAAAAAGGGGAGTGAGTCTTTCTTCAATAGGTGTTTCCTGATTATGTAGCATTATAATGTGCATTTTTCCGCTCATATCGGACGTCAGGTATCCATATCCTGAGCCAAAAACGGACATTGCAGCTTCTTTCATTGAATTTATAAGTGTTTTCAGACTGCCGAAATTATCACATACTATTTTTTCAAATTCCGGTGAAATTTTTGAACGGTTTGCAGGGGTAAGGCTATCAAAATATAGTTCATGGTTAAACGCACCACCAGCGTATCGGCATACATCAGTACGAATTTCAGTTGGAAGAAACGCTTGTTTAATTAATAATGCTTCGATTGGAAGATGATGCAGCTGGGGGTAATCCTTGAGAGTGTCATTAAGCTTGTTTATGTATCCTACATAGTGGCTGTCATGATGTATTTTTACAGTGTTTGCATTAATCCATGGTGATAGTGCATTTGCAGGGTAGGGAAGTGGTTTTGCGGAAAATGGGTAATGTTCAGTTCCGTTCAAATTTATCAGCTCCTTTTAAAGTTTAGGTGATACCTAGTATCAATTAAGTATATGAAGCTAATTTTGAAAATATGACTGAACGCTGTTCGGCGGCAAAGTTTACTAACCCCGCCGAATGGCGAATCAAAAGTTTACTCAATTTTTTCAAAAATTGCGGTATCCAAAGGCAGAGCCTTGGTCGCTCGTCGCAACGAGCGAAATACCTTATCGTTTAAGCGTCTTTTTCTTGTGAATTGTCGCCCATAGGCGACAAGAGGGTTCTTTTTTACAAGTGAAAAAAGAACCCTAAGTATGCTTTTGTCGAGTTCTAGTAGCCTTTCAAAACGCACGATAGTGGGGAAGTTTTGAAACGTCAGAAATTCTGAATCTTGCGAGTTGACTTAATAAAGAATTATTTAAGAACTATTTCAAGTAACTAAACTAAATCCCTTTGCTACAGATATTTTCCGTTCTTTCTTTTGTCTATCGCAAAAGGGTTGACCTAAACTAATCGCCGTTCGGCGGGGCAGTTAAACTGTCCTCCGACGAACGGCGATTGTGCGCATCGACTCGTTGCTATATAATACTTAAAAGAATACCAGCAGCAACCGCTGAACCAATAACACCAGCAACGTTAGGACCCATGGCATTCATTAACAGGAAGTTTGTCGGATCAGTCTGAGAACCAACCTTCTGAGAAACACGGGCGGCCATCGGAACAGCAGAAACACCAGCTGAACCAATAAGTGGATTAACCTTTCCACCAGTTGCCTTACACATGATTTTACCAAATAGAACACCCGCAGCAGTTCCTACTGAAAATGCGATAACTCCGAGGAAAATTACTTTTGCAAATTCAAGGTTTAGAATTTTATCTGCCTGAGTTGTAGCACCAACAGAAATTCCAAGGAAAATTGTAATAATATTCATCAGAGCATTCTGTGCAGTGTCAACAAGTCTGCTGCAAACTTCACTTTCTTTAAGAAGATTTCCGAACATCAGCATTCCAACAAGTGGGCCAGCTGATGGAACTAAAAGAGCAACGATAAGTGTAACAGCGATAGGGAAGATGATTTTTTCAGTTTTTGAAACTGTACGAAGCTGTGGCATTTTTATTGCACGTTCTTTTTTAGTTGTAAGAAGTTTCATAATCGGTGGCTGAATTACTGGAACAAGTGCCATGTAAGTATAGGCAGCGAGAGCAATAGTACCAGTACTGATTTTATAATCTCCGCCAGTTAACAATCTACTTGAAACGTAAATCGCAGTTGGACCGTCAGCACCGCCGATGATTGAAATTGCGCCACATTCAGCAGCAGAGAATCCCATAAGAGCAGCCCCAATGAATGTAAGGAAGATTCCAGCCTGTGCAGCTGCACCGAGCAAGAAGCTTTTTGGGTTTGCGATAAGTGGGCCAAAGTCAGTCATTGTACCAATTCCAAGGAAGATAAGTGGTGGGTAAATTTGCAGCTTAACGCCTAAGTATAGAATGTCTAAAAGTCCTCCCTCGTGAAGAACATGTCCGAAATCAATGTTAGAAGCGTTTGCCCATAAGTCTGGGTGATACATTCCAACTTCAGGAAGGTTTGTTAGGAACATACCGAAAGAGATCGGTAGTAACAACAGGGGTTCAAATTGTTTTACAATTGCAAGATACATAAAAACAAAGGAAATCAAAATCATTATCATGTCTTTCAAACCCATGTTAGCAATACCGCTTGAAATTGCAAGATCTTTTATTGTATCTAAAAATATACTGAAAACTTCACTCATGAAAATATTAGTCCTTTCTTGATTTTACTTGTTATCAAAATGGGTTTGTGTCACTCTGAATTCCAGCCATTGCCCATGCTGATCTGGTTGGTTTATTCTTCACGGCTTTCACAGATTTAAGCTTATAGGTTTTTCCCTCAGCAGCACCTATAGCCGCAATTGCAGCAGAAATAACCGCAATAACCTCATCTTCGTTACTGTCCTGTACATTTTGTTTTACAACAGAAGCAGGAACAGATTTAGGTTTGCTCTCCACATCAGATTTTACTGGTGGTATCTTTTTTCTTGTGAAAATTTTTCCGAAACACCAAACAAAGAAAATCAAGATAACAAGACCAAGAAATACAACTGTTAATCCAGTAATTACAACGGCAATTATATAGCTTGTAGTCATACTTTTAGCCATAGGAAGCATCATTTTGCTGATAAGGCTGTTTAAAGTCATTAAATCCATATTTACTGCACTCTCCTATATCAAATTTTTATAATATATATTTATATTATACACCAATATGTATCGTTTTGCAATAAAAAATAAAGAAATTATCATGAGAAATGAATGATTGTAATTTTTCATATAAAATCTAAATTCATCGGTGATAGTTGAATGACTGGCTCTCATAGCGAAGCGACATCAAAAGTTTACTCAATTTTTTCAAAAATTGCGGT
>JAVBRC010000179.1:0-17278 GCA_031548405.1 Oscillospiraceae bacterium | reverse complement strand
CTCTCAAGAGTGCTTATCTATTATATCACATCTAAACTCGTTTGTCAAGCACTTTTTTAAAAAAGTTTTTAACACCTTATTTAGCGCTACTATCTTTTGGACAGCTTATCTATTATATCACATCTGAACTTTCTTGTCAAGCACTTTTTCAAAAAAAGTTTTGAACTCTTATTCAGTAAGCTCTCGTCTCTGACAGCTTTATTATTATATCACCTTTGTCCCCTTTTGTCAACGGTTTTTTTACCATTTGTATCATTATACATGTAAATGTCAGTTTTTTGGATATAAAATATCAATATTCAACAATAAAACAGCTTTTAATTGACTATATCGACAATTTGAAGTATAATCTGATTTATAACTACATTTAATAAGGAGTAAAAATGATGTCTGTATATACCATATCTCAATGGATTTTCTTTTTCTTTATATATTGTTTTTGTGGCTGGTGTTTTGAAACCACCTTAGTTTCATTAAAAGAAAAGCATTTTATAAACCGTGGTTTTGTTAGAAGTCCTTTTTTACCTATATACGGGTTCGGTGCAACCATTATGGTCATTGCAGGCAGTCCTTTTGTCGATGACCCTGTATTAATGTTTCTCTGTGGTGCATTATCAGCCACACTCATGGAATATGTTACAGGTTGGCTAATGGAATTACTTTTCAAGACAAGATATTGGGACTATAGTGATTGTTGTTACCAAGTTTCAGGCAGAATATGTGCCGAAGCAACTCTTATGTGGGGCTTTATGACATTAATTGTAAATTATAAAGTACATATTCATTTAGAACCGATCATATTAAAACTTAGCTCTAATTTAATAATGATAATTGATATCATACTTATGGTTCTATTTATTTCAGATTTCATTGTATCTGCCAAGGCTGCAATTGATGTAAACAATATTCTAAAACGCATGACAGAAATCAAAGAAGAAATCACTCAACTTAATAATCGCTTAAAAGACAATCCAACAATTTCTGAAAATCACCATATTGAAAGTATAAAGAACAAAATCAAGCAACTTCAATCCGAGCGTTCAAATATTTCAAATCGCATCAGCTTTCTTAAAATGGATCTTATTAATGCTCACCCTAAAGCAAAATCAACCAAATTCAATAACGCACTTACAGAACTTAAAAATAAAATACGTGATAAATCTAATAAAGACAAATAAAAATAGTCTACTGGAACAAATAATAGTTTCAGTGGACTATTTTTTTAGCAATATGCTAATTAATAATATATTCTACTTAGTGCCAAAAATTCTATCGCCTGCATCTCCAAGCCCAGGGATAATATAATTATTCTCGTTCAAGCCCTGATCCTTTACACCACAGTAAATTTCAACATCAGGATGATTCTTTTCAAGATTCTCAATACCCTGTGGTGAAGCAATAATACACATAAATTTAATATTTTTAACCCCAGCCAACTTAATCTCATTAATCGCATCAACAGCAGTATTACCAGTTGCCAACATAGGATCAACAATAATAACATCTCTTTCTGCAATATCATCTGGAAGCTTACAGTAATATTTAATGACATTACAGTTTTCATCATCTCTGAACATTCCAATATGTCCGATTTTAGCAGCTGGAACCATGTCAGTAACACCATCAACCATTCCAAGTCCTGCACGAAGTATTGGCACAAACGCCAATTTTCTACCTGAAATAATATTTGTTTTAGCAATTGCAATCGGTGTTGCAATCTCGACTTCTTTGAGCGGCAAATCTCTTGTAGCCTCATAACATATAAGCATTGCCGTTTCGGAAACCAATTCTCTAAATTCCTTTGCACCCGTAGTCTTGTCCCTCATCAAAGAAATTTTATGCTGAACAAGCGGATGATTTATAAAGTGTACACCTGCCATAGCTATCACTCCTTATTTGTTACTGTTTTCAATTTCCATAATTTTATCAACACGTCTTTGGTGACGTCCACCTTCATATTCAGTATCAAGAAAAATATCAACAAGCTCTGCCGCAACTCCAGCGCCAAGAGTTCTTGCACCCATACACATAATGTTTGTATCATTATGAAGTCTTGTATATTTGGTAGAAAAATGATCTGCACAAAGTGCCGCTCTGATTCCCTTAACCTTATTGGCAGCGATTGACATGCCAATTCCAGTACCACAGATCAAAATACCCTTTTCGCATTTTCCCTCTGCAACATTTTTAGCAACATCAAGTGCAATATCAGGATAATCGCATGGTTCACCATCGCAACCTGAGTCAATTACCTCTAAGTTTCTATTTTTAAGCTGTTCAATTATTTCTTTTTTCAATTCATAACCCGCATGGTCACAACCAATTGCTATCATTTCAGTTCTCCATTCCTATAAAAACTATTATATCCAAAATTAACCTGCTTGTGATTTAATCAAATCCTTTTCAGCTTTAACCAGCTGTAAATAACTTGCCTCAAGCCTTTCAGGGGAATAATATTCATGTTGAAAAGATGCCATACAAATTCCTGCTGCGCTCTGATTTCTAAGATGTACAGGTGAAAGCCTATAAACCTCATTATTATAATCTCCAAAAAACTTTTCAGCACCATCACCCGTCAATACGACTTTCTGGTTATACTTTAAAAGTAATGAATTAAGCTTATCAGATTCAATAATCGCATCATCTTCCAGTCTTTCAGCAATCCCATTTTCAAATTTAAATAAAGCAGCATAAACAAGATTTTGCCTTGCATTCATAACAGAGCAAACAAGACCGTCTGTCGGAAAATTATAAGCCAACCCCTCAAGAGTTGAAACACCACAGCATTCAATTTTTCTTGCAAAAGCCATTGCTTTAACTGCCGCAATGCCAATTCTTATTCCAGTATAAGAGCCTGGGCCAACACCAACAGCAATTGCATTAATTTCACTAATGTCCCTTTCGCATTCCAAAAGAAGCCTTTTAACAAGCGGCAGCATAACCTGTGAATGAGTTTTAGCAGTAAAAATTGTAGTTTCCCCAAGCAGCATTTCATTTTCAAAAACGGCAGCAGAAGCAATCTTTCCTGAAGTTTCAATTCCAAGTGTCAGCAAATCTTTCATCCCCTTCAACAGTTATCTCACGAACTTCATCATCAATTCTTTCAATTGTTATATAAATAGTTTCTGGCGGAAGTATATCTTCAATATTCTCCGACCATTCAACAGCAAAAACACTTTCTTCCAACGGGTAATCATAAAACCCTGTTGATTCAAGTTCATCTGAATTCATGATTCTGTACATATCAAAATGATAAAGATTAATTTTCCCACGATATTCATTAACAATTGCAAAAGTCGGAGAAGTCACATCGTCCCTGAGTCCTAATCCAACGCAAAGACCTCTTGTAAAAGTAGTCTTGCCAGCTCCAAGCCCGCCTTTGTAAGCTATTATGTCACCCTTTTTCAAAAGTGAGCCGATTTTTTCTGCAAAAGCGATAGTTTCCTCTGCACCTCTGGTTATAACCTTCATCATTCATCTTCCTTAGTATATTTAATATCAGAACAATCCTGTTATGTTACCATCATTATCACAATCAATGTTAAGAGCAGATGGCATTTTTGGAAGTCCCGGCATAGTCATTATGTTTCCTGTAAGCGCAACCACGAATCCAGCACCAGCTGATAATTTAATATCACGAACTGTAATCTTAAATCCCTCTGGTTTTCCAAGCTTTGTGGCATCGTCTGAAAGTGAATATTGTGTTTTTGCAACACATACAGGTATATTATCATAACCTAAGTTTATAATTTCATTAAGAGCCTTTTGAGCATCAGCAGTAAATATAACTCCATCAGCACGATAAATTTCCTTGGCAATAGTTTCGAGCTTTTCTTTTATTGAAAGCTTTTCATCATAAATTGGTGCAAATTCCGAAGGATTGCTTTCTATAGTTGAAATAACCTTTTGAGCAAGATCCTTTCCGCCTTCGCCACCCTTTGCAAAAATTTCTGTCATAGAAACCTCAACGCCCATATCAACACAGAAATCTTCTATTATTTTAACTTCTGCATCAGTATCTGTATGGAAACGGTTAATAGCTACAACAACAGGAACGCCAAACTTTTTCATATTTTCAATATGAACGCCAAGATTTACAATACCATTTTTAAGTGCATCTGTATTTTCAGTCTGCAAATCTACCTTTGCAACACCGCCATTATACTTCAAGGCTCTGATAGTGGCAACAAGAACAACACAATCAGGTTTTAGTTCACCAAAACGGCATTTAATATCAAAAAACTTTTCAGCACCAAGGTCAGAACCAAATCCAGCCTCTGTAATACAGTAATCACCCAATTTAAGTGCAAGCTTTGTTGCTCTGATTGAATTACAGCCGTGAGCAATATTTGCAAAAGGTCCGCCATGAATAAGAGCCGGTGTATTTTCAAGTGTCTGAACAAGGTTTGGCTTTAATGCATCTTTAAGAAGTGCAGTCATCGCACCCTGAACTCCCAACTCACGAGCATAAACAGGTTCACCTGAATATTTATATCCAACAAGTATATTTCCAATACGCTTTTTAAGATCATCAAGATCATCAGAAAGACATAGAATAGCCATGATTTCTGATGCAACGGTTATCTGGAAACCGTCCTCACGAGGAACGCCATCAATTTTTCCGCCCATACCGATAACAATATTTCTAAGTGAACGGTCATTCATATCAAGACATCTTTTAAAAAGTATTCTTCTCTGATCAATGCCCATATCATTCCCCTGCTGTAAATGATTGTCAACAGCAGCACAAAGAAGATTGTTAGCAGAAGTAATTGCGTGCATATCACCTGTAAAATGAAGATTAATATCCTCCATAGGAACAACCTGTGAATAACCACCGCCAGCTGCCCCACCCTTAATTCCAAAAACAGGGCCAAGTGAGGGTTCTCTGAGTGCTAAAACAGCATTCTTTCCTATTTTGTGCATTGACTGTGCCAGTCCAACACTGACGGTTGTCTTTCCTTCACCAGCTGGAGTAGGATTTATTGCAGTCACAAGAATAAGCTTACCATTATCCTTATCAGCAAGCTTAGAATAAAGAGCCTCCGAAAGCTTTGCCTTATAATGTCCGTAAGGCTCAATGTCCTCAGAACCAATACCCATTTTTTCTGCAATTTCAATAATAGGACGCATCTTTGCCCCTTGTGCTATTTCAATATCACTCAACATATTCAACCATTATTATCTCCATAACTGGAAATAATTCTCCTTTCGCAGATTATATTATTTTTATTATAGCATCTAACACCATAAAATGCAAGTAGCAGCTAAAGTAAAATATTCTCACAAATAGTGTAATAATAAAAAAACGGCAGAGTAAAAACCCTGCCGTTCATAATAATTCAATTAGTATTCAATAATATAAATATCGAATGAATTAACCTTGCCATTATAGTAGTAGAATGTCACATCATTCCAATCTGACTTTGAATCATAAATAGTAATGTATCCGCTTGAAGGATCTTCAAGCTTTGCACCAAACTTTGCTGCAACATCAGAAATATTACTTCCAATTGTTATACCATCAATTGAAAAATTAACTAGTGAACCTTCTGAAACGCTCAGACCAGAAACTAGGCAATCCTTAGGTGCAGCATCAGCTTCTGTATTATTAGAAATATCCACACCGAAGGTATAATCTTCGCTATAGAAAAATTCAAGATCATTTGCCCCAACCTTGTCTTTATCAACTACAACAAAATCAAGAATTCCATCTATTTTTGAAGGAATTGTAACTGTCTGACCATTAATCTGGTAGTTGAATTTTGAAAAATCATATTTTACATCTTCAACTGTAGCTGCTTCTGTTGTAGGTTCAACCAATGTATTCTGACCAATTGTAGGATCAACAACTGTATTCTGTCCTATTGTTGGATCAATAGCTGAAATTCCACCAGTCGGATCACTTGTAAGAGCAGCTCCAAATATATTACCAAGTCCGTCAACACCAAATGCAGAACCAACATTATTAAGGAGTGTCACTAGATTATCAGTAGCACTCATAATATATTCCTGAAGTTCAGCGCCATCTTCTGTATACTGATATACAGTCTGTGCAGAATCAAAAGCTGGAATATCCATAGTATTTTTTTCGCTTGTTGTAAATGAGACTGAACCATAATTTGTGCCGCCAATAGCAACATCAGTTTTAAATGTTTGACTCTTACCATCTGAATCAAGATTTATAGCAATAACAGGGCCGCCAAAACTTGAAGTATCAATAGAGAATTCACCCTTAGTGTAACCCTTAGATTCGTTAACAACTTCGCAATTCTTATAGCTAACTGGAATAGCAATATCAGTTCCATCATTATTTACACCAGCAAGAATAAGCTTAACATCTCCGCTTGACTTACCTGACTTTTCCTCTGAAGAACCAACAATCTGAAGTCCTTCGCCATCGCTCATGATTTTCACATCAAAAGCTTCGTCAGAATCGTCCTTAGCAGTCATATAACCTATTTCAAGATCTTCTTCATCAGGGATTTCAATATCACGTCCACAAATCTTACCATTTGAATCAACGTAAACATTCATTGTGAACATAGTATCTCCACCCTTAACTTCAAGGGTACCAAATTGTTCAAGAATACCATCAATTGCTTCAACATAGTCTTCCTTTGAAAGACCAAACTTTTCAATAAGGTTTATAATAGTCTTGTCTTTCTTAGCTTCCTTCAGAACATCCTTAGCGATGCTGTAAACAGCACCCATATCAACTTCAGCAACAAGCTTATTATATTCTGTCTTTACACCGTTAACGTTGCAAGAAACACCCTTTTCAATTTCAACGTCATCAATATTTTCAAAAACGATAGTAAAGTACTTTACTATTAGCTCATTAAGTTCTTTTTCTGAAATAAAATCCTTGATTGCATCTGGATCTGTTGAAAATGATGTAAATGTCTCCATAAATGTCTGCATATAAGCAGCTTCTTCAGAATCCATTTCAAGATAAGCACTTTCAAGCATTGTATTAAGATCAATTGCAATATATGATGGTGAAAGTTCAGGAACCTGATAGTAATAAACACCGTCCTGCATATACATATTAAGTGTTGCAAGAGTTTTATCAGACGCATTAATCTGGAAAGATGAATCCATTTTACCGTCTTCCTTAACGTTTGCTCCACCCTTAACAGCTATATTTGAAGGAAGAACTATTCCACTATCTGAAAGTGGTGAACCAGTAAGTTCTTCAATCAAAGCGCCAACGTTAGTGGAATCAATATCAGCTTTGAGTTCAAATTCACCTGAATTTGTTTTATCTGACTTAAGTAAATCGCCATATCCTTCAGAAACCTTGTCAGCCATTTCTTCAAGATTTTGTTCTTCAACCCAAAGATAATAATTTTCTGGCTTGCTTACAAGCATCTTAACATTGTTCTTGACCCATGGGATAAAGTTATAAGCTGCTGCAAAACCACCTGCAAGAATAACAAGAATAATTGCAACAATCAAAAATACCGGTTTTTTCTTAGCAGGTTCAACACCTGAAATAAACTGTGTTTCAGAAATCGGACTTGACATAGCCTCAACAGGATTTAACTGTTCATTGTTCTGAGTTTCATTAAAATCTGACATTTGATGTCCCCCTTATAAATTTAACTAAAGTTTGAGTATATTTTTCATAGTACTATATTAACAAATATATTTATTATAGTCAATATCAAAAATGATTTTTTGGTTATTTGTATATAAAACATTGTTTTTAATAAGATGTTTTTAGCATTTGTTTTTAACACAAAAGATCAACCAGACTTTAAGTAAATAAAAATCACATAAAATAATGTATAAAAAAAATTTTTCAGTTAATAATATTATTGTTCTCTCATAGTACGAGAGCAAAATTTTATAAAAACGGAGTGTAATTATCATGGATTCAAAAAAGAGAAACACAAATATTCACTGTACAGTAAAGCAGTGTGAGCACAACATGAGCACAGAAGATTTTTGTTCACTAGATGCAATTCAGGTTGGAACTCACGAGTCTAACCCAACTATTCCAGAATGTACAGATTGTAACTCATTTGAAAAGCGTTCAAACTAATCTGGCTAATTACCACTACAGTTTGAAAAGCATGGTGATAATCACCTGCAAATAGCAAAAGATTTTTAAACCAACATAAAATCGGAAAAGGAGCATTCTTTTTCCGGTTTTATTTTTTTCAAATCTTTCCTTACATATAAACATAAGCAAGGCACATAATAATTTTGCCGGATAAATATTCGGCAGAGGTGACTAAATGATATTTAAACGAAAATCAATATCAGCTTTAACAGCATTAATAGTTTCCTTAACTATACCAGTAGCTACAGTTCATGCAATGAGCACTACAAAAATGGGCTATGGTCAAGGTAAGGCAATGGACAATAACAATTGTCCGTTAGGTGCTGTAGATTTTAATGCACAATATGAAAAATACGACGCCTATGCACTAACAGAAAGTGAAAACAGAATTATTTTAACATTTGATCAGGGTTATGAAAATGGATACACTACCCCAATACTTGACGTATTAAAAGAAAAAAATGTCAGTGCAATATTCTTCCTTACAGGAGATTATGCAAAAAAAGAAGACGCACTAGTTACGAGAATGATTTACGAAGGGCATATGCTTGGAAACCACGGTATGACTCATGCATCTATGCCAGATTTGCCAGCCAATTCACTAAAAGAAGAAATCATGAGCCTTCATAATTATGTTTTAGAAAAATATGGTTATGAAATGCAGTATCTGCGTCCTCCGTGTGGCGAATTTTCTGAAGAGTCGCTTGCAATAACAAGTGAGCTAGGATATAAAACACTAATGTGGAGTTTCGCTTACGTTGACTGGGAAACAGACAATCAACCTAACATCTCAGAAGCCCTTGAAAAAATTGTATCATCTGCTCATAGTGGAGGAATTTATCTTCTGCATTCAGTTTCAAGTACTAATGCCGCAGTACTCGGAAAAGCAATAGATGATTTAAGAGCAAAGGGTTTTACTCTATAAATTTAAAATGGACACCTCATCGTGAGGTGTCCATAATTTAATAATTGGTTCCTTAATCCTTTTCAAATTGCTCCGAAAAGATAAAACTTGGGGGAGTCTTAATATAATCTCTGATAATTATAAAATCGAAGACAATTCGGAGCAATTTAAAAAAGATTAACTATTGAAAATTTAATATCATATGTTAATTATAACATGATTTTTTACTCATGTCAATATCCTAAATACGTTTCATTAAATATTTTTTAACATAAACTTTAAGACGACACTGAACAAATCTTCTATTATTATCGCATAACTTCAGGTAAGTCGTACACAATAATGAAGCCTTGCACAGTATCCCTTAAAAAACAATATCAGTTTTCATACTTTCTTATTCTAAGCATAATTCCAAGTTTGTCAGACATAATTTGTGCAGAGTTAATTTGCTCGTCGCCGATAACATCAACAACAGAAAACATTACAGTTTCCACGTATTTTTTACAGTCCACAGCAAATTTCTGCATAGCCTCATAGGATTCCTCACCAAACTTTGGGCGTGTAACCTTAAGATATTCATCCTTTGTTCCTGCATTCAGACTAACCGAAACAATATCGGCAACACCCTCAAGTAAAAAAGCAGTTGGTTTATTATGTATTAAATCTGAAAGACCGTTTGTATTAATTCTTATTAATGGGCCGTTGTTTTGTTTTATAAATTTTGCAGTTTCAACAAGAACATCAATACGTTCTGTCGGCTCGCCGTATCCACAATAAACAATTTCGTTATACTTTTTATAGTCCGCTTTTTCTAATGCCTCAATAATTTCTTCAATTGAAGGCTCATGTTCAAGCCAAAGGCTATCAGAGCCATATGCTCCGTCACTATTTTGCCTTATGCAAAAAGTGCAGCTGCAAGGACATTTGTTAGTTATATTTACATATAAATTATTACCAACCTCATACACAATAGTCATTGCCTTTTTCATAACTTCATTCCTTTTACTCATAAAATTTAGTCTTTTCACAAAGGACGTCCCTTTAAGAACGTCCTTTGTGTTTTACTATTATTTTTTATTCTTTTTGCCTTCAGATGTATTAGTTTCTTTCGCACGGTACATTGCAATTAATACTTTATTATTTTTCTTGTCATACATATAAAACATAACGATACAACCAATGCCAATAATAAGTAGGAAAATTCCCACTACAAGGCCTGGGGAAGTATAAGTCATTGAAACAGTATGCTCACCTGGCGAAATCTCAATACCTATTAAAGCTTCTGCAATTTCACGATAATCGACCTTTTTACCGTCAACCTTAACAGTCCAGCCCTTTTCATATGGAATGCTAGTCATCATAATCTGACCTTCGCTAGCTGTTATAGTGCCTTCAAGGTGTCTGGCGCTTGTTTCTGTAAGATTCCACTGGTTTTCCTTTAGTGCGTTAATTGAATCAGCAAATAAATCTTCGTCAAACTCATAGAAGAAGAAGTTATTAACTATTGTAAATTCATTTGCAACAGTCATTCTCAAATTGATTGTTGTACCTGGTTCGAATGACCCAAGAGCAAGTGTATGATAATCATGATTTTCAAAATAAGTTCCAACGAATTTATGGTTTATATACTGACCATTTTCATCTTGTTCAGTACTCATCCAAAGGTTAACTGATTTTTGAAAATCAGTTTTCAGGAATGAATAGATTGGCTTATCAGATGTAACTGGAATATACATATCAACCGTTGGATCGCCTGCTGCATCAGCAACATACTTTTTACCAGTTCCATAAGGCTCAGTAGTAACATTATTAAGCACAAAGCTTTCAGGGTCAACTTCAATTGGTTTAAAGTATTCCATAATTTCGCCGAACTGACCAGTTTTAAGATCAAGATCAGTACGTCCTGAAAGTACACTTAAAAGAATATTCTGACTATTGAAGACATTATCATTTCCAAATCTTTCGATATATTTGATGTTTTCATCTGCCATAAATCCTACAGAAAGTGCATATGGATTTTTATAAACATCAATAACTCTTTCCTTGTCAGCTTCATCCATATATTCATAAGAAAATACAGGATCATAGGCAGCATCAACTAATCTTTTATAATTTTCAGTGCCTATGTCAGACTTATAATTTCTGTCCATTGAATACTTAATTCCCAGAATTGAATCTATTAAAGCATTTGCACCGTCATATCTTGAATAGAAAGTGCTTGTCGAATAACCCATAGCTTCGAGGAATTTAAGAGTTCTTGCATTCATAACAGAGCTAGAATGACTAATACCCTTAAGACCAATTGCGGCATTATCATTTACCATTCTGTGGAATGTTTTTTCAGCACGATAGAATCCATCATCATATTCATAAAGTTTATTTGTAACTTCACGACCATTGTCTATAAAATTATACCATGTAGTACGTTTTGAATAAACAATTTCCTTATCTTCCGCTTTTAGAGTATCAGAACTGTTATAAAGAAGCTCACCACAAGAAACAGTAAGAATTAAAATCGGAGCAACAACAGCAAAAAGCTTTTCGTTCTTTCTGATAAGGAATATAATTCCGCAATAAACAGCAACAAGAGCAATACATATCCATATATCCTTTGTTGCAATATGCTCAACATTTCTTGATTCTGTAACCAATAGGAACGCAGCTATACCTGCAAGAGTTCCGCCGATTGCCGACAACTTAATTCCATGAATATTTTTAAAGGTTTCTGCTGCCATGCAAAGGAGAACAAATGAGAATGTAAATGAATATCTGAATGGTAGCCAGTTAGGCATTTGGAAACCATGCCAAACCATATCAAGCGGTCTGATATACATACATATAAACAATACTATAGCCAGCATTGTATATCCAATTTTTTTCATTGCCTTGATTTCTTTGTTCATATAGAACATTGGAAGAAGTGCAAGTGTAAAAAGTCCGCAATAAATTTCTGGAAGTCCCTGCACGTTTACAGAGTCATACTGAGCAACCATAAGCTGTGAAAAGAAATCCATAATATTAAACTGTGTTGCATAGGAGAAATCAGGCTGGGTAAACTCAAACTTACCTAGTTTAAGAGCATTATAAACTGGAAGTAGCATAAAAGCAGCACAAGCAAGCCCTACAATTGTTGCCATTCCAAACCTGAGCAGCGACTGCCACATCTCATAAAGACGATTTTTCTTTTCAGCATTCTGGCATCCAAAAATCATATAGTACAAGAAATAAAGGAATGTAAAAATAGCAATCATATATCCGATATAGAAGTTTGAGATAAACATCAATGCAAGCGGAATAATATAATTTATCTTTCTTCCGTCATCAATAAGGTATTCAAGACCTAGTATAATGAGTGGAAGGAATACAAGGCCATCAATCCACATTGGGTCAATAAGCTGAATTACTCCATAAGCACAAAGCGCATAAAGAACTGAGAACGCAAGAGCATGAAGCTGTGGCAATTTTTTTGATTTTTGTAAAAAATAACAAAATGTCACTGCTGCAGTTCCAAGCTTGGTCAACTGCATAATCATAAGACTTCCTAAAAGCATCGTTCTCGGAAGCAGCATTACAATCAAAGTAAATGGACTCGCAAGGTAATAACCAATAATACCCATATATCCACCTGAAAGATTTCGTGACCAGCTGTAAATAAAGCTCTTGTCACCACTCCAGAAAGCATCTCTTAATTCTTCAAAATAGTATACATACTGTCCGTTAAGATCCAAAACCAAAACACAATTGTCCCCAAACGGATAAACCTTAAATATAATATATGCAACATACATTATAATAACAGGCAATAAGAATGCTATAAAATAAATTTTGTTTCTCAAAGCCCAGTCACGCAAAAAACACATAAAACCGTTAATCTTTCCACCTTGTGCTTTCTGTGCCTGAACTTTCAAATCAGCTGAATCAGACATTAGTTTCCTCCTGTTTTTTATTCATTTTTGCATTAATAGTAATCAACAATAATGCATACCTCAATATTATACAATATTTTAATAACTTTTACAATAGTTTAAATGTATTTTTCACAACTTTTATAATCATTTTACTAATGCAATAAATAACCCCTGTGGTAAACACAGGGGTAAAAAAATTATTTTGCGTAATCAACCGCACGGCTTTCACGAATCATGTTTACCTTAATCTGACCAGGATATTCCATTTCAGCTTCAATCTGCTTAGAAATATCTCTAGCAACGATAACCATCTTTTCATCGTTGATAACATCAGGACAGACCATAATTCTAACTTCACGTCCTGCCTGAACAGCATAACACTTGTCAACACCCTCATAAGAATTACAGATTTCTTCAAGCTTCTGAAGACGCTTTATATAATTCTCATAATTTTCACTTCTTGCCGCAGGTCTTGCAGCTGAAATAGCATCAGCAGCCTGAACAATACAAGCAATAACAGTTCTAGGTTCAACATCGTTATGATGTGCCTCAATAGCATGAATAACATCAGCATTTTCTTTATATTTGCGACACACGTCAACGCCAATCTGAACGTGTGATCCTTCAATTTCAGCAGTAAGTGCCTTACCAATATCGTGGAGCAGACCTGCACGTCTTGCAAGATTTGCATCAACACCAAGCTCAGATGCTAGTATACCGGAAAGTTGAGCAACTTCAATTGAATGATTAAGTACATTCTGACGATAACTTGTACGGAAGCGTAAACGTCCGATAAGCTTAACAAGCTCATTATTAACGCCATGAACATTAGTTTCAAGAACAGCTCTTTCGCCTTCCTGCTTGATTTTGTATTCAACCTCACGTCTTGCCTTGTCAACCATCTCTTCAATACGTGTCGGATGAATTCTTCCATCAGCGATAAGCTTTTCAAGTGCAATTCTTGCAACTTCACGTCTGACATGGTCGAAACATGAAAGTGTTATAGCCTCTGGAGTATCATCAATAATAAGATCAACACCAGTCAAAGTTTCAAACGTTCTGATATTTCTGCCTTCACGTCCGATGATTCTACCCTTCATCTCATCATTTGGAAGTGGAACGACTGAAACAGTTGCCTCTGAAACCTGTTCAGCAGCACATTTTGCAATAGCAAGAGAAATATAACTTCTTGCCTTTTCGTCACACTCATCCTTAACCTGCTGATCATAAGACGCAATTTTTACTGCTTTTTCATGAACCAAATCGCCCTCAAGCATTTCCAGGATATATTCCTTAGCCTGATCCTTTGTGAATTCTGAAATACGCTCAAGAATATCCATCTGATTTTTTCTGATCTGATCAGCTTCCTTGAGTTTTTCCTCTGCATTTTTGATTTTATTCTGAAGTGTTTCTTCCTTACGCTCCAGATTATCATTTTTCTTGTCTAGGGTTTCTTCTTTCTGCTGTATACGTCTTTCCTGACGTGAAACTTCTGAACGCCTGTCCTTAATTTCCTTTTCAGCCTCTGAACGTAACTTGTGAATATCATCCTTCGCTTCCACAAGAGCCTCTTTTTTTCTGGTTTCAGCTTCTTTATCAGCGTCAACAAGAATTTTTTCGGCTTCTTTTTCAGCAGAACCCATAACAGATTCAGCTTGTTTACGTCTGTAAGCGATACCCTGCCTAAAACAGATAATTCCTGCTCCAGCAGCGCCAACAATCAAAGCCGCAACACAGCAGATAATAGCAACAGTAGTACTCATTGCCCTCACATTACCTCCTTTGAAATAGTTATAGAAATTGTACAATAAACTAATTTACTCCGGCAGGATAATGTTGCCATAATTCTATTCATATTTTTATTATTCAAGTGAAACTTCTATTTCACCTCATTCAAGTTATTCGAAAACAACCACATTGTCCGGGTTTTAGAGAATATATCATTAAGTCAAAACTGTCAAGAGATTATATGGTGTAGTTATGACTTAAATTTCAGGACTTTGTCTACATAAAAAACTATGATTTAATTACAGCAGCATAAAATAGCCGCAGTAATAATTGTGCAAATTTATACAATACATTTATTTTATACTTTTTTCAGTGAATTGTCAAGCGATTTTTTATACTTGAGAGTTATTTCCCTAATATTTATTTTTTGATACGAACAATAATGTATAATTTTCGTAAAAAACGGAAAAATACTAACAATATTCATTAAAATAACATCGCACAAAACTTATGTGTAATATTGTCCAAAGAAAGGAAGAATTTCAGATGGTAACTAAAAAAGAATATAATGAGATGAGCAAAAAGGCATCTCCAAATTCCAGAAGCATAGTAAATGTTCCTGTTGCATTTTTAACAGGCGGTTTAATTTGTACTCTGGGCGAAATAATCCTAAATATTTTTACAAGAAATGGTGTTGAAAGAGAATCAGCAGGTGCATGGGCATCAATCATACTTGTTTTTCTAAGTGCTCTATTAACTGGGTTAGGACTTTACGAAAAAATCGCAAAACACGCTGGTGCAGGAACGCTCGTTCCAATAACTGGGTTTGCAAATGCCGTTGTCTCACCTGCTATAGAATCAAAAACAGAAGGTTTTATTCTAGGTGTTGGTGCAAAGATTTTCACAATTGCAGGGCCAGTAATATTATATGGCACAACAGCGTCTGTTATTTATGGTCTTATTTATTATTTTTTTCAAAAAGCAGCGTAGAGCTATTTCAATTGCCGTTCTGCAGATATAATCAGCTATATCCGCAGAACGGCGAAATAGTTTAGGTCAACCCTTTTTAAAGCGTTTACCTAAACTATGCGACATTCGTCGGTGTTAGTTAACTTCGACCACCAAACAGCGATAAAAAATCGACTTTGCAATTTAATGCAAAGCCGATTTTTTTTACCCGTTACACGTTAATGCAACAAGCTTTATTATGAATTGAATTTTTCTTTAAGCTTTGAAAAAAATGATGTTCTCTTTGCATAATGAGTTTCCCCACTGCTCTCATTCATAGCGTTTTCATAATCTTTCAAAGCTTCTTTTTGCTTCTTTGTAAGATTTTTTGGAACTTCAATATTAATCTTAACGTACTGATGTCCTCTATCCGCACGTCTTAATTTTTTTATGCCCTTTGATTTAAGACGGAATACTGTTCCAGTTTGTGTACCCTCTGCAATGGAGTACTTTACATTTCCATCAATAGTCGGAACTGTTATTTCATCACCCAAAACTGCCTGAGTATAAGTAATAGGAATTTCACAGTGAACATCAAATCCATCTCTTGTAAAGATTGGATGTGGTCTGACTGAAATAACAACATGAAGGTCACCAGACGGGCCACCGTTCAAACCGCCATCGCCCTGTCCGCCAACACGCAAAATCTGTCCGTCATCAATACCAGCTGGAATATCCACACTGATATTCTTTTCAACACGAACTCTTGCAGTTCCACTGCATTTTCTACATGGTGAAGTAATAACCTTACCCTTACCGCCGCACTTTGTACAAGTTCGGGTAGAGGATATTGTACCAAAAGGAGTTCTCTGAGCCACATTAACGCTACCAACACCGTGACATTCAGAACAAACCTGAGGAGATGTTCCCTTTTCTGAACCAGTTCCATCACATTCAGTACATTTTTCCATATGTGAAACTTTAATATCCTGCTTTTTGCCTTCGCAGGCTTCCATAAAGGTAATGTTTACATTTGCAGTAATATCTCCGCCTTTTCTTGGTGCATTAACACTTGAACGTGCCGAACGTCTTGAGCCGCCGCCGAACATACCGCCGAACAGATCCTCAAAAATATCGCCGACATCACCAAATCCACCGCCATTAAAGCCACCTGAGAAACCACCGCCACCATAATTCGGATCAACACCAGCATGACCAAACTGATCATATTTCTGTTTTTTATCTGAATCTGAAAGAATCTCGTAAGCTTTGTTAACCTCTTTAAATTTTTCTTCGCATTCCTTGTCATCTGGGTGAAGGTCAGGGTGGTATTGTCTTGCAAGCTTTTTAAATGATTTTTTTATTTCATCATCTGATGCACCTTTTTGTACACCCAGCACCTCATAATAATCTCTTTCATCTGCCATTTCTGACCACACCTTTCCGGACTGAATTCAATTCATATCCTATGGGTATATTCCTGATATGTATATACAACTTTACGGGCGGACATTTTTTATCCGCCCGAAAAGGTTCGTTCTTATAATAAATTAGGCAATACCGCACAAAGATTGTGCTTATATTGCGACGTCAGATTTTTCGTTAGATTGTATAAAAAATCCGAAGGCATACTGGCGTATGTCAAGGAGTTTTTGTGCAAGATTACGGAAAATCTGCTAGCAAGATATGTGCAAAGCCGTCAGGCGGGCTTTGTGCGGT
>JAVBRC010000191.1:0-10802 GCA_031548405.1 Oscillospiraceae bacterium | reverse complement strand
AAACGGCGAAATTAAAATAGGATGGCGTATTTAATTTTTTTGTGCCTATCGTGTTTGAGGGTTTACGTTTCGGCGAAGGCCTGCGCATAACCCAAGACAATCTCAATTCTCGCAACTTTTACGTTTGCAACCCTTCATTTGACAAAAACTGCGGAAAAAATTGTCAGAGAAGAGCTCAGTAAAATTTATATAATAGTTTACTAAATTTTTAAATATTTTTCAAGGTGACACTACTCAAAGCTGCTTACGCTTTGAGTGGAGTTACCTTATTTTTATATTATGGCAATACCGCACAAAGATTGTGCGTATATTGCGACGTTAGATTTTTCGTTATATTGTATAAAAAATCCGAAGGCATACTGGCGTATGTCAAGGAGTTTTTGTGCAAGATTACGGAAAATCTGCGAGCCTGATATGTGCAAAGCCGTCAGGCGGGCTTTGTGCGGTGTTGCCTATAAGTACTATATGTATTAATAAAATGTATTTTTAATATGGCATTTGATCGGCAGAGATTTTCTTCTAATATGTTGCTATTTTTTTGGATATATGTTATAATTAGTATAAATATATTGTTCGCTTTATTTACTATTTCCCCAAAATTAAGGAGATGAAACAGCGTCATGCTAAAATGGTATACTGCATTTGATAAGATTAATGACTATGTTTATATTATAGATACTGAAACATACGAGATTTTATATACTAATAAATTGCTGCAAAACAAGGCTGGAGATATAATTGGACAAAAATGTTACGCTGCATTGTGTGGCTATGATAGTCCATGTAATTGTTGCATACCAACTGACAAATTATCTGAAATGAATGAATTTGATGAAGGTCTGCATATATATAATCCAATAATTCACGCTTATCTTGATATTCAACAGGGGATTTTTGAATATCACAATGGGATTAAAGCACGCTTGTGCATAGCAACAGAAACAGCCAAAACAGAACTTCTGAAAAAACAAGCTCAGGATTTTAAATCCATGTTCTTCATTCACGATGCAATTAACAAATCAGATGATATATACTTTTTTGCAATTGATGAAGACTTTAATCTTCTTTACGCAAATAATTTATATATGTCAACAATTGGATATGAATTAAACGTAGGTGACAGACTGCCAATAGATAAGCTATACAATCAACAAGATGCCAAACGTTTTTATGACATGGTTTTTCCAACTGTTTTTTCCGGAGAACCTGTTGGAGGTGAAGTGACATTACTAAACCATAATGGAACGGAAATTCCACTTAGATACAATTCGTTCCCAGTAGTTAATGAACACGGTAAAGCTATCGCTTATGCATCTTTTGGCGTTGATATTGCTAACGAAATTGAAATGAAAAAGATTGTAGACTGGCAACGTGAAATTCTAAACAATACAAACGATATGCTGGCAAGCTTTGATAACAATCTTAATGTTGTTTATTGCAATAATGTGCTAGATAAAATCACAGGATGGTCAGATAAACCTAACGCTAACCTTCTTGACCCTTCCAGTTTTACTCTTGAATCGTTTAATTTTTTACAAAAGAAAATTATTCCTAGAGTATTTACAAGACAAGCATATACTTGTGAGATTACCTTAATCTCCGAATCCAAAAACAAAATTCCTGTTCATGCAGACTTTTTCCCTATTTTTGATAGATTCAATAAAATATTAGGAATTGGCGTTACAATGCATGATATTTCATCTCAGCGAAAATTTGAGGCTGCAAATGAAAGACTTGAAATTGCGTTAGAGCTTGCAAATGCTGGTTCATGGGAAATTAATGTTCCGGATCAGATGTTGTTTTATGATGAACGTTTTGCTAAAATGATGCAATTACCACCATCTCCGGTTTCAATAAGAGAATGGGCTGATCAGGTATTTAAAATTATTGACAAAGAATTATATTCTGAATTATATGATTACCTTTATTATCACTTTGATGGAACACATCCGTCTGATTATAGAGGAATGCGTATGCAATTTCCTGATGGAACTGTTATATATACAAGCTGTACTGCTAAAATATATTACGATTCTTTTGGAAAACCTGAACGAGTTCTAGGTATGACCAAGGATGTTACAGAAGATACATTAGAACACATGGAATTCGACATAATAAAAGAAAAGCAACTTGAAACAGAACAATTTATCGCCAACTTTTCTGTACCATTTACTCAGCCATATGAAAATTTCAATTTCTTAATGAACAAGGCGATAGTTGACATCAGAACATTTTTTAAGGCAGACAGAGTTTCTATCTATGAGTTCCGTGAAAATAAAGCTTTATATTGTACTTTTTCAACTACTGTAAATGACAATATTCCTAGCAATCTGGGACATTGCTATCCATACAAGGAACTGCGTGAATTTCATAATGAACTGGAATCAATTCCATATATCTATTGTCAAACAACTCAAGATCTATATGAACGTTATCCGGTCTTAAATATCGGTTCAAGAAGTATAAGTTTTATCCATATTAAAGTTGATGGTGTTGCTAATGGTTACTTAGTAATTGCCAACCATAAATCCTATGCAAACTGGGCAGAAAATGAATTCAGGACTGCTGTTATGGCAAGCTCAATTATTGCCGGAGCGTATGCGATAGAGAGAAATCAGGCTAAACTGATTGCTACTAATGAACGACTTCATTTAGCAATGGAAGTTTCTAATTCTGGTTCTTGGGAAATTTCTATTGACAAGCAATTATTAACCTTTGATGATGCATTTAAAAAACTATATGAAGTTCCTTATGAGTCACCATTGCCTTTAGAGAAATGGGCGGAATATGGTTCGCAAATATCCGATGAAGCTATTGATAATAAATATTATAAGTCACTTGGTTCTAATCCAGACAATGCTGCTATTGAATTTTATGAAAAGAAATATACCCTTCCAAGTGGAACTGTTAAATATATGAATACATCTTCCAGCATTTATAACGATTACGAAGGAAAACCTCAACGTGTTATAGGAATGGTATGGGATGTTACAAGAGAGGTTATCTCAAGAGAAGAATATAATATACTTACTGAGAAACAGTTGAGAGCTCATGAGTTTATTTCAAGTGTTTCAGTTCCGTTTACACAGCCATATACTAATTTTGATGACCTGATGAATAATGCCATTGTTGAACTTCAGAAATTCTTTAAGGCAGACAGAGTTACTATTTTTGAAATTGACGATGAGGGAGGGCTTGTTTGCGCTTATACAAGTAACAATGACGATACACTACCTGCAATTCTAGGCTTCAAAAGAGAATATAGTATTGTCAAGCCACTGCGTGATATTGTTGACAAGCAAATATATTTCTATAAAAATTCAACAGATGATTTCTTTAAGGATTATCCTTATGTAGCTTTAGGTGCAAAGAGCGTTTGTTATATACCAATTGTAATTGATGGAAAAAGTTCTGGATATCTTGTAATTACCGACTATCATAAAAATGCTGACTGGTCAGAAACTGAAATAAAACCAGCTGTTATGACGAGTTCTATAATTGCTGGTGCATATTCAATCCGTAATAGCGAGCACGCTTTGAAAAGAGCGATGATTGCAGCTAAGAGTGCGAATATTGCAAAAAGCCAGTTCTTGTCAAATATGAGCCATGAAATACGAACACCAATGAATGCAATAATTGGTATGACAACACTTTCTGAAAAAGCAACTTCTATTGAAAAATATCAGCAATATATGAACAATATTAAAATTTCATCACAGCATTTGCTTACTATCATAAATGACGTTTTAGATATTTCAAAAATTGAATCAGGTAAGTTACAATTAAACTTGATGATTTTCAGCCTTGAACGAACCATTTTAAAATCTTGCTCTATGGTTTCGTCTAAAGCAACAGAGAAAAACCTAAAATTCAACATTGACAGCAGTGATAATATCAAACTTCGTTATTGGGGTGATGATTTCAGAATTTCCCAGATTTTAACTAATCTTCTTTCAAATGCAGTTAAATTCACACCAAAATGTGGAACGATTTCAATTTATGTTGAAGAAATAAGTAATAATAATGATGATGTTCAAATTCGTATAACGGTTAAGGACACTGGAATTGGAATATCTGAAGAACAGCAAAAGCGTGTATTCAATTCATTTGAACAGGCTGACGGCAGTATTTCAAGAAAATTCGGTGGAACTGGGCTTGGCCTTGCAATCAGCCAGCATCTTGCCAAGCTTATGAACGGTTCAATAACTGTTTCATCAAAGCTTGGACATGGTTCTGAATTCACTTTGAATATTCGCCTTAGCTATGCTGAAGAGGAAGAGGAAGATGTTTATAATGTTTTACATAAACAGCTTTCAAGCTCGAAAATATTACTTATAACCAACGATGATGCATTATCATCAAAGTTTATAAGATTATCGAAAACATTTGAAACGGAATGTGTTATTGCAAATAATGCAGACTATGCAAGAGAATTAGTCATTGAGGCACATAAAAACCAAAACCAATTTTCTGTAATTTATTTTGATATTGCATTACATAACCTTTCGTTGGTAGCTAATTATAGAAAAGTTAAGAATATTATTGATATAAACAAATTGGTTCCTATTGTAGAATTTAATTCATGGCAGACAATCAGAAGTGACATTTTTGAATATGGTGTTCATAATTACCTGCAAAAACCTATTTTTGCATCACCCCTATACGATTCGCTTATGCAGGTTATATATGGCACAAAAACAGAGGGAATACACAAATACAATAAGACACCCGATTTTTCAAACATCAATCTTCTTTTGGCTGAAGACGTTGAACTCAACTGTGACATTTTAATATCTCTGCTTGAGGATACTAAAATCAATATTGATGTTGCTGCGAACGGTAAAATTGCGTTTGAAATGTTTAATAGAAATCCTGAGAAATACGATATTATATTTATGGACATTCAGATGCCTATTATGAATGGATTAGATGCTACGAAAGCTATCCGAAGTCTTAATACTGAAAAGTCAAGAAATATCCCTGTTATTGCTATGACTGCCAATGTTTTCAGGGAGGATATTGACACTTGCCTTGAAGCTGGAATGAATGACCATTTAGGAAAGCCGGTTGATTTGTCATTGATTTTATTGAAAATCAGTAAATATACAAATAATCATAAGGATTAGGTTTATGTGACGTAGCTAGTTAACTATCGATACAACAAAATTAAAAGCCTTCAGAAAAAAACTTCTGAAGGCTTTTATTATGATAAAATGATAGGAAAAACAATATTAAAATTTATTTTGCATAAACCTGTTCGTCGTATTTGTAAAGTATAAGCGTAACGTTTAAATTACCGTTCAAGGTTCTGATACTATCAATGAACTTCTTCTGGTCAACGTTATTCTTTAACTCGATACTGTAAACCAAATCAAAAAGTGTTCCGAAATCAACCGTCTTAACTCTCTTTAAACGCCATACTTCTGTGTATTCGTTTAGTACCTTGTCAAACAAGCCCTGATAATTAAGGTTTTCAGGAACTGATATTTTAAGTGTCATAGATGAAGTTGTTGGTGCGCCATATTTTGCAACGCTCAGGATGAGCATAACTGCACCGATTAAAATAAGGAATGCAAATGAGTATCCTACATATCCAAGTCCACAGCCGACACCTGCTGCCATTGAGAAAAATATGTATGCAATATCTTTTGGGTCGCCCGGCACACTTCTGAATCTTACAAGTGAGAATGCACCAGCAAGTCCAAGAGCCTTTGATGTATCATTAATCAGCAAAATAATTATTGAAACTATTCCAGGGAGCATTACCAAAGTTAAAAGATAGCTTTGCATATAGCCTTCTTTTTTATTTGTAAATTTATAAATCAGACTTACTAAAAATCCTATTACAATGGCTGAACTAACGCACAATGCAAATCTTCCGAGTGTTGTTTCTGTTTCGACGATTGAATTAAAAATATTAGGCATAAACACTTACTCCTTCGTTGTTATTTATTTTATCAAGAACTAAATTCTGATAAGCTTTACCGTATTTTGAAAAACTTGTTTTGTAAACTCCAAGCTCTGAAAGTTTCTGACTAAGCCAGTAAGGCATTGCATTAGTAATTTTAACTTCCATAAGACGCTGGTCTGGGCGGATAATCTGACGGCCATAGCATTCCTTGCTAAGGGAGAGATCGTGTCTTCTGTCTGTCAAAGCTCTGTCGAAAGTCAGGCGAAAGTCCTTGTCATCTTTGCCAAAGAAAGCCATTCTCTGATAGCTGATATATTGTGCTGGAACGATGTCATAGTTGCTCATAAAAACGTCAATTTCGTCAAGCACCTGATTAGTTATATACTTATCTGTAACGGGTCTTACACCTGTTGAAATATAGCGTTCTGCCTCTTCGAGAGTAAGTGTAACACGTCTTTTGGTTACAATTCCTCCAATTTTCTTTTTCAGTTCAAGGAAAACCCTGTCTTGTGGAGCTGTTGGTGAAAAATAGCTTCTAAGGCGTAGTTTTTCTTTATAATAAGGTTTGGAGAGTGATTCTCTTATAAGGAAGCTGTCCTTTGTGTCGTAGTATATATTGTATATACCGTACTCGTTCCCATTTTTGCAATATTCATCGGGAATCATATATTCGTCGATTGTTTCGATTAAAGCTTTGTACTGCTGTTTTGAAAGAAGAAACTTAATTTCTTTTCGTTTGAATGTATTAATAGCCATAGTATTCAATTCGGATTTAGTGTATCCGAATCTACCTCCTCTCGTTGATTTTCTTTATTATATAAAATGTTCCTTAAATTAATCTTAAAGATATGTAAAGGTTCTCAATTAAATTTCACTGCACACAGAGCGGCGATTGGATGCAACGTCACGTTGCTCCTTTAAAAAGGGTTGACCTAAACTAATGTCGCTTCGCTTTGCGTGCGGTTAGTCAACTCTCCCAACCCTTCATAATAAATAAACACTGATTTAATCACATCCATAACATGCTTAATCTGTTTTTTAAATTAATATCTGCACTCCCAGAATCAAAATCAATGCTTGAAAGCATTAGATTATCAAGCCTTCTTTGAAGTGATGAATATACGCCTTTTCCAAAAACATGATTCGGCATACAACCGAACGGCTGTACACAAGCAATTTTTTCTGTAATACTCTTATGTATATTCACTATTTCACCACCAATAAGCCAACCGTCTGCAATGTCACACCCAAAGCTCACATAATCTTTAGAATTATTTTTAAATCTTGTGAACGGTTCACAGCATTGAAATTTGTTTTTCCACAATGCTTCAACCATTGCTGACTGAAGATTTTCAAAATACCGCATAATAGATTTATAACCTGCCCCAACAACTGAACCGCTTTTTGCCAAGTGCGAATCAAGATAATAAATCAAATACCACGAAAAACCATTAATATATGAGCCGTATCCCTCATCTTTTAAAAATTCACATATATCTGCATTTCCTAAATGACAATATTTAATATACAATTCACCGACAATACCGACAATCGTTTTTTCACAATCCTTTAATCTGATTGTTGAAAAGTCGTCTGAAATTTTTTCAAAAGTCTGCTTAATTGCCCATCTTGAAAGCATACTACCGTCGTTAAGTCTATTTTTCAAAATATCTATCCATTTTTTAACCATAGCTTCTGTTTCACCTTTGTTAACTTCAAAAGCTGCAATCTGGTTCTGGAGTATCATAAGAATATCGCCATACATTACCGCAGCAATCCCTCTACGCACCATTCCAATATTAATTTTAAAGCGATTATCCTTTTCAAGCCCCTTAAAGTTCATTGAAATAATTGGTACATGACCAAATCCCGCAAGCCTCAATGCTTTTCTTATCATAAAAATGTAATTAGAACCTCTGCAAGCATCACCAGCCTGTGGAATCATTAGTGAAACATTTTCATTATATTTTCCGCTTTTAAGTGCGCTAATAAATTGTCCGGTGATAAGAATAACTGGATAGCAAAGGTCATTATGAAGATACTTTAATCCAGTATGGGTTATATTTTCTTCTTCATCTAATATAACAGCGTTATATTGCTTGGAGCAAAATGCGTATTTTAGTATAGGAAAATGAAAATCAAGCATTGCTGGAATTAAGATGGTTTGTTTTTTCACAAAATCAGTCCTCCAAATTTATCAGAAATTATAGGGTTCTGGCAGTGCTGGGCTGCATCCAAGCGCCGTTCGGCGGCGATAGTTAACTAACCGCACGCAAAGCGAAGCGACATTAAAAGTTTACTCAATTTTTTCAAAAATTGCGGTTTCCAAAGGCAGAGCCTTGGTCGCTCTCCGCAGAGAGCGAAACTCTTTATCGTTCAAGAGCATTTTTTCTTTGGTTCTTTCTATTTTGCGATAGAAAAAAGAAAGAACAGGAACTCGCTAAGACTTTGGAATTTATTTAAGCTGCCAAACTTAGTTTTTTTGATTCTTAAGCTTAGTCAACTCGCAAAATTTTGTCTTTCTGACGTTTCAAAACTTCCCCACTATCGTGCGTTTTGAAAGGCAGGTAGAACTCGACGTAGGCATACTTAGGATTCTTTTTTCACTTGCAAAAAAGAATCCTCTTTTTGCATTCGCAAAAATTCACCAGAAAAAATGCGCCCTACGGATATAAGATTTCGCTCTGCGGAGCGACCAAGGCTCTGCCTTTGGAAACCGCAACCCTTTAAAAAGGGTTGACCTAAACTATGCGCCGTTCGGCGGGGTTAGTTAACTTTCCTTTCCAAAATACCAATAACCTCCGAAAGATCATCCGCCTTTGCATAAAGCATCGCCGCCGTTTCTTCATCAGGCTGTGACAAGTCCGGAACCATAATTGGTCTGCAACCAGCACGATAAGCCGACAATATCCCATTAGGCGAGTCCTCGAGTGCGATACACTCACTCGGCTCAAGCCCTAACTCCTCACAAGCCTTCAGATATATATCAGGCTCTGGCTTGCCGTTTTCAACCATAGAACAGCATACAATACAGTCGAAATAGTCAAAGATATTCTCCCTCTTTAAATACATCTCCGTACGCTTATAATCAGTGGCGGTTGCAACGGCAATTTTATATTTCCCCTTTATATACATGAGTAACTCGTCAAGTCCACTTTTCTTTTCCAAACCGTTTACTTCAATATGGCTGTTCATAAGCTCAATACGTCTTTGGCGTATCGCCTCATAATCAAACTCCTCGCCAAAAATCCCCTTTAGCTTTACACTGGTATACTTCCCAGCAAGGCTACGAATGCCAAGAACGTGTTCAGCCTTCATATCGTATCCATACGCTTTGGCGGCTTCAATCCAAAAACGGGTAAGCAATTTTTCAGTGTCAAGCATTAGTCCGTCCATATCAAAGATTATACCTTTAATTTCCATTTACTCTCCCTTGTATTTAGTATTATATTATAGTCATTGTTCAAATTGTACAAAAAAATATCACTGTATATTAATTATACTATATTCTATTTACTTTTTCAATCAATAAAAGTAATTAAGGTTATATTTCACATAACTTTCATTTTACAGTTGTTATAAAAATCTAAAATAAAATTGTAATTTATGAGATTATGTGATATAATAAAAACTATCAATATATTCAGGAGGAAAAAACATGGCAAAGAACAAAAGACTAGGCGTTTCCATTTTTGTTGTAATACTATCTATTATTATGGCTCTTTCAATTATTTTTACTTTTAGCATAAGCTATATGTTTAGCAGCGACGGAATATCTGGAAAGCTTTTCGGCAGTTATATATATATAATGGATACTGCTGATATGACACCGGAAATCGAAAAAGACTCAGCAGTTATTTCTGACCCAGACGCTATAACCGTCCTGACAGAGGGAAATGTTATCCTCTTCAAAAACGGCAACCGTGAAAATGTTATGAGAATAAGAGAAGTTATACATAACACTGACAGCACAATTTATAGCGTATCTCTCGATAAATCACCAGACAGAACACTTGAGATTTCAAAAGATAAAGTTATGGCTAAATGCATTAACGAAAGTCATAACCTTGGAGCTGTTATATCCTTTCTAAGCAGTATGGCTGGTATTATTGTAGGAATGCTCCTTCCTTGCGGCATAATTCTTGCAATGCTTATTATGAAAATCCTTTCTATGAAAAAGCACAGAACTGACGATGAGTTTGAAGATGACATTGAAGAAAACGATGACGATGATGACAGCACTGAATTTGAAGGCTTTAACGGAAAACAGGTTAGAGCTAATCCAATTTCACCTCTTTTCAATCCGGAATCTGATATTAATCCTGATGATGATTTTGAAAGAAGAAAGTCTTCTATCGCAGATAATTTCAGACAGAAAAACGGTATTGCTCCAAAGCGTCCAGCTCGTGGTAATCAGAAAGCTGCACCAAAGGAAGCTGTAAAGAAATTCAAGGCGGCAGTCGATGAAAAGCCACCTGCTCCTGTTACAAGAAAGTCAACACTTATTCCTGAGGACGTTAACCCTGAAAGAAGTGAAAAGCTTGCGGCTATTAAAGCGGCATTAAGCAATAAAGACGAAGGCGATAACACTAGTGATAAAAATGTTGTTGAAAGACCTCAAAACATTTTAGAGCGTACTGCTTCGTTTAAGGCGTTGAAACATATGGACACTACACCAGTAAATTCTGGTATTCCAATACAGCGTAAGAGCCCGGTTGAAAAACCAGTTGAGAAAAAAAAGCCAGCTAATTCTAATAGTGATATAAATTCTATTGATGATTTAATCAAGGCACTTGAAGAAGAAAAGAAAAAGCTTTAGTTTTGGCAACGATAGCGTGAAAAGCTGCTATTTTTAAGAGGAACTTATAAAAATAAACGGTAGGGAATTAAT
>JAVBRC010000154.1:0-5391 GCA_031548405.1 Oscillospiraceae bacterium | reverse complement strand
ATGCATGATAAAAAAGTAATATTAAAAATTGATATAACGGCGGTTCTAGTATACTAACCGCACGAAAAGAGAACCGCAACTGGTTTAGGTCAACCCTTGTTAAAGGGTGGCGGTTTCCAAAGCAGGGCCTGGGTCGCTTCGCAGAGCGAAATCTTACGAATTCACTTCGCCCGACGAATGTCGCATAGTTTAGGTCAACCCTTTTTAAAGGGTTGCGGTTTCCAACGGCAGAGCCTTGGTCGCTCGTCGCAACGAGCGAAACTCCTTATCGTTCAAGAGCCTTTTTCTTTGGTTCTTTCTTTTTTGCGATAGAAAAAAGAAAGAACATAGAACTCGTGAAGTGTTTGAGGGATAGTTCAATTGCCTGACTTAGTTTTTCTGACGTTTCAAAACTTCCCCACTATCGTACGTTTTGAAAGATTGGTAGAACTCGACGTCTGTTACTTAGGATTATTTTTTCACTTGCAAAAAAGAATCCTCTTTTTGCTTTCGCAAAAATTCACCAGAAAAATGCTCTTAAACGATAGAGAATTTCGCTCTCTGCGGAGAGCGACCAAGGCTCTGCCTTTGGAAACCGCAATTTTTGAAAAAATTGAGTAAACTTTTATGCGCCGTTCGGCGGGATAGTTAACTCCCCTAAATATTATAAGACACTTGAAAACTTACTAAACCTATGTTATAATAGTACTATAATAATTGATGGCCGATATATTTCGCCAATATCAGAAAGGAATTATAAACATGAAAATCTCTACAAAAGGAAGATATGCTCTACGAATGCTTATTGACCTTTCAATCAACTCAAACGAAAACTATGTTGCGTTGAAAGACGTTGCTGAAAGACAGAACATATCAAAAAAATACCTTGAACAAATCGTACCAATGCTTAACAAGTCAGGACTATTAAAAACTAACCGTGGATACCAAGGCGGTTATATGCTCGCAAAACCGATTGAAGAATATACCGTTGGAGAGGTACTAAGAGTTACAGAAGGTAATCTTGCGCCAGTAAGCTGCCTTGAACACCCAGAAAATAATTGCCCAAGATCAGAAGAATGTATGACTCTCTATGTTTGGGAAGGTCTTTATAAAACAGTAACTAATTATCTTGATAATATTACACTGCGTGATATTATTGAGCATAACACTAACATAAACGGCGGAGATTATTGTATCTAAGTTTTATGCAGACTTTGTGCAGTATTACCTTCATAAAAGCTCCGCTACAAAGGAAGAGGTAATAAGTATGAAAACGGTTTTATGTTTCGGAGATTCTAATACCTATGGCTTAAATCCTAAGGATAACAGCCGATTTGATTATGATACAAGATGGACTGGAATTCTTGATAAAAAGCTTCGTCAGCATGGATTTCGTGTAGTTGAAGAAGGACTTTGCGGACGTACAACAATTTATAACGATCCATTGCGTCCGAATAGAAAGGGTATTGATGTTCTTCCATTTCTTCTTGAAAGCCATTCACCAATTGAATATGCTATACTTATGCTTGGTACGAATGATTGTAAAACCCGTTTTAATTCAACTCCACAAGTAATTGCTGACGGAATAAAACAACTGATAAATCAAATTCGCAATAATGAAAACACTAAAATACTTCTGATTTCACCAATACATCTTGCTGACAATGTTGGAGATAAGAATTTTGACCCTGAGTTTAATGAGCAATCTGTTGAACTTGCAAAACAGCTTAAACAAACTTATTCGCAAATTGCTAAAGCCGAAACCTGCCTTTTCCTTGCTGCTTCTGATTACGCTGAACCATCTGAATATGACCGTGAACATATGAACGAAAATGGGCATAGTTCCCTTGCAAACGGTATCTTTAGCATGATTTATAATGAAATTAACAAATAAGAATTATTCCTAATAAAAATGACGTTATCGTCGTTCACTATTCTGTGAGCAATGATAACGTCTTTTTTTATTTTTCATATTTCAATTTGTCAATGTCAACGCCATTAAATGTCAGCTTATAAGCAATAACAAATGAAATAAACGGAATAGCCGTAAGTAAAAGCATTATTAACATTTCAATTCCTGTGACTCCACTTATTTCAGCACTGTTATACATTAAATTGTAAAGCTGAAGAAATTGTCCGTTTATTATTTTGTAAACACCATAGAAATTGTCGATAATATCCATTTTAGATATTAATAGTATTCCCCAAAATAATATATACGGAATACTCAAAAAAATCCCAATCAAATAACTTCTATAAACAGGCAAATCAGATTTCATTTTTCTTTGAATTACTAAATCTTTCTTTGCCGTATTATATGCATAATTACATATTAAACCTATAAAAATAACAGAAGTACAAATAATTGCTATCACTTTAATAATCATTGTTCCATAAACTGCTAATGTTATATTTATAAACAGGCATAAAATTTCAGCAAAAATTAAATTTGCAAAGCCTTTCAACACAACTGACATAAAATTTATATTTTTCAACACAACCTCCAAAAAATTTTCATTTTTTACATGAAATAAAATTACATTTAGATATCATACTATTGTTGTAAACATTTTTATAAAGGAGCCAATACATTATGATGAAACGAGTTCACTGCGAGAAAAAAACAAAAATTTACATTCCAAAAACACTTAACCCACAGATTATATCTTACAGACAGCCTGCTGAAATCGGTACACAATCTCAAGGCGGATATATGCAAGCAAGCACTATAAATGCAGACGGGTTAAAACAGCAGTAAATCTATGAAAAACACTGCAATAATGCAGTGTTTTATTACATATTATCTATTTTTTCCTTAAAAAACCAATCAATGAAAATAGTAAAAATACAATTACATTAACAATAACAACACTTGCACCAGGTGCTGTATCAAAAAGTAGCGATCCAAACAATCCTATAACAAAACATACCACTGAAATAATTGCCGAAGAAATAACTACTCCCCTAAAGCCACGGAAAAGTCTCATTGATGTTATTGCTGGAAATATAATCAAACTGGAAATCAGTAATGCACCCTTCATCATCATACCAAGAACCACCGTAACTGCGGTTAGCAATGCGATAAGCATTTTATAAAAATCAATTTTAATTCCTGTTGCTTTAGAAAAGTTCTCATCAAAAGTAACCGCAAAAATTTTATTATAAAAGACAATAAAAATCAGCAAAACCAGTACGGACAAAATCACGCTTAGTACAACGTCATCAGAGTCCATTGCAAGAATACTTCCGAACATATAATGACTTACATCGTTAGTAAGTCCTGCCTTTGACGATACAAGTATACCGATTGCAAGAGCAGTTGTCGAAAACATCGCAATTGCAGAATCTCCATTTAATTTTCCGCTGTCATTCATTCTTATTATTATAAATGCAGCAGCAATTACAACAGGTAATGCAAATTTAAGAGGTGCAAAATTCATAACGGCTGCAACGGACAATGCTCCAAAACCAACATGAGAAAGTCCGTCACCAATCATAGAATAGCGTTTCAAAACAAGGCTCACACCCAATAATGCAGAACAAAGCGTTACTGCAACACCGCCAATTAAAGCTGGAATTAGAATATAGCCAATAAATTCTGGAGTTAACATTGAAGTCAAATCATTTATCATGTTAATTAAGTGCCTCCGACAGTTTCTCATAATTTTGTGTCATCAAATCTACATATGAAACTCCATTTTTTAAGTCATCTTTGGAAATATTATGGCAAGAATGAAGCAATTCTGTTTCAACACCCGTTGCATCAGAAATTTTATTCGCAATTGTCTGTGGCGAAAATTCTATGTAAAAAACAGAAGGAATATTTTCATTTTTAACAATATCAATAAGTGATGACATTGTAGCTGAACTTGCCTCTGACTCGGAGCTGCATCCAGAAAAAGCCGCATGATAATCCAGACCATAATCTGATGCAAAATAAACAAACGGAAATCTATCACCAAAAACAACCGTTTTTCTTTGAGCATTAGATATCATTTCTGTAAATTGTTCATCAAGTTCAGCAATTTTTTTTGCGTAAGTCTCAGTATTATTTTTATACAATTTTTCATTTCCCTTATCGACTTCGCATATTGCATTACTAATTTCATTCAGAAGTATTTCTGAATTTTTAAGTGAAGTGAAGATATGTTCATCTACGGTATGCTCATATTCATGACCATGTTCGTCTTCAGATTCAACTTCCGTTGGAGTTATATAATCCATAAGCCTCACAACTTTCAGCTTATCTGAGCCAACTGATTTTAAAATTTCATCAACCCAGACCTCGGATTCTCCACCAATATATATAAATATATCTGCCTGTTGAATTTTGGAAATATCCTTTGGTGTCGGCTCATATGAATGACTTTCAGAACCTGGTGTCAGAAGTAAAGTTATATCTGTATTTGAATTCGAATCAGTAACTTGTTTTGCAAAATCATATTGCGGAAACAACGTTGTTACTATTTTTAAAGAATCAGATGCTGTATTACTACCGCAAGCAGTAAAAATCATAGATATTACAGCTAACGTTATAAATACACATAATTTATTTATTTTCTTCACACTCTTCACACTTTCCATACAAAACCGTTTTTGAATTATCTATTTTAAATCCATGATGTTCAAAAATGTGTCCACTCAAAGATTTCATATATGAACAATCAATATGAAATAATCCCCCACAGTCAATACATTTCAAATGAAAATGTTCATGGCACACCTTATTATCTATAATAAACTGATAACATGCACTTGTTTTTTCATCAAGATAGTATTTCCTGATAATATCGCTGCTAACGAGCTTGTCCAGATATCTGTAAACAGTAGCTGAGCCGACAGAACTTTCTCCATTACTTAAAAATGAAATAATTTCTGATGCAGTAACATGCTTGTTGCTGTTATCCTTCAAAAATTTCAGTATAATATCCTTTTGCTTTGTTTTATAATCAGAAGGTCGCATTATTTTTTTCACATCCAGTCCAAAACTAAATTAATAACCATTTTCAATTTTAACACTCATAGATAGATTTGTCAAGAAAAAAATGATTACAAATTGAAAAAGCGGTATGGTGCTGCACCAATCACTGTTTTTCTTTGGGGGCAAAGTTTACTTCGCCCGCCGAACGGCGTATAGTTTAGGTCAACCCTTTTTAAAGGGTTGCGGTTTCCAAAGGCAGGGCAGATTGTCAAGTCAAGTGCAACAAAAAATTTCAGCTGGAGAACAAAGGTCAAGAACCTTACGAGGACGTTCATTAATCAGTAAAGTAACTTCAGCAATCTCTTCATCAGAAATCTTATGAAAATCACAACCCTTCTGGAAAAAGAACCTAAGACGATCGTTAATATTTTCGTTGGTTCCCCTCTGCCATGGAGAATGAGGATCAGCGAAATAAATAGTGGTGTTCAATG
>JAVBRC010000162.1:0-10074 GCA_031548405.1 Oscillospiraceae bacterium | reverse complement strand
CTTCATGGACTTTAAGACCATAATATCCTTTTCCACAAAATGATGGTATTAGTGCTGGATGAACATTAATAATCTTATATGGATATTCCCTTATAATTTTTTCGTCCAGAATTGTCATAAATCCAGCTAAAACAATCAGGTCAGCAGACTCTTCAGTTAGAACCTTGAGCAGTGCTTCGCTATATTCTTCATTATTTTCAAAAGACTTTCTTGAAACAACTCTTGTTGCGATATTGTTTTCCTTTGCACGAGTAAGTGCGTATGCATCGTCCTTTGAAGAAATAACGCAAGTAATTTTTCCGCCTTTAATTATACCATTATTCTGTGCATCAATAAGTGCCTGTAGATTTGTTCCGCCACCCGAAACAAGTACTACTATGTTTTTCAAAAGGATATCACAATTTGTCATAATAATCTCCATTAAGCCAAAATTTCAAAAATATATATCAGAGCATAATTAGCTGATAATTACGCCTTCTTCACTTGCAACAAGTTCACCAAGAATATATGCTTCAACTCCAGAAGCATTAAGAATTTCAACTGTCTTATCTGCATCATTTTTATCTACTGAAACAGTCATACCAACACCCATGTTAAATGTATTGAACATATCTCTTTCAGGAATATGACCAGTTCTTGCAATAAGATCAAAAATTGGAAGAACCTGAATTGCATTTCTTTCAATCTTAGCTGAAAGACCATCTGGAAGTGAACGTGGAATATTTTCATAAAATCCACCGCCAGTAATATGTGAAATAGCATTAACATTTACCTGCTTAATAAGCTCAAGTATAGGTTTAACGTAAATTTTTGTTGGTGTAAGAAGGCCTTCACCAAGAGTAGTACCTAAATCTGAAAAATGTCTTGCTAAAGTCTGTTCGTTAACAGTAAAGATTTTTCTTACAAGTGAAAAACCATTTGAATGAACGCCACTTGACTTAATTCCAATAAGAATATCGCCAGCCTTCTGATTTTCTGGCTTTAGAATCTTATCCTTGTCAACAACACCAACTGAGAAACCAGCAACGTCATATTCATCAACTGGATAGAAACCAGGCATTTCTGCTGTTTCGCCACCAACTAATGCACAACCTGCTTCAACACATCCATCTGCAATACCTGAAACAATATCAGCAACCTTTTCAGGATAATTTTTTCCTACAGCGATATAATCAAGGAAGAATTGTGGAGCAGCACCACAGCATATAATGTCATTTACACACATTGCAACACAATCTATACCAATTGTGTTATGCTTATCCATAAGAAAAGCAATTTTCAACTTTGTTCCGACACCATCAGTACCTGAAACAAAAACTGGTTTATTGATTCCTGTAAGATCAGGTTCAAATAATCCGCCAAAACCACCTATACCTGTAAGAACACCACTTGTAGTTGTTCTTGCAACGTGTGATTTCATCAACTCAACAGCTCTATATCCAGCGGTTACATCAACGCCGGCTTTTTTATAACTTTCAGAAAAACTCTTCATTTAACTGCTCCTTACTCACCTATTTTTCGTTCGAATTTATTTTTAGGCATTTCATCAGGTACTTCAATATGATATTCTCCTGTAAAGCAACCAACGCAAAAATCGCAATTTGCATCTTTGGCAATACTTTTAACACCCTCAACACTAAGGTATCCTAATGAATCTGCACCAATTTCTTTAGCAATTTCGTCAACAGACATTTTACAAACAATAAGATTTTCCTTGCTGTCAATATCTGTACCAAAATAACATGGATTTGTAAACGGCGGACTAGAAATTCTCATATGAATTTCCTTTGCACCAGCCTCTCTGATAAGCTCGACAATTCTTGCACTGGTTGTTCCCCTTATAATACTATCATCTATCAGAACGACTTTTTTACCGCATACCACGTCTTTAATAACATTTAGTTTAATTCTAACAGAATTTGAACGTTGTGATTGATTTGGTTGAATAAATGTACGACCTATGTACCTGTTTTTTATAAATCTTCACCATAAGGTATTCCAGATGCTTTTGAAAAACCTAAAGCAGCATCAAGCCCACTATCTGGAACGCCTACGATTACATCTGCATCAACCGGATGTTCTTTCCAAAGAATCTCTTCAATATTAATCAAATTACCATTATGTGCAATAGCAATTTGACCTTTTATATGTCTGAAAACCAATGGTTGAGCATTTGATCTGTTAGGTTTACCCATTGTCGGGTATCTTACATGACCAATAGATATATTTTCCGTACCAAGCTTTTTCAATTTCTCCTAATTAAAGACTTTAGGAACAAGATGAGAAAATACAACCTTATCATTTACAACAATAACACATTCTTCGTGTAACTCTGTTAGCAATTAAATCATTCCCTTCCGTTCCAGCAGTAAGAGCAAAGATTACAAGCTGGTTTTCCCACTGCTTGTACAGTACCTTCAAACGACTGAAATTCAAGAGATGTTAGTTTAAGGCTTCGACAAATCTCATCTCTGAGCAGTCTGCCTCTTTCTGTATTTGAAGCACTGTATTCTTCAATATACTTAATTCCTTCTGCACCTTCATTTTCTTCTATAATCTGTCTTGCAATAAGCTCAAGCTCAGATGTACTACGTGAAAAATTTAGGTATTTACATCCATACATAATAGGTGGACAAGCCGAACGCATATGTACTTCCTTAGCACCATTTGCATAAAGGAACTCAACAGTTTCTCTCATTTGAGTACCTCTAACAATGCTGTCATCAACAAATAGAAGTTTTTTTCCTTCAATTAACTCATGAACAGGAATAAGTTTCATCTTAGCAACTCTGTTTCTCATAGTTTGATTTGCTGGCATAAAACTTCTTGGCCATGTTGGCGTATATTTTATAAAAGGTCTTGCAAATGGAATGCCACTTTTATTTGCATATCCTATTGCATGAGGTATACCTGAGTCTGGAACGCCACAGACGTAGTCAACATCAGGTAACTTTCCATTTTTCATATCAGCCTCTGCCATGATTTCGCCATTCTTGGTTCTCATGACTTCAACATTTACACCCTCATATGAGGCATTCGGATAACCATAATATGTCCATAAAAATGTGCATATTTTCATATCGTCAGTACCTTCGCTCAAAATTTCAAAACTATCCTTTGTAAGACTAACAATCTCACCAGCTTTAAGCTCATGGAAAGTTGAATAATCAAGCTTTTGAAAAGCAAATGATTCAAAGGAAAAGCAATATCCATCAGATCTTTTACCGATTATAATTGGTAATTTGCCTGTCTTATCTCTTGCACAAATAATAGTATCTTTTGTCATAATTGCTAAAGACATTGTACCCTTAATTTTTTCCTGCGCATATCTTATACCTTCAACAAAAGAACTTTTCTGGGCAATAAGCGCACCAATAAGACCACCGGAATTGATATTTCCACTACTCATAGTTTCAAAATTCGCACAGCCTTTTTCAAGCAATTCATTTGAAAGCTCTTCGGCATTTGTAATAATACCTATTGAGCTTACTGCGTATAAGCCAAGTGCAGAACGCACCATAATTGGCTGTGGATCTGTATCGCTTATTGCACCGATACAAATCTGTCCACGCATTTTTTCAACATCCTTCTCGAATTTAGTTCTGAATGGCGAATTCTCAATGCTATGAATATTTCTCTGGAACCCAAGTTCAGGTGAGAATGAAGTCATACCACCTCTTCTTGTTCCAAGATGCGAATGATAATCAGTACCGAAAAAAACGTCCTGTATACAGTCATTCGACGAAACTGCTCCGAAAAAACCACCCATTCTATTATGCTCCCATAACTCTCTTCATGAGTTCCTGATAAGCTTCTTCAACACCGCCCATATCTCTTCTAAATCTGTCCTTATCAAGCTTTTCGTGAGTTGTGCTATCCCAGAAACGGCAAGTATCAGGTGAAATTTCATCAGCAAGAATAATTTCATCGTGGAATCTACCAAATTCTATTTTAAAGTCAATAAGATCAATGTTAGCTTCCTTAAAAAACTTTACCATGAAATCATTAACCATAAATGCATACTTAGTAATAACCTTAATTTCTTCTTCTGTTGCAAGTTCTAGTCCAAGTGCATAGTAATCATTAATAAATGGATCGCCAAGATCATCATTTTTATAGCTGAATTCAAGAGTTGGCTGCTTTAGTGGAGTTCCTTCAGCAATGCCTAGCTTCTTTGAAAAGCTACCAGCTGCAACGTTTCTGATAATAACTTCAAGAGGTACAATATCAACCTTCTTAACAATTGTTTCACGATCGTTAATTTCTTCAACTAGATGTGTTGGGACACCTTCCTTTTCGAGAAGACCAAACATATAGTTTGTCATTTTATTGTTGATAACACCCTTGCCAACAATAGTACCCTTCTTTTCACCGTTAAATGCAGTTGCATCATCTTTATAATCTACAATAACATAGTCAGGGTTATTAGTTGCGTACACTTTCTTTGCCTTGCCCTCATAAAGTTGTTCTGATTTAATTATATTTTCCATTTTTTTCTCCGTTCTGTCGTCACTAAACGACTTTAAAATTTAGCATCTATTAAAGCAGATTTCTGCTTGTTTCGCATTAATTATTTAAGAAGTTCTTCAATTGATTGTGATAGCTTTTGATCTTTGCTAATTACTTCATCAGCCATCTTTGTTTTCATATTCTTCAGCTTGTCAGCAAGTTCTTTATCTGAAAGAGCAAGCATCTGTACCGCAAGAATAGCTGCATTAGCAGCACCATCTATCGCAACTGTAGCAACTGGAATACCACTAGGCATCTGTACTGTTGCAAGAAGTGCATCAAGACCATCAAGTGTTGAAGACTTAATTGGAATACCGATAACAGGTAGTATAGTATGTGCAGCTAAAACGCCTCCGAGGTGAGCAGCCTTTCCAGCGGCAGCAATAATTACTCCAAAACCATCAGCTTCAGCATTAGTTGAAAACTCTGCTGCCTGTGCTGGTGTTCTATGAGCTGACATTACATGCACTTCATAAGGAACATCAAATTCTTTTAGCTTCATTACAGCGTCCTTTACAACTGGGAAATCGCTGTCACTTCCCATTATAATCGCAACTTTTTTCATATTCTTCACCCTAATAAAATATTTTATATTTACGGTAATCACCGTTTTTTACAATTCAGTTTTGTTAATGCTTTTAAGTATTAACCTATTATTCTCATCTTTAATAATATTAAAAGTAATTTCTGAAGATATATCTTTTAATACTATATCTTTTTTCTTATAATTATAATTAACTTTTATTTTAACATTGAAATTCAATTTCGATTTTTCTTCTGAACATTCCAGATCAAAATCAGAAATATTATTTATGGTACAATCCTTAAAAAAATCATTTGATGAAAGTACTTTAAAATATTGCTCAGAAGTCAAATCAGACATTTCATTTATATCTCCAGAATTGAGATATGAGAGGTATCCTTCTGTAATATCAGCTACTCTGTTAATATTATCTATTCCAATTTTATTAATCTTTTCAGTTTCAGTTATTGTTATATTAAAAGAAATATCATCAACTTTTTTATTAATATATAAATATATATACTGGAATTTATCATCAACAATTTTTCCACGATATTCATCTTCTTCATAATTCAAATATATAATCTGATCTGAATATTTAAAACTTGTCCACGTTTTATTTGTAATAAGATTCCCTGTTTTATCAAAAAGAAAAAACTCATTATTTATACCAGTAAATCCACCAATAAAATCATTATTCAGAGATTTAAAATCGTCAAAAATCAATGGAACTATAATATTTGATTCATGATCAATAATCCCCATTTTCTTAACACCGTCAAACATACGGCTGATAATAAATCTATCCCTTGATAATATATAGATATTTTCCCATGATGGTTCTATAATCACACGATTATTTTTATCATTCACACCAAGTAACTTATCTTCATTTTCAAATATTTCAAATTCAGCTATATTATCATCTTGTTGAAATATAATATTTGGTGCAAAGTCCTCTTTTTCAATATTTTTTTTGTTTATATCAAAATAAACTTTAATCAAAACGACTGACATCGCAATCATGATACACAACAATAATATAATAATTACTCTAAAATATTTACTATTGAAGAAAGATTTTGATGAGATAGATATTTTACTGATCTTCTTCATTTTCACTTAAACTTTTTTCAGTTTCACTTACAAGATAAATCGGACGACGTTTTGATTCAAGGTAAGTTTTCGACAAGTATTGTCCGAGTATTCCAGTGCAGAAGAGCTGAAGCCCACCCACAAAGAAAACGGCACACATTATTGTTGGAAAGCCCTGAACGCTTTCGCCAAATGCAAGCGTTTTAATTATTATTGCAATAATCCAGATAAATGCAATAAGGCAACTCAAAACACCCAATAATGATGCTAGTGCAAGAGGTGCAGTTGAAAATGCAAATATGCCTTCCAAAGAGTATGCAAATAAGCTCCAGAAAGACCATGCAGTCGTACCAGCAGCACGTTCTACATTTTCATATTCAATATATTTTACATTGAAACCAACCCAACTAAAAATACCTTTGGAAAATCTATTATATTCTTTCATTGAAAGAATAGCATCAACCATCTGCCTTGTCATAAACCTAAAATCCTGAGCACCGTCAACAATTTCAGTTTGTGAAATTTTATTCATAACCTTATAAAATTTCATAGCAAACCATGAACGAATTTTTGATTCGCCTTTTCTGCTGACACGTCTTGTAGTTGCACAATCATAACCATCCTTCAAAACGTAATTGTACATATCAGAAATAAATGCTGGCGGATGCTGTAAATCAGCGTCCATAACAACTACATAATCACCCTTTGAATTTTCAAGACCTGCATACATACCAGCTTCCTTGCCAAAATTTCTTGAAAATGATATATATCTTACACGTTTATCTTTAACAGCCAAATCTCTAAGCATATTAAGTGTATTATCTTTTGAGCCATCATTAATAAACAAAAGTTCAAATTCAATATCACCATGCTCTGTCTTCATCTGTTCCATAATTTTATTCATCTCGTCATAAAATAAAGGCAATACTTCTTGCTCATTATAACAAGGAACAACAACAGAAATAAGTTTCATATTTAACTACGCCCTCCATTCCACAATACATTAATATAATACAACAAAATGCGTAAAAATGCAAGTCAAATTTTGCTTTTATTAAAAACCTGTAAAAACCGATTAAATCAATTAATATGTTTTAGTGGAAAATGTATAATTTAGATTGCCATACACAAGATTATATATGAGATGTGTCAAATGGGAAGGTGATGTTTTTTTGGTTTCATATTTAAATAAATTAATGTCGAAAGAAAGACTAATAAATATAGTTTTTCCGCTTATTTCTGCAATAGTAGTTTCACTTTCTTATTATACTGAAAAATATTCATTCATAATATTTATTGCTTTAGTTCCATATATCTACTCCCTATTATATAAATTTAGTTTTTATAAATTATTTATTTATTCCGTAATATTAAATTGCCTTTCACTTATCTGGATAAAAAATACTGTCACCAAAATAACCTCTAATTTTTTTATGGTATTATTAATCACATTTATCTTATTATTTTTACTTTCATTATTTTTATCACTTCTTATGAATGTATCATTTTATTGTTTCAAATTAACATCAATTTCAAAGATAAAAAAAATATTATTATTTCCGTTTATTTATATCTTTGGTGAATGGCTTCAAGGTATTTTCTTGCCGTTAGCATTTCCTTGGATCAGACTTGGCAACATCGCCTCCCCTTTTACAATGTTCATTCAATCAGCGTCAATTTTTGGAACGCTTTTTATATCAATGCTTATTTTATATATTAATATTTTTATTGCGTTATTTTTTTATCTTAGTAATTATAAGTCAAGATATCTGTTTGTTTTATCAGCTATATCTATATTGGTAATTAATCTAACATTTGGATATATTAAAATAAACAGTTTAAGCAAAAATAAAGATTCTAAGTACTCTGTCATGATTATACAAGGAAACTATCCAAGGGAATCAAAATTCTCCTCAACACCTAGTGAAATACTTGATAAGTATCTTAATCTTGCATACAAACATGTTAATAAATCAGCTGACCTTATTCTATTTCCAGAAACAGCAATGCATTCAGATGTTTATACCGTTTCGGAATTAAAATCTAAGCTTTCAACTCTTAGCAATGATTTTAATGCTCAGTTGATTTTCGGTACACAGTATAGCAAAAGTGATAAATATTACAATGCAAGTATAGCTATTTCCCCAGATACAAAGACTGATGATGAAATATATCTAAAGCGAATTCTTGTTCCATTCGGTGAATATAATCCATTTAAATTAAATTCAACGCAATTTACATCTACTAACTTTTCTGCTGGTGACGACTGCACTTTAATAAGCTCTCCTAATGGATATATCGGTTCTGCAATATGTTTTGAATCAGTTTTTTCTCAAGCTGTTTCTGAATGCGTCAGAAATGGAGCAAATGTTATAACAGTCCTAATAAATGATTCATGGCTTGGAAAAGAGGTTGCACTCTATCAGCATCACTCTCACTCTATTATGAGAGCAGTTGAAAATAACCGATATGTATTGACTTCAACAAACACTGGGATTTCTTCCATTATTAATGAATATGGCAAAATCATAAAAAAAAGTAAACTAAACATTGAAGAAGTTGTTAACGGTAATTTTTATATGAATTATGATTTGACATTTTATACTAAATATGGCGATGTGATAATTTTTCCTGCGTGTTTCATAATTATTTACTCTTGTATAAAATTTATTTTTAAAGGGTTATTAAAAAAGACTTGAACTAAATCAAAAGTTAATGTATAATAATAACAGTTAGTGTCGAAAGGAGAAGGCTTTATTGCCTTAGAATTTTATGAAAGACGGTTTTATTAAAATAGCTTGTATCTCTCCTGAACTTAAGGTTGCGGATTGTTCATATAACGGACAAAAGATAATTGAAGCTATACGAGATGCGGCAAATAAAGATGTAAAAATATGCTCCTTCCCTGAGCTTTCTATAACCGGATATACTTGTGGTGATTTGTTTTTACAGTCAACACTTTTGAATACAGCTCTGCACACACTCGAAGAAATAGCAGAATCTGTAAAATCACTTGAAATTATTGCAATAATTGGATTGCCATACGTTTTCAAGAATAATCTTTTTAACTGTGCTGCCGTTATATATAAAGGAAAAATCCTTGGAATAGTGCCTAAAAGTAATATTCCAAATTATAGTGAATTCTATGAAACACGTCACTTTTCTACTGGTATTAAAGAAATCCAGTATGTAAATATAAATGGACAAACCGTTCCATTGGGTATAAATCAGATTTTCCAATCAATTGAAATGTCGGAATTTGCGTTTGGTGTTGAAATATGCGAAGATTTATGGGTTGGTGATACACCTTCTGTAAGACTTGCTGAAAGTGGTGCTACAATAATTTTTAATATTTCAGCAAGTGATGAAATAATTGGAAAAGCAGATTATCGTCGTACGATTATTAAAGCAAAATCAGGTACTCTTTTATGTGCATATACATATGCTGATGCTGGAATTGGCGAGTCAACAACTGATATGGTTTTTGGTGGTCATAATATAATTTCTGAAAATGGAACTATTCTGAATGAATCAAACTTATTTGATAACGGAATGATTACAGCAGATGTTGACGTGTACAAAATTTCTGGTGAACGTCGCAGATGTAACACTTGTAATTATAAGGATAATGATTTTATAACAACCGATTTTTCCATGCCACTTGAAGAAACTAAACTCAGCAGAACGTTCCCAAGATTTCCGTTTGTACCAGAATTAAAACAAATTCTCGACGACAGATGTATCGAAATACTAAAAATGCAGTCAGTTGGACTGATGAGCCGATTAAAACATATTGGAGCAAAAAATGCAGTTTTAGGACTTTCAGGCGGACTTGATTCAACCCTTGCACTAATAATTACTGTCAAAGCATTTAATATGCTTAATCTCGACACTAGAGGCATAATTACAGTTACGATGCCTTGCTTCGGTACTACTGACAGAACCTA
>JAVBRC010000058.1:0-11863 GCA_031548405.1 Oscillospiraceae bacterium | reverse complement strand
GACTTTATTTGTATGTCTTGAAGTGAAATTTCAGCTGGAACAACAATTTTTATTTTACCGTTGTTCTCCATAAGTTTCGGAACTGAAATAATTTCATACCATTTATTTGTGGTGTATTTAAAATTTAGTATATTATTCGTAGTTGAATAGCTTAGATATCCTCTTGAAATATTTTCAGCCGAAACTTCAAAATCAGTTATATCATTAGAAGCAGTAATTTCAAGATCGGCATAGTCTACATTAATATCAAGACTTGCAACTCCTTCGGCTAGAATAATTGATTCAAGATTTGTAAGATTAAGCTGTTCTATGTAATCATTCTTTGCACCCAATGAAAAACCGATTATGGCAATTAAAATTCCTATTGTCAATGTAGTAGCAGGAATAATATATTTAAATAGTCTTTTAGTAATCATGATATTGCCCCCGTTCTCCCAAGTAGCTTATTAAATAGCTTTATAAAGTTTTTAACAGCAAACTTTGGTAACCGGAAAATAAGATTCGTGACTGGTGTAAAAATCAAAAATGTGATGCTGCCGAATGCAAGACCTGTTCCGATTAAGGTAATGCCAATTGATACAGTTTTAACAACATAGGCTATACCCATACAAATTAAAGCGATACCGCTCACAAAAAGTGATATGAGAATAGCTAATGCGATTACTAAAATTCCAATTAGAATTCCAGCGAAAGCAAGAAGTATTCCCCCCCATACTGGCAAGGTCAGAATAATAATTACTATTGCAAGTAACGTCTGATTGGAATTCAACCTATTTGTCACTCTTCTAACGCCTTTTTTTGTCTGGTTAAAAGCACCAGTAATTCCACCATCATCATTTAAAATCGTTTGTGCAAGTTTTTGTGGAGAGCCAAGACCTGAAATAACAGCTTGTTCGTTGTTTAAACCTGCATCGTCAAACAATTCTTCATAATATTTGATAGCCGCTTTACATTCCTTGGCTGGAAGCGCTGAAAGGCAACCTTTTAATTTTGAAAGGTATTCAAATCTATTCATTGTCAGTTGTCATCTCCCGTAAGATAATCTAATAGTTTAATATTGGTGTATGTTACAATTAATAAGCCTTTGATTATACATGATGTATAATCAAAAGCTAACTTAAAGCCATTATAAAGCGATATCGCACAAAATTCGTAAGTGATTTTTGTGCAGTGTAACATTATTATTATACACTATATAATATAGAAAAGTCAACATTCTTTACCTATATTCGCAAATTATTTTTCTTATATATGCACAACACTAAACAATGTAACATAGTATATAAAAGAAAATCTTATTAGAAACGAGGGCTTGTTATGAATAAAAATATCACATTTCTTGTTGTCGGTGGAGATTTAAGGCAAGTTTATGTTGCTGCTGCTTTGGCTGAGAAATATAAGGTGTATGCTGCCGGCTTTGATAATAGCGTATCATTGCCCGAAAAAATAATTGCAGTTGGAAGTATTTTGAATTTACCAGAAAAAGTTGATTATATAATACTGCCACTTCCTGCATCCCAAAACGGTATTTTTGTAAACACTCCGTTTTGCCAAAACAACATTCCTCTGATAAGCCTTTCAACTGTTTTAAAAGATAGTGGGATGGTTTTAGGTGGCAGATTTGACACCGCAGCCATGAAGATTTTCGATAAGTATTCAATAGAGGCTGTTGATTATTTCGAGCGTGAAGAATTAAATGTTCTTAATGCAGTACCTACAGCTGAGGGTGCAATTCAGATAGCCATGGAAGAAATGGCAACAACCATATTCGGTCAAAAAGTTCTTATAACAGGTTACGGACGGATTTCAAAAGTTCTTGTAAAAACACTTTGTGCCATGGGCGCAGACGTTACCGTTACCGCAAGAAAATATTCTGATCTTGCCTGGGCAGAAATCTATGGTTGCAATGGGCTTCATACCTCATCATTGACGGAGAACATCAATGATTTTGGACTTATTTTTAATACAGTCCCCGCTGTTATACTTAATGAAGAGATATTAAAAAATGTTAATACCGAAGCACTTATTATCGACCTTGCATCGAAACCTGGTGGCGTTGATTTTGACGTTGCCGGAAAGCTTGGATTAAAGGTTGTCTGGGCCCTTTCGCTGCCTGGAAAAACTGCACCGGTAAGTGCTGGGAAAATAATAGCCTCTACTGTTCTGAATATCCTTAAAGAGAGGAGATATACAGATGACTGATCTTTCAGAGATCAAAATCGGTTATGTTATGACCGGTTCGTTTTGTACATTTAAAAAAAGCTTTTTACAGGCACAAGCACTCAAAAAGTCGGGGGCTGAATTAATACCTGTAATGTCATATAACGCTGCTGAAATTAGTTCAAGATTTGGTTCAGCAGAAGAAAATATTAAAACACTTGAAAATATCTGCGAGAAGCAAGTAATAACAACCATTGATGGTGCAGAGCCAATCGGTCCAAAAAACTTAACAGATATACTTGTCGTTTGTCCTTGCACTGGAAATACCTGTGCGAAGCTGGCAGCAAGTATAACTGATAATCCAGCTACAATGGCTGTCAAGTCACATCTAAGAAATAAAAGGCCAGTTGTTATTGCGTTGGCATCAAATGATTCCCTGTCAGGTTCAATGAAAAATATCGCAACATTGATGAATACAAAGAATTACTATTTTGTGCCTTTTTATCAGGATGATGAAATTAATAAACCTACATCTGCAATTTGTGATTTTTCAAGACTTGAAGAAACAATTATTGCTGCACTTGAAGGAAAACAGCTTCAGCCTATTCTATGTTAAAGCACAAAGACCGATGGAAATTTTCCATCGGTCTGTTTGTTTTTATTAGAATAATCCGCCAAGGCCGAGTATGCACCAGTCACCATTAATCTGATATACATTTAGTGTTACTGTTTCACTATTGCTGTCGTCCTTACCCTTGATTTTTATCTTAACTTTAACTTCATAGCCTTTTCTAATTTTGACTTTTGATTAATATGCAGCCTCAAACATCTCCTGCATATCCTCTAAATCATCTTTATCAATTTTTTCTTTATCTTTGATTTTGTAGGAAACCTTAACCTTTTTACCTACCTCATCTTCAAGACTATCATAAATATCTTCTGCCTGTTCATCAAGTTCTTCGATGATTTCCTTTTTCTTCATATCTTCATATTCTTCATCAATATAAAAGTCAGGAAGACAAGCGTATATGTACTTACCTTTTCCAGTTTCCATTGCCTTACACATATTATCAATTGGATCTTTATAGCTTCCGCCAAATAGAGCTTTTAGAAGCACCAAAAGAATAACAACCACAACTGCAGCTGCTGCGATAATTTTCACATCAAACTTCTTTGGAGTGATTGCATTTGTAAATGCTCCATTACTCTCAACGTTTGTCTGTGCTGCTCCGCATGATGAGCATACTGTTGAATTCTCATCAATCTCTGAACCACATTGCATACAAAATTTACTCATAAAAAATAACCCCCGTATTAAATTTAATATATCACTATTTTAACATAATTACGATAAATTGTCAATATAATGCTAAATATTTTGGAAGATATTACAAATTGATATCTGTTTTACATGTTTATTTAGATAAAGTTCTTATAATTTTGTCTAGCGTTTCTAATGCATAATCATATTGTTCCTGAGTCTTCTTTTCCGATGTAAGTGTCTTAGCAACCTTTCTAACTCCAATAAATAAATCATCTAGAACATTTCCTTCAGTATATCCAATAAGTGAAGCAAAATCAGTATCCTTTAAATAAAAACCATATCCTCTGACATTTGGGTTATCAGGATAAAGTTCTTCAAGGTTAACAAGCGTTTCTTCTGGAACGATTAAGTCAGCTGATTTCCCATCGGCAATAACTAACATTGTTTCACCCATTTGGAATTCAGATGAAAGCTTTGTCAGGTTTGAATCGTATGCATTTAAGCTTTTATTATTCGTCTCTTCGTCGTCAGAAATTGGAATATAAAGAACATCTACATGATTTTTACCATCTTTATTGTAGTCTTCTGTAAACTCATCAAAATAGCTGGCTATATTCTGATAGTATAAATAGAGTTCAGTGTCATCACATAAAAGCATAAACTTAATATCAGATTTTATTGTTGTCAATGTATCATAAACTAAAAATGCTGCTACCAGAACAAAAAATGTTGATATTCCAAGCCACCATTTATTATGATAGAAGAAATTTTTAACTTTCTGCCAAGGTGTGTAATGCTTCTCCTCTTCTTTTGATAAGTTAAGCTTTTCAGATTCTGAAATAATTCCTTGCTTCAATTTCAAAAGTTCTCTTTTGTCCTCTGAAAGTGACTTAGAATATTCATCACGTTTCTTTTCATCGTTTTTAAGAGTTTCGCTTTTTTCTTTTTCAATATCAGCTTTCTCTTTTTCGTCAACCTGCTTGATAACTTCAAAGATTCCTTGATTTTTTTCTTTACTCATTTTAGCTCCTTAAAAAAATAAATAGGGATACATAAAAAATGTACCCCTACATAAATTTAATTAGTTTTCACTTTCGGAATTTTCATTTTTACGATTATCTTGAACAATCGGACGCATTGTTGGGAACAACAATACATCTCTGATAGATGCACTATCTGTCAACAGCATAACAAGTCTGTCAAGACCAAGTCCAAGACCGCCAGTTGGAGGCATACCGTATTCAAGTGATGTAACAAAGTCCTCATCAACTTCAGCGTTAGCACCAGTAGCTCTCTTAGCTTCAACCTGACGAACAAATCTTTCCTTCTGATCAATAGGGTCATTAAGCTCTGAAAAAGCATTTCCCATTTCTCTTGCATAGATAAAGTATTCAAATCTTTCAGTAAATGCAGGGTTTGAAGGCTTTCTCTTAGCAAGTGGAGAATTTTCTACAGGATAATCATAGATAATAGTTGGTTGAATAAGCTTCGCCTCAACAAATTCATCAAAGAATGCAATCAGAACATGTCCCTTTGTTGCGTTCTCCCCTTCTTCAACTTCTATTCCCTTTTCCTTAGCACAATTTCTTGCGTCTTCATCTGTTTCCCAATCATTATAATCAACGCCAGCATATTTCTTTACAGACTCAACCATTGTGAGCTTTTCCCATGGCGCAGCAAGATTAATCTGTTCACCCTGATAAGATACCGTTGTATCACCACAGATTTTGATAGCTAGAGTTTCATACATATTTTCAATGAGCTCCATCATGCCTATATAGTCAGTATAAGCCTGATACATTTCAATAGTTGTAAACTCAGGGTTGTGAGATGTATCCATTCCTTCATTTCTAAAAATACGTCCAACCTCATAAACCTTTTCAAATCCGCCAACAATCAGTCTTTTAAGATACAGCTCTGTTTCAATACGAAGGTACATATCTATATCAAGAGCATTATGATGAGTTATAAAAGGTCTTGCTGCTGCACCAATCTCAAGAGTATGAAGAACTGGTGTATCAACTTCAAGGTATCCAAGGCCATCAAGATAATTTCTGATTTCACGAAGAATAAGACTTCTCTTGACAAATGTATCCTTAACATCAGGATTTACAATCAAGTCAAGATAACGCTGTCTATATCTGATATCCTGATCCTTTAAACCATGCCATTTTTCTGGAAGTGGCAGTAGTGATTTTGAAAGGAGTTTAATCTTTTCAGCATGAACTGAAATTTCACCCTTTTTAGTTCTGAAAACAAAACCTTCAACACCGATTATATCGCCGATATCCCATTTTTTAAATTCGGCAAATTCTTCCTTGCCAATGTCATTCATTCTGATATATACTTGCATTCTGTCAGAATCATCTCTGACATCAATAAAGTTTGCTTTACCCATATCACGCCAGCTCATTATACGTCCGGCAATGGTGATTTTCTTAGCTTTAAGCTTACCAAGCTCTTCAGCAAGCTTTTCTTCATCTTCACCTGCTGCATTCTTTGCTGCTGCTTCGTCAGCTTCATATGAAACCTTTAGATCTGCATTTTTTCCAGTAACATCAAATTTTGTTATCTGATATGGATCTGCATTCTTTGATTTTAATTCATCGAGTTTTTCCAAACGAATTTTTTTTAGTATATTTATATCCTGCTCGACAATTTCCTCTGTTATGTTATTCTGATTTTCATTCATTGTCTATTTTCACCGCCAAATTTATTTTACTTTGATATATCTAGTACTTCGAATTTCAATTCACCAATTGGAGCTTCTACAACGAAAATATCTCCAACCTTTTTCTTCATTGCCGCTTTTCCAATAGGAGAATCATCAGATATTTTTCCATTTACTACATCAGCTTCAGTTGTGCTAACAACTTGAAGTGTTTGTATCTTATCTGTTCCAACTTTTTTAAGTTTGATTATCGAACCAATACCTATTTCATCAATTGAAATATTTGCATCATCAACAATTTCAGCATTTGAAATTGTTTCTTCAAGACTAGCAATTTGTGCTTCAAGAAGAGCCTGTTCATTTTTTGCCTCATCATATTCAGCATTTTCAGAAAGGTCACCGAATGATCTTGCTTCCTTAAGCTTCTGAGCAACTTCAGCACGTCTTACTGTTACAAGTCTGGTGTAGTCTTCCTGAAGTTTTTCAAAACCTTCTCTGGAAATTTGTTTTTTTGCCATAGTCAATAAAACTCCTTAATACAAGATTATAATTAAGACACTACCAAATTATTCTTGTTTTAATTAAATGTAGCTGTCTTTAATGTTCTATCATAACATTATAAATGATATTTTCATTTTTGTCAACTATTGAAAATCGTTTTTTAATATAACATAACTATTTAGAATTATTAATACAAATTTTTATAAAATCACTGAATAAATATTATTCATAAAATGCATAATTAATTTTTTGTGATAAATCCAAAAATATCAAAGAAAACTTATATTATAGAGAATGCCTGTTTAATATCTGAAACTCCAATTAATTTGATTTTAAAATCAGAAACTTTAATTCCAGTAAGCGATTGTTTTGGCAATACACATACCTTAAAGCCCATTCTTTCCGCTTCATTTATACGCTGAGCTGCATTCGCAACTGCTCTCACCTCTCCGCCAAGACCTATTTCTCCAAAAGCTATAAGCGATTCTGGAAGTGGTTTGTCCATTATCCCTGAATAAAGACACATTGCTACAGCAAGATCACCAGCCGTTTCATCAATACGAAATCCACCTACTATGTTCAGATATACATCAAGGTTTCCAAAAAACATACCAGCTCTTTTTTCCAAAACAGCGATAATTATTGACATTCTGTTAAAATCATAGCCCTTAGCCATTCTTCTTGGAGTCGCAAAACCGCTCTTTGCAGCTAGTACCTGAACCTCAGCAAGAATAGGGCGGAGGCCTTCCATAGTACAAGTAACACAAGTACCAGATACACCCTCAGGTCTACCAGAAAGCAGCATCTGTGATGGATTTTCAACCTCACATAACCCTTTATCAAGCATTTCAAAAACGCCAATTTCATTAGTTGAACCATAACGGTTTTTGACCGTTCTAAGAATACGGCAGCTCAAATTTCTTTCACCTTCAAAATAGAGAACAGCATCAACAATATGCTCCATAACCTTAGGCCCAGCAATTGCACCGTCCTTATTAACGTGGCCAACAATAATAACAGGAATTTCATTATCCTTGGCGGTATGCATAAAAAGGTTTGTACATTCTCTGACTTGTGTCAGACTGCCTGGGCTTGAGGTTATTGAAGTTATGCTCATTGTCTGAATTGAATCTATTATAACAATATCAGGTTCAGATGAAATAATAGTATCGCTAATTGCTTCGGCATCAGTAACAGTCAATATATAAAGGCTTTCAGTGTCAACGCCAAGTCGGTTTGCACGCAGCTTAATTTGTCTTGCTGATTCTTCTCCTGAAACGTAAAGTACAGAATAATTTTCACCAAGATATTGACACACTTGTAAAAGAAGTGTACTCTTTCCAATACCAGGCGCACCACCCAAAAGTACCAACGAGCCTTTGACCAGCCCCCCACCAAGAACACGGTCAAGCTCGCCGATACCAGTTTTATATCTAACATCTGCATCAACATCAATTTCTGAAAGTTCCACAATCTTGTTTGTTAAATCGTTCTTCTTTCTTACGGCACCAGTTTTTGCAGAAACTGCTTGTTCCATTTCTTCAAAGGTATTCCATTCGCCGCACTCTGGGCATCTTCCATTCCATTTTGCACATTCATATCCACACTGATTGCAGACAAATATTATTTTAGGTTTTGCCATTTTAACATCCTTCCATATTGGTTCACTTTTTTGAGGTGTATTCGTTTACTGCCGCAAAAATACTAAATGCCATTTTCTTTTGGTAATCTTCATCCTTTAACAGCTCAGCTTCTTCAGGATTGGAAAGAAATCCACATTCCGCCATTACAGTAGGATTTTCGCTGAAGTAGCAAAGAAAAAGTTCCTTCCCGCAAAGCTTAATTTCCCTGTTGTTATCAGGTTGAGTAAATTCAACAATCTTATCCTGCATTTTCTGTGCAAGATATTTGCTTTCGCTATTTGTATCAGCAAAAAACATTTGAGCACCACTATATTTAGGATCAGTAAATTGGTTTTGGTGAACTGAAATGCATATTGCATTTGGGTATTTATTAAAAAGTTCAAGTCTGTTGTCCATGTCAGAACTTTTTTGATTTGCAATACCCTCAATACCATCATCATGAATTGAGCGGTCTTCACTTCTCGTCAATTCAACGTCATACCCATTTAATTCGAATAAATCACGAAGACATAACACAATGTTGAGGTTGATCCCCTTTTCCGGAACACCGTCTGCAGAAGAACAGCCGCCGTCCATCCCACCATGTAGTGGGTGTGTGGTAATTTGGGTTGATCTAATCGAGAATAAGCCGAAAAAATATATTTTTTTTCGGCTTGAAGCATCTTATTCTATTTAACTATCTTAAACCAATAATCCTTTGTAGTAAGTCTACTTAGTAGGCCATCTACATTTGATGCATTTGAAGTCATTTTTAATATTTGTGTTGCTGCATCAATGATATCTGAATTAACTTGATAATTTTCTTTATTAACAAGTTCTATGTCAATACCAAGTTTTTCAATTGCAATAAAGAAATTATCGACAGAGCAGTTAACAACCTCATTTTCAATATTAGATAAATAACCAAGCATACTAGAGAGAGTATGAATATCATTTGTATTCCTAAGTGATAAAAATAACTGTCCGTTTGATTTTAATAATGAATATGCGGATTTTATAACATTTTTATAGTTATGATAGGAATTTATACTTTTACCAATAATAATGTAGTCAAATGAATCATTAGTATAATGATTTCTTAGGGTTTCCGAATTTGAGCATACTACATGATCAGCACCGCATACAGTCTGCAAATCAATCATATACTTTGCATCTTGTGTGAATGCATTTGTTGTTGAATCGAATATATCAAAATCTCGTAATCTATTTTTTATGTCTAATATAGGCTGTCCGCATTTGGTATCTATACCAAGTATGCTTACATTTTCAGATGATGAGGGCTTTGATATATGATCATTGAGAAATAGTAAGCAACAATAATCAACATCATCCCATGCATCTATTCCGTAATATTTGTCTTGGAAATTTTTTCGACCAGAATTTAACGAATTAATCATTTTTGTTTGATCACGTGATGAAAAATCATGGTTGTGATGAATCCAGGTGTCTTTAGCTAGTATGCATTTATACCCTGCTCTCCTTACTCTAAAACTCACATCATCATCGCCGAAATCATGGAAAAAACCGGTATCTAAGACTGTTCCAATTGCTTCAAGACATTCTCGTGTAAACATACTTCCGATAGTGATAAGTCTTAATCTCTCATGCCACTCTTTTTGATTAGAAGTATTATAATTACCAGCAGCAGTTTGAAGTTCATCATAATTAGAGAATTTCAAATCAACTAATTGATGATTACTAACATTTGATGAAACAGGTGTAACCATTCCAATACTATTATCTGATTCAGCACATTTAATCAGGTTTGTCAACCAATTCGGTGCGACAATTAAATCATTAACAAGTGGAATAAAATATTTTCCTTCAATATATTTAATTATATTAGACGTCGCAAATGGTGCACCTAAATTTTTAGTAACATGAATAACCAACTTGTTTTCAAATTCAACAGATTTAAAATATTCTAAAATTCCTTTTCCAGATTCACTATCGTTATACAAAAGTATTAATTTATAATTTATATCTCGAGTATTCTTTAAAATACTTTCAATACAAAGTTTGGTTTCCTCTAAACGATTGTATGCAACTACACTAATAGTGGCTAATACATTATCAGGATATGATTTAACTGCATTTTGCCTGGAAGTATATAAGTCTGTTCCAGATTCCGGAAAAGATAATTCAGAAGTATCAATTTCAATTACATTTTCTTTATTATAAATCATTCCATCCTCTTTCGATATATCTTTTATTCAAATAGCTGCCAGAAAAGATATCTTTCCACCAATTTTGATTATCTAAATACCATTTTATTGTTTTAACTATTCCGCTGGCAAACATTGTTTCTGGTTGCCAGCCAAGGCTATTATAAATTTTAGCTGGATTAATTGCATATCGTAAATCATGTCCTTTACGGTCAGTAACATAAGTAATTATATCTTCGGATTTACCAAGTTCTTTAAGAATCAGCCTAACTATATCTATATTTTGCATTTCATTATGACCACCAATGTTATATATTTCGCCAATCTTGTCATTATGAATAATCATATCAATTGCACGACAATGATCTTCAACGTATATCCAGTCACGGACATTTTGCCCATTACCGTATACTGGAAGATTTTCATTATTTAAAGCTTTTATTAACATAAGTGGTATAAGTTTTTCAGGAAATTGGTATGGACCGTAGTTATTCGAGCACCTGCTTATTGTCACGGGTAATCCATAAGTTCTATGATAAGCTTGTGTAAGTAAATCAGCACTAGCTTTACTTGCAGAATATGGACTAGATGTATGAATAGGTGTTTCTTCAGTAAAAAATAAGTCTGGTCTATCTAAAGGTAAATCGCCATAAACTTCATCAGTAGAAATCTGATGAAATCTTTTTATTCCATATTTTCTACACGCATCCATAAGAACTTGAGTACCTATTATATTAGTATTCAAAAAAACACCAGGGTTCTTGATGCTTCTATCAACATGAGATTCAGCCGCAAAATTCACAATAATATCAGGTGAATTATTCTCAAATAAATTTTCAATATCATTCTTATCTGCTATGTCCCCTTTGATAAATTTAAAGTTAGAATTATCCATAACTGATGCCAAAGTACCAATATTACCAGCATATGTCAATTTATCGAAACATACAATTTTGTAATCAGGATATTTCCTAATCATATAGTGTATAAAGTTACCACCAATAAAACCAGCACCGCCAGTTACAACTATAGTCATTTCATTCCACCACCTATTTTATTAAAGATATAATATATTTCCCATAATCAGTCATCGCTAAAGCATTACCTATTTCAATTAGCTGATTATCATTTATAAAACCTTTACGCCAAGCTATTTCTTCAATACAGGCTATGTACAATCCCTGCATATCTTGAACTGCTTGTACAAATTGTGAAGCTTTAAGCATATTCATAGGTAAACCAGTGTCAAGCCATGCCATTCCACGCCCCATTAGTTCGACTTTTAGTTTTTCTTCCTTCAAGTAGTAATTATTAACGCTTGTAATTTCAAGCTCTCCCCTTGAAGATGGCATTATCTTTTTAGCTATTTTCACAACATCATTTGTATAGAAATATAATCCCGGTACAGCATAGTTAGATTTTGGGATTTCAGGTTTTTCCTCAATAGAATTGACATTCA
>JAVBRC010000150.1:0-3462 GCA_031548405.1 Oscillospiraceae bacterium | reverse complement strand
GCAAAAAAGATACCTCTTGTCGCTATGGCGACAATTCACTAGAAAAAATGCGCCCTACGGCTGTAAGATTTCGCTCTGCGGAGCGACCAAGGCTTTGCCTTTGGAAACCACAACCCTTTAAAAAGGGTTGACCTAAACTATCTTCGCTTCGCTAATGTGCCACAAGTCAACTCTCCCCGCCGAACGGCGATTGGATGCAACGTCACGTTGCCCCTTTAAAAAGGGTTGACCTAAACTATTTTCGCTTCGCTTTGCGTGCCACGAGTTAACTATCCCCGCCAAACGGCTACGCACCCTATTTCTTCGTTTTCTTGCCGAGCAAAACATACGCAACTATTAACGCTGCTGATATCGCAGCAATAATAATATAAAGAACAACATCCCTATGATCGCCAGTCACTGGCGCACTCAGAATTGGCAGAAAACGTAATGACATTCTAAATTCCTCCTAGTATCCTTCTGGATAAAATAATATAATCAAATACATTGATAACATTATCATCATTTAAGTCATCATAAGAAAAATTATCCCCCGTTAAATCAATTCCAGTAATAATCTTTCTTAATATTAGTAAATCAGCAACGTTTACGCTACCATCATTGTTGTAGTCACCCTTTTCATGACTTGATGTTACAGGCTCTGTGGTTGTTATGACTGTTGTGATTTCAGTTGTTAGTGACGTGGTTGTGATTGTGTTCAATGTAGTTGTAGTAGCTTGTGTTACGGGTTTAGTATTAGTAACTACTGTTGTTGTAGTAAAAGTAGTTTCTGGAATCGCTGTTGTGGTTACGATAGTAGTCACTGGTGTAGTGGTAGTGATAATATCAGTTGTTGTTGAAGCAGAATTATATACGTAGTTACTTGTATTAAGTTCAGGATATACAAAATCCTTTGCGTCATATAAATTATCAGGAGTATGGGTGGTATTAAAGCTGACAGATCCCTTTAAAAAGTATGTGTATTTAACTGGATTTGATACAGAACCTGTATCGTCCCATGTACAGTCTATACCATACCACTCACCATCGTCCATTAAAACATAATTCCACATATGTCCAGTTCTACTCTCATAATCAATATTTCCTGGTATTACAATGCATGGAATATCAACCTTATCGCAAAGTATTTTCAATGCCTTTGAATAACCTTCACATACAATCTGATAGGGCTCGCAAAAAAGCCCGACAGCAGTATCGTGATAAGGTGCAGCCATATTATATGCGACAGTTTCAGCAATATAATCATGAATATATTTAACCTGTTGATATCTGTCATCACCCAGAACGTCAAATTCATCAACAGAATCTAATAATAATTGCTGAAATTCACTTGCAGTTTCAATATCACCATAAACATCCTTGACTTCACCTTTTAATTTTAATTCAGAGATTTTCATAGTGTATAACCCAGTTGAAGAACTTCTACTAGTTTTAACATTGCTAAGAGTAACATTCAGCATACTTTCATCAAGCCAAAACATTTCAGGATAGTCAAAAGTAAATGCCGTTTTTCCATATAAAACATTACTAAAAATCATATTCCAGAATTCGTCATATTGTTCCTCAGACCATTTATTCATATTTGTTGATTCAACCTTATATGAAATATCATCTGGAAATGAAATTTTTATTTCATCTTCAGTTGGGTTTAACCAAGCCTTCATTGCATTGTATGATGCTTTGTTATTATTATTAAGCTGGTCGTAGAACTTATAAGTATTTTCATTAAACTTATAACTGAAATCTGGTAAGAACTCCGAATAAATAATTGTGTCATCAGTTAAAATTTCACTTTCTTCAATCTGAAGATCCTCGCTTGTAAGGTAAAAGGCAATATCATCAAGAGCCTCAGCAGAAAATGTAGAGGCTAGAGCAGATATTCCAAACACCATAAGAGTAAACAAAGATTTGAACCGATTTTTCATAGATATTGTATATCATATAATTATATGATATACTTCCTCCCTTCAAATATTTATTCCCCTCTTATATATCTTTATTAACTGAATTATACAACATTTAAATAGTAATGTCAATAACTTTTAGCAATTTTACTATAAAAACGCATGGTTGTAATTTCTCGCAAAAGCGATGTTCGGCGGGCGAAGTTAACTAACCGAACGCAGAGCGAAGCGAAAGAAGTTTAGGTCAACCCTTTTTAAAGGGGCAACGTGACGTTGCATCCAATCGCCGTTCGGCGGGGAGAGTTAACTCGTGGCACGCAAAGCGAAGCGAAGATAGTTTAGGTCAACCCTTTTTAAAGGGGCAACGTGACGCTGCACCCAATCGCCGTTCGGCGGGGTTAATTTTAGGGACTCGCAAGAGCCTTTTTCTTTGGTTCTTTTCTTTTCTCCCCGCCGAACATCATTTGAAGATTTTCAGCCTTTTTCTAAGTCTTATCATTTTCTTTCCAATAACAAATCTAAACAATAATATTATAATAAAATCTGAAATCGCATAAATTAATGCCCACTTTAACGGTTTGAATAAAAAGGATATGTGAAAAGTATAGTCTGGTTTGTTTTTTTCAATTAATATATCCTGAATTATATTGCTGTATGTAAACATTACGCTTGATAACAGAGTACAAACAAAAAGTATAATATTATTTCTAAGAAAACTTTTACTAAACAAAGATGCCACAAATCCAATAATACCCAATAGCATTATCTGGAATGGTGTCCACTCACCTGTTCCTAAAAAAGCGTATGATATAATAAATATTGTAAGTGTGCCACAAATATAACCTGCACAAGCCCCAAAATACATACCGGTAATAAATATCATAGCTATAAGTGGTCGAAAAAACGGAACTGTTTTGAAAAACATCATGGCTATCAGGGAAAGTATGGTCAGAATAACAATAAGCTTTATTTCACTTAAAAATACCCTTCCCTTTCCATGAGTAATAGCCAGTGGCAAATAAGCCAGAATAATAACTGCTATTGAAATTGCATTAAAAAATTCATGATTAAATAAAGCAGCATTAAAAATCGTAAGAAAAAGTGATATTATTATTACACAACCGGTTGTTATTTTAGCCGTCATACAACACCGCCATTTTCTTTGCAGAGATCAATAATATCATCATATGTAACAGCATTTTTGAAAAAACCTTTTGAAATTCGTGCAGATGAGGTTGTATAGAAATCATTCTGACTGTAAAACTGGTTAGCTTCATCTTCAGAAACAATTGTACCATTAAATAAAAGCCCGCAGATATCAGCTGTTTCAGCAGCAAAATCGTTATCATGAGTTACAATAATTATTGTTTTACCTTCGTTTGCCAATCGTTTAAGGGTATCAGCAAGCATCGTTTTAGCCCATGCATCAACACCCTTTGTGGGTTCATCAAGCAGTATTACATCAGGATTACTGATTAAAATTTTAGCAATTGCAGCCTTTTGAACTTCACCACCACTTAAATCATAAGGATGATTTTTAAGCACATCAATCATATTA
>JAVBRC010000125.1:0-4249 GCA_031548405.1 Oscillospiraceae bacterium | reverse complement strand
AAAAACTAAATCTTGCAACTGAACTAAATCTCAAACCCTTAACGAGTTCCCCGTTCTTTCTTTTTTCTATCGCAAAAAAGAAAAGAACCAAAGAAAAAATGCTCTTCTAAGGCATTAAGCATTTCGCCCACTGCGGTGGGCGACAAGGACTCCGTCCCTTGACCCTGCAACCCTTTAAAAAGGGTTGACCTAAACTATTTTCGCTTCGCTTTGCGTGCGGTTAGTTAACTCTCCCCGCCGAACGGCGACTGTGTTCAAGCGTCACGCTGCTTGTCTTGCATTATTGTAGAAATTGGTGTAAAATAATAAGTACCCACAAAAATAAAATATATCAAAAGGAGCCGCAGCTTTTATGCTTAAACTAAAACGTTTTCTTAAAAATTATAAAAAAGAACTCATACTTGGCCCGTTTTTCAAACTCCTTGAGGCTGTCTTTGAACTTATCGTTCCCCTTGTAATGGCGAAAATTATCGACGTTGGTATTAAAAATCACGATTCTGCGTACGTTCTGAAAATGAGTGGAATTATTATTGCACTTGGAATTTTTGGGCTTGCATTCGCCCTCACTTGTCAATATCTTGCCGCAAAGTGTGGCTATGGTTTCGGAACTGAACTTAGAAATGCCCTTTATAAACATATAAATAATTTTTCCCATGCTGAAATAGACAGGTTCGGCACTTCGTCACTCACAACACGTCTTGTTAATGATACAAATTTAACGCAGAATGGTGTTAATATGTTTATCCGTCTTGCAGTTCGTGCACCGTTTTTAGTAATTGGTGCGACTGTTATGGCAATGATGATTGATCTTAAACTGTCGCTGATTTTCCTTGTCGCTACTCCCGTTATTGCAGTTATAATTACTGTAATAATGAAAAAAACTGTTCCGCTATATAAAAAAATCCAAAGAAATCTTGACCGCATTTCACTTCTTACACGAGAAAATCTTGACGGTGTCAGGGTTATTCGTGCGTTTTCTAAACAGGAAAATGAAAAGCAAAAATTTAATGAGGAAAGTAACGAGCTTGCACAAAATTCTGTAATTGCTGGTAAGATATCTGCAATTTTAAACCCGTTAACCTTTATGATAGTTAATATTAGTATAATTGCTATTTTATGGTTTGGTGGTATGCGTGTTGATTCTGGCAGACTTTCACAGGGTGAAATAATCGCATTAGTTAATTACATGACGCAAATTTTGCTTGCACTCATAGTTTTAGCAAATCTATTTCACATTTTTACAAAGGCGGCATCTTCGACATTACGAATAAACGAAGTTTTTGATATGAAACCAACAGTATTATCAGGCGACAAAACAAAGTTTGATTATAACGCACCAGCAATCGAGTGCAATAATCTTATATTCAGATACCCTGACGCTGGTGGAGATTCACTTAAAAATATAAGCTTTACACTAAAAAAGGGCGAAATGCTTGGGATTATCGGCGGCACTGGTTCTGGAAAATCTACACTTGCAAACCTTATTCCGCATTTTTACGATATAACGAATGGAAGCTTAAAAATTTTTGGAAATGATACCAAGGATTATTCACATAATTTTCTGCGTAGCTCAATAGGAATAGTTGCACAAAAGGCGGTTTTATTTTCTGGAACAATCGCTGAAAACCTACGCTGGGCAAAACCAACTGCTACAGATGAGGAAATAATAAAAGTACTTAAAATATCACAGTCATGGGATTTTGTCAACAAGCTTTCAGACGGTTTCAATACCCATATTTCGCAAGGTGGAAAAAACTTGTCTGGTGGACAGCGTCAGCGACTTACAATTGCAAGGGCTATTATTAGTGACCCCGACATTCTGATTCTTGATGATTCAATGAGTGCATTGGACTATTCAACAGATCTCGCACTCAGAAATGCACTTTCAGCGCAACTTGAAAATACCACAGTTATAATGATTTCTCAACGTGCAACAAGTATTAAAAATGCAGATTTAATACTTGTCCTGAATGATGGAGAATGTGTTGGAATCGGTACAAATGAGCAATTACTTGAAAGCTGTGAAGAATACCAAGAAATTTCCAGACTTTCTTTGTAGGTTGGGGGTAGAAAATGAAAAAAACATTAAAAAGAATTTTAGGATATGTAGTACCTTATAAAATATACCTTACCACAGCAATTCTATTTTCCTTTATCGGAGTTGTTTTATCGTTGCTGGTTCCTGTTTTTATAGGAAATGGAGTTGATCTCATTGTAGGTAAAGGTGATGTAGATTTTAAAAATCTGGCAAGGCTTATTGTAAGCTTAGGAGCAGTTATTTTGATGAGTACGCTTTTTCAATGGCTGACCGCACTTTCAACTAACAAGCTTGCTTACAATACAATTCGTGACATGAGAACGGAGCTTTTTGAAAAGCTTAATAATGTTCCGCTTGAGTTCATTGATAAAAGTACCCGAGGCGAGCTTATAAGCCGTACTGTAAACGATATCGAGATAATTTCAGACGGACTTCTTCAAGGATTCACACAGCTTTTCAGCGGTGTTGTTACTATCCTTGGTACGCTTGTACTGATGCTGATTATAAACCCGAAAATCGCACTTATAGTTGTAATTCTTACACCAATCTCGCTTTTTTCTGCTGCTAAGATAACCCAGCTTTCAAGGAGAGCTTTTATTGAACAGTCACAGCACAGGGGTGAATTAAACGGGCTTGCTGAAGAAATGATAGGCAATCAAAAGATTGTAAAATCGTTTTCGTATGAAAAGCGTGCTGAAGAACGTTTTGAAAGTATTAATGATAATATGTTAAAAAGTGGAGTTAAAGCAGTATTCTTTTCGTCAATGACCAACCCGACAACACGTTTTGTAAACGGACTTATTTACGCTACAGTTGGTATAACAGGTGCTTTAAGTGCGATCGGATCAATCGGATTTTTGGGTAGAATGACTGTCGGACAGCTCACCAGTTTTCTTTCATATTCCAACCAGTACACAAAACCTTTTAATGAAATTTCAGGTGTTATTGCCGAGTTGCAAAGTGCTGTTGCGTCTGCACAGAGAGTCTTTGATATAATTGATGAGCCTTCTGAAAGCTTTGACGGGGATAACGAAGTTTTAGAAAAGTGTGATGGTACAATTAAGTTTGAGCAAGTAAACTTTTCATACACTCCGAATACAACACTTATAAACGATTTCAATCTGAATGTAAACTCAGGTCAGAAGATTGCAATTGTCGGGCCGACAGGATGTGGAAAAACGACTGTTATAAATCTGCTCTTACGTTTTTATGATATAAACAGCGGAGCTATAACGATTTCAGGAAAAAATATTCAGGATATAACACGTTCAAGCCTTCGCTCAATGTTTGGTATGGTTTTACAGGATACATGGCTTTTTAGCGGCACAGTTGCCGAGAATATCGCATATGGAAGTCCTGATGCAACGATTGAGGAGATTACCTTTGCCTCAAAGTCTGTACACGCACATAGCTTTATAAATCGACTTCCAGACGGTTATGACACGCTTATTACTGAGGAGGGCGGAGAGCTTTCTCAGGGACAAAAACAGCTTATTTCTATCGCAAGAGTCATGCTTAAAAATCCACCGATGCTTATACTTGACGAGGCAACTTCAAGTATTGACATCAGAACTGAACAACGGATTCAACGTGCGTTTGAGAAGCTTATGAATGGCAAAACAAGCTTTATTATAGCACACAGACTTTCAACAATAAAAAACGCAGATGTTATATTAGTCATGAAAGACGGTGATATAATTGAACAAGGAAGCCACGATGAATTGATGAGTTTGAACGGCTTTTATGCAAAGCAGCTTTCATCAGCAACATGACGCAGAATAACTGAGTGAATGTAAATAAAAAAACACCAACAAAACAGAATGTGATTTCTGATTTTGTTGGTGTTTCTTTTATTGTTATAGATTTTAAGCAATAATGTCGTAGTACTTATTTTCAAGCATAAAATAACGCTGTCTGTAATCACTTACAAACAGCGTATCTTGGCGGAAAGAGAGGGATTCGAACCCTCGAAACGGGTTAACGTTTACACGAGTTCCAGTCGTGCGCCTTCGACCAGCTCAGCCATCTTTCCAAATTAAAATACCTCAGCGTGAAGCTGAGGTAGATATTGGTGCGAGTGATGGGACTTGAACCCATACGCTATAAAACACACGCCCCTCAAACGTGCCTGTCTGCCGATTCCAGCACACTCGCAATTAGTACTTTAATATTATATCAAACGACGGGGTAAAAGTCAATAACTTTTTACTG
>JAVBRC010000068.1:0-21342 GCA_031548405.1 Oscillospiraceae bacterium | reverse complement strand
AATTTTTCATATAAAATCTAAATTCATCGGTGAGAGTTGAATGACTGGCTCTCATAGCGAAGCGACATCAAAAGTTTACTCAATTTTTTCAAAAATTGCGGTTTCCAACGGCAGAGCCTTGGTCGCTCGTCGCAACGAGCGAAAGTCCTTATTGTTCAAGAGCATTTTTCTTTGGTTCTTTCTATTTTGCGATAGAAAAAAAAAAGAACGGGGAACTTATAAAATGTTCGAGGATTAGTCAACTTGCTAGACTGAGTTTTTCTGATATCAAGGTTTAGTTAACTCGCAATAGCTAGTCTTTCTGACGTTTCAAAACTTCCCCACTATCGTGCGTGTTGAAAGGCAAGTAGAACTCGATGTCTGTTACTTAGGATTCTTTTTTCACTTGCAAAAAAGAATCCTCTTTTTGCATTCGCAAAAATTCACCAGAAAAAAAGCGCCTGACGATAAGGCGTTTCGCTCTCTGCGGAGAGCGACCAAGGCTTTGCCTTTGGAAACCACAACCCTTTAAAAAGGGTTGACCTAAACTATGCGACATTCGTCGGGGCGGTTAAACTAACAGCTACAGTCATGCGTTTGCCGTAAAAAAAATTATTACTTATCTGGTGAAATTGTTATAACGCCAATCTCTGGGCGATTAAAAAATCTTACTGGAATATTGTGACTGTCAATAAAATTGCCAATACCAGAAGTTATAAATAATTTGCCACCATCATAATCAAAAAGTCCTTTATCAAAAATACGTTTTTTGTCCATGTAAAGTTCAGGAAGAAATCGTCCGTCATAGTATGCAGGCCCGACAAACGGAATTTGAATTACACCTCCATGAGTGTCGCCGGAAAGTGTTAAATCAGCACCGAATTTTTCGTAGTCATCATACATTGGTATGTGTGCCAGCAAAATATTGTAGGAATCTTTGTTTATACTAAATTCATTTCTCAGGTCGAAGCTTGGTGAGAAATATGCGTTGCTTATACCATAAAATGTAATTTTATTTTCATTAATAACCATTGTTTCGGATTCTCCGTCAAGAACAGTAATTTTATTTTTCTCCATTTCAGCAACATAAGCATTAGTTCTGTCATCATGCTCGCCAAGAACAAAATAAAGTTTATACCCCTCGTCAATAATATCCGTCATAAGATCCATCGACATCTTCTTTTCTGCCTCGGTAGCATCATTTGAATGCATATCTCCCAAAGCACATACAACATCAGGATTTATTTTGCGGATTTTTTTTAAGACAGTTTCATTTTTTATTGAAAAGGTGTCCTCATTTGCATGAAAATCACTTAAAACAGCAATTGTTATTTCGCTGTTAATCTTGTCCGAAGTAATATCATATTGAACGGTTTTTAATGTGAAGTTATTAAACCACCATACGAAAAAAACAACAAGTGTAAACTTTGCCAGACGTGAAAAGCATGACGACTTTTTCTTTTTTTTCGCAGTAGGTTTGGGTTTTGTATCGTGTATTTCATTGTTTTCCACTATTTATCTTTCCCCCTTATAATGTGTACATCAAGTTGTTTAAATGGAATTGTAATGCCATTATCAATAAATGATTGATTTATCAGCTCAGTGAAATCAAACTTAACCTGCCAGTAATTCTGATTTTCTGCCCAAAGTCTAACAGTAATCTGAAGGCTGTCTTCAGCCTGTGTTCCTAAACGTGCAAAAGGCTCAGGGGTATCAAGGACAAGTGGATGCTCATCCGCAAGCTTTAGAATGATTTTTTTAGCCTTTTCAACGTCATCAGCATAGCTTATTCCAAATTCTAAATCAACACGTCGTGTTGGCTGTTCGCTAAAGTTTGTTATGAGTGAATCGGAAATTTTACCGTTTGGAATATAAACTGTTTTATTATCACTTGTTAAAATTTTAGTGTAGAGTATTCCAATACTTTTTACAGTTCCTGAAGCGGAATTTGTTTCAACAAAATCTCCTGCACGGAATGGCTTTGAAAAAAGAATAATAAAGCCACCTGCAATGTTTGAAAGACTGTTTTGAAGTGCAAGACCGATAGCAAGTCCGGCAGCACTTATTACAGCTATTATTGAAGTCATTGGGATATTTAGAATTGAAAGAGTTATTATAAAATTAATAGTATAGAGTAAAACCTTCAATAATGAACGCAGGAAGCTTATAGCTGTTATGTCTGCATTAGTTCGTTCAAGACATCTTTTAAATATCTTTAAAATAATTTTTGATATTGAAAGACCTATTAAAAAAACAATAATAGCAAATAGGATTGAAGGAAGTGCTGCACTGAATTTTTCCATAATGCCAGTAAGCATATCACTAAGTTTGCTTGTTTCATCAGTTGTTGAGTTTACCGCGTTAGCAATTATTCCTTCAACAACATTTGTTACTTCAGTCTGTGTTTCGGAATCCATGGTTGTATTTAAAAGTGTTGTAATTGTAGTTATTGCCATTGTCTGTCCTTTCTGCATTTCAATTTTTGCCTATAAATCTATTATAATGATTATCAAAAAAATGTCAATGAAAAATATAAATATAAAAAATAATCGCACAATTGTGTTAAAAGACTTGAAAAAATGTGTCGAATAATGTAAAATAGTAAAAGTTAGTTATACATATAAAAATTAAGTGTGAATGGTATGAATAAAAAATCTTTTATATATTTTGCGGCTGCACTACTTATTATAGGTTCAATGTCAGCATATTTCATCTCTAAAGATATGACAAAAAACGATGTAGTGATAACTGGTGAATATGATATATGGGAATCGCAAGCCGATACTCAATCTGAAATTACCGAGATACTGATGTCAGAGTCAGAGATTACTACTGAAAATAGTTCAGTGGAAACTCAGTTACTGGTGAATATAAATACGGCATCCAGTGATGATCTGATGAAGCTCAGTGGTATAGGGACGGCAACTGCTGAGAAAATTATAGATTATCGAACTACTAATGGTGACTTTAGTAACATTGAGGAGCTTATGGATGTTAAAGGCATTGGCGAAAAGACATTTTCTAAGATTAAGAATCATATATATGTAGAAAATCCCGTTTATCCTAATTAATGAGGTCAAGCACTGTAAGAAAATATTATTAAAAATCTATTTGATAACTCATTGTGGTTAATAAATGATGAAACGGTGAAACGATATTTATTATGACAAAAACAAGGTATATTTTAAATATTTGTGAAAACTATTGATAACTTCACGTTAATAATTAAGTTATCATGTGAAAAACGAACAAAAATACTATATTTTGAGGTTAAATATAAGTAAATGGTTTTTTAACCGTTTTGTAATAATATGAAATTTCAGTTGAAAATCTTAAAATATTGCACAAAACATATAGCTAAAAATTGTATATTGTGCTAAAAAAGTATTAAGGATTGGTATTAAGCATTGACTTTTTTATGTGATTATTGTATATTAATATCACGAAACAATTCGGATATTTTTCTGATTTTTTGGTAAGACAGCTGAAAAGCAAAAGATATTTATGATGTATAAGGGGTGCGATGGTATAGCATGGTATCAATTAAAACTATCGCAGAAGAGTGCGGTGTGTCTATTGCAACAGTAAGTAAGGCACTGAATAACCACAGCGATGTAAGTAGCAATACAAAAAAAATTGTATGTGAAACTGCAAAACGACTTGGTTATTTTCCGAATTCACAGGCCAGGGCACTTAAAACCAATAAAACATATAATATCGGAGTTTTGCTTCAGGATAAAGCCAATAATGGTCTGACGCATAATTATTTTTCGGCAGTTTTGGACAGCTTTAGAGTTGAAGTTGAAAAAAACGGATATGACATAACATTTATCGGCGGAAAAATCGGCGGAAATGAAATGTCCTATTATGAACATTGTATGTATCGGGCGGTTGATGGTGTTATAGCAGCTTGCGTTGATTTTTATGATAGTGAAATTGTAGAGTTGCTTGAAAGTGCCATACCGATTGTTACTATAGATTATCAATCTGAACAGATTAACTCAGTTTCATCTGACAATGTGACTGGAATCAGGGAAATAGTTGAATATGCAAAAAAATGTGGTCATGAAAAAATCGCTTATATATATGGCGAAAGCTCACAGGTTACAATGACCAGATTGAATTCATATCTTGATACAATGAAAAGGCTAGGCATACAAGTTCAGCCTGATTATTTGCGTCAAGGAAAATATCATGATACTGAAACAACATATAACATTATAACAGAAATGCTGAAGCTTCATGATAGACCTACATTTGTAATAGTTCCGGATGATTTTGCGTCAATCGGTGCTATTAATGCTGCCAATGAGGCTGGGATTTCAATTCCAAATGATTTATCAATTGCGGGATATGATGGCATTCAGATGACACAACTGATGAAGCCTGCACTTACAACTTTTGAGCAGGATACACGTCAGATAGGAAAAACTGCCGCAGGGCTTCTTTTAAAGAACATTAAAAAAGAACCTGTTTTACCAGAAGAAAGAAATGCAGTAATTTCCGGACACTTTATTAAGGGAGCTACCGTTAAAGTTATTTGACGGTTCCAATATATTTTATTTATATGCTTATTATATTTTATCAATTTAAAATATAATATATCATTAAGGAGGAAAACTACCAATGAACAAACTTAAAAGAACATTAGCATTGGTTGCAACACTTGCAATCTCTGCAACAGCATTTGTAGGATGTGGTGATGATAAGGATTCATCAACTGCAACACAGGACAGCACTTCAACAGCTGCTGACGATAGCACACCAGCTGAGGGCGACGACAGCACACCAGCTGAAGGCGACGACGCTGCAACTGGCGAATTCGCTTACACAGGTTCACTTCCAACAGGCGGTGACAAGATGACAATTCTTTGCTGGACACCTGATGACGTTAACGCTATGCTAGCTTCATGGAAGGCAGATACTGGTTACACAGATGATCAGATCAACTTCGTTAACTTCAGCGTAGGCGGCGGCGAAGCTGCTGCTCAGTACGATCAGTACTTCCTAGGCGGCGACGACGTTGACCTATTCATGGTTGAAGCTGACTGGGCTCTTAAGTATACAAATGATGATACACTATCAGCTCCAATGAGCGAACTTGGCTTCTCAGATGCTGACTTTGCTAACCAGTATGCTTACACAATGGACATCGGTAAGGACGCTAACGGCGTTATCAAGGGTGTTTCATGGCAGGCAGCTCCTGGTGGCTGGTGCTACAGATCAGACCTAGCTGATACATACCTAGGTGTTAAGACACCTGAAGAAATGCAGGCTAAGGTTTCTAACTGGGATGATTTCCAGGCAACTGCTAAGGAAGTATATGATGCTTCAGGCAGCAAGACAGCTATTACAACATCACTTGGTGGTATCTGGCAGGCATTTGCTGCTAACAGATCACAGCCATGGGTTATTGATGATGCTCTTGTAATTGACGATTTCTGCAACACATTTATTGATCTTGCTAAGAGCATGAGAGATAACAAGTATGTTACAGACCTAGGTCAGTGGACAGACGAATGGAAGGCTGCAGGCCAGACAGACGATACAATGGGTTACTTCATCTCAACTTGGGGCTTCGGCGACGCTATCCTTCTTTCAGCAGCAGGTGGCGAAGGCGGTACTACATATGGTAAGTGGAACGTATGTAACGGTCCTACACCATTCTTCTGGGGCGGTACATGGATGTGTGCATCACCAAAGACAGATAACGCAGACATGGTTGCAAGCTTTGTAAACTACTTCACAGTTGACGAAACATCAATGGAAGCTTATGCACTAAGCAAGCCAGAATATGTTAACAAAATGAACGTAATGCAGAAGATTGTTGACGAAGGTACAAACAGCAATGCTCTTCTTGGCGGTCAGGATCAGTTCGCTGTTCTTCACGAAACTGCTAAGAACATCAACCTTAACGGTTTGATCACTCCTTATGATGCTACAATCAAGACACAGTTCAACGATGCAGTAAATGCTTACTGTAACGGTGAAACAGCTGATGCTGCTGCTTGTATTGAAGATTTCAAGGACAGAGTTGCTGCAAGCGTTACAGATATCACTGTTGACTAATCTGTAAAAAATATTTTGTTTTTAATGTTTACGGGATGGCAACACCATCCCGTAAATAATATGTATTTAATCTGATTTCTTAGAGAGAGGTGTACTTATGGCATCTGCTGCACAAAGGAATATCCGTTCAATCAGCTATGCTAAGTATGGCTATATGTTTATTTTGCCATTCTTTATTGTCTATTGCTTTTTTCAATTATACCCTTTATTTAACACATTTTACCTAAGTTTCTTTGGAAACGGAAAAAAAGTTGACGAATTTGTAGGACTTCAAAACTTCCAGGCATTATTGTTTGGTACAGGTCTTGGTCGTACATCATCAGCTATTCATGACCAGTTTATGCAAACACTTGGAAACACTTTCATTGTTTGGATTGGTAACTTTATTCCTCAGATTATTCTGTCTCTTGCACTTGCTGTTTGGTTTACAGATGCTAAACTGAAGATCAAGGGTAAAGGATTTTTTAAAGTAGTTATGTACATGCCTAACATTCTTACTGCTGCATCAGTTGCTGCTTTATACCTTTCACTTTTTGGTGAATCTAAGTACGGCCCAATCAATAATTTATTGATGTCTGCTGATCTTATTCAAGAACCAATTAAGTTTGTTACAGGTGTATGGCAGTCAAGAGGAATGATCATGTTCATTCAGTGTTGGATGTGGTTTGGTAATACTATGATCATGCTTATGTCAGGTATTATGGGACTTAACCCATCACTATTTGAAGCCGCTAACATTGATGGTGCAAACAGCGGACAGGTATTCAGAAAGATTACTCTTCCACTTCTAAGCCCAATGTTGTTCTACACATTGATTACTTCAATGATCGGTGGTCTTCAGATGTTTGATATCCCTTATATGTATATTAAGGGTACTCAGAGAAACTTGTACACAAAAACGGTTGCGGTATTTATTTTCGAACATTTCCGTGAAAAGATGCCTAACCCTAACTATGGATTCTCTGCTGCTGCATCAGTTATCTTGTTCTTCATAACAATTGCTCTTGGTTCAGTTGCATTCTTTATGAATCGTGACAAGGACGAAATTGCTAAGAAGAAGGAACGTAAGGCAGCTATTAAGGCTTGGAAAGCTAAGCAAAAGGGATTGGGAGGTATGGAAATATGAGCAATAATGTAAAAGATAATTATAATGCCAAGCTCCGTGCCAAGTCAATTACCTACTTTGTTGCTTGTGTTCTTTTGACATTGGTGTGTGTTGTTCCAATTTATTTACTATTTGTTAGTGCAACACGTACTCACGTACAGATTATTAATTCAGTTTCATTTATTCCAGGTGATCAGCTCGTAAGAAATATAAAGGAACTTTTAACAAATGACCTTTATAAGTTTGATCCATGGATTGGTTTTAAGAACAGTGCTATCATCGCAATTGGCGGTACCGTTCTAAGCGTATTCTTCTCATCTTTGACTGCTTATGGTCTTGTTGTTTATGACTTTAAGCTAAGAGGTCCAGCATTCACATTTATTCTTGCTATTATGATGGTTCCTATGCAGGTAACATCAGTTGGTTTCTTGCAGTTTATGATTAAGCTTGGTTTGAATGACTCATTCATTCCATTGATTATCCCTACAATTGCAGCTCCTAACGTTGTTTTCTACATGAGACAATATCTAAAGACATCATTCCCACTTGACATTGTCGAAGCGGCTAGAATTGATGGATGTGGAGAACTTAGAACATTCCTTACAATTGCTATTCCTATGATGAAGCCAGCTATTGCAGTTCAGGCAATCTTTGCCTTCATTATGAACTGGAATAACTTCTATCAGCCATCAATGATTCTTACATCAAGAAAGTTTGAACAGCTAACAATGCCTATGATGATTAACGCTCTGAAATCTAATGATAAGATTGCGGATTACGGTGTAATTTATGCCGGTATCGCACTTTCAATTATTCCAGTTGTTATTATCTATCTCTTACTTTCACGTTTTATCGTTGCGGGTGTTGCACTCGGCGGTGTAAAGGAATAATATATAACTATGTTATAAAAATAGCAGCAGGTGATTTTCACTTGTTGCTATTTTGTTTTATACAATTCAGGAGATTATTATGATAAGAAAATTTACTGAAGCAGATAAATCCATATTCATAAAAATGTGTATGGATTTTTATAGTGGTGATGGTGTTGATCATACAATTCCATCAAGCTTTGCTGAGAGAACTTTTGAAAAGTTAATTAAGGGTTCGCAATTCTGTGAAGCTTACGGATATGAAAAAGATGGAGCACTGTTGGGCTATGTTTTACTTGCATTTACTTATTCAAATGAGGCTGGTGGTGACGTAGTCTGGATTGAGGAGCTATATACTCTTCCTGAGGCTAGAGGCTGTGGTGTAGCGTCAGAATTGCTGGATTATATTATAGATAATTATAAATCGGCAGTTAGGTTCAGATTAGAGGTGACTGATGCAAATAAAGATGCTGAAAGATTATATATGAAAAAAGGTTTTACAGCACTTAATTACCGTCAGATGGAAATCTTGAAATAAAAAAGTCAGGTCAAGCTTTTAATAAGCTTTGACCTGATTTTCTTTTGCTATTTAAATGTTAATTTGGAAATGTTAGTGAAATCGTAGTACCCTCACCAAGCACGCTGTCAATATCAATTTTTGCCTTATGAAGTATAGCTCCATGTTTGACAATGGAAAGTCCAAGCCCTGTACCGCCAGTTTCCCTTGAACGGCTCTTGTCAACGCAATAAAATCTTTCAAATACACGCTCCGTGTCGTCGGTAGGAATTCCAATTCCAGTATCTGAAATAATTAATTTTGAATGATTGTTTTTCTTGACAATGATAATATCAACCTTACCATTGATTTTATTATACTTAATTGCATTATCACAAAGATTAAATATCATTTCATAAATAAGGTATGGGATTGCTTTGATTTTAACACTCTCACTAGATAATTTGACTGTTACGTTCTTTTTTTCTGCTTTTTGAGAAAGCGTAGTAACAATATCACTAGTCATAAGTGTTAAATCAACTGTTTCCGTTTGCATTTCTGATGAATTTTCATCAAGTTTTGAAAGGTTTATAATATCATCGATTAGATTTATCAAACGTTTTCCTTCACTGTAAATTTTTTCTGCAAACATCTGATAGTCATTAGGATCAGCCCAACCAGACTTCATTATTTCGGCATAGCCTGAAATAGTTGTAAGTGGAGTTTTTAATTCATGTGATACATTCGCAGAAAATTCTCTTCTCAAGGACTCTCGTGAATTTTTTTCGGTTATATCAATAAGAAGAATAACAGCGCCAGTAACAGTTTCATTATCAAATACTGGGTTACAAATCATTAAATAACTTTTTTTATCAATAGGGATATTTATTTCAATTGATTTTCCCTTAAGTGTTGATTCAATAGCATCAATAAAGCTCTTAGAATGATTGAACTCTAAAATATTGCGGCCTGTATAATCAAGATTTTCATTGCCAAGGATTTTAAGTGCACTCTTATTACAAGTTAGAATACTGCTTTTGTTAATTATAATCAAGCCTTCATTCATGTTTTGAGTTACAGTTCTGAATTCAATCTGCTTTGCCTGAAGCTTGTCGATGTATTCGTGAATGTCATGATTTTGTCTTTCAATGCGTGATAAAAGCGGCGAAAGCTCATCATAGGTTATATTTGTCTGCGGTGAGTCAAGATCAATTTCATTGATTGGTTTTACTATTTTTTTGGTTTGATAATTTGAAATGACAACAACAACAATTAAAATAGCGCAGGTGATTAAAATGACATAGGGGAGTGCACTGAAAATATCACTATAAATACTGCTGTCAGTATCTGATACTCTTAAAACCGTTCCATCGTCCATTAAAATCGCATAATAAAATGTTTTTTTGCCGAGAGTTGAAGACAATCTGGAGCTTTGTCCAGTCTTATTTTCCATTGCAGCTTTGAATTCTGGGCGATTAGAATGGTTTTCCATTTCCCTACCGCTGTTATCAAATAATACATCTCCATCACGAGTAATCCACGTAATACGGCTTGGTGAAACATCTTTAACGGCGTCCAAATACTCAACGCCGTTATTATTCATTGCAGCTGCCATATACTCAGCTTCATTTTTTATCTTGTTAGTCATTGTAATATAATTTCTTTTGTAAATAATAAAAGAAATCATAATTGCCGTTATCAAAACGGAAAGTGCTGCAATGCAGCACATGGATAAAGATATTTTACGTTTCATATTCAACTCCGATTTTATAACCGATGCCACGAACTGTTTCAATGATATTTCCGCTTTCGCCTAGCTTTGAACGAAGTGAACGGATATGAACATCGATTGTTCGTGTTTCACCATCGAAATCATAACCCCATATATTTTCGAGAAGTTTATTTCTTGAAAGTACAAGCCCCTTGCTTTCAATAAGCATACAAAGCATTTCAAATTCTTTATATGTCAGAATGACATTTTCACCGTTAACCATAACCCTATGTTTCCCAGGATTAACGGTTATATTACCAGCGTGCAGCTCGTAATCTGGCGTAGTATCACTTGTTCGCCTTAACACAGCTTTAATCCTTGAAATAAGCTCAAGCATTCCGAACGGTTTAGCTATGTAATCATCAGCACCACTATCAAGACCGAAAACCTTGTCATATTCAGTTCCCTTGGCAGTCATCATAATTATTGGAAGTGAACGTGTTTTAGAAGAATTTCTGACTTTTTTTAGTATTGTGATTCCATCTTCACCAGGAAGCATAATGTCAAGTAAAACTAATTCTGGTTGAATTGAACTGTTAAGCGCATTGAAAAATTCTTCACCATTAGGAAATGTCAATGTTTCAAATCCAGCCATTTTTAAGGTATAAGCAACAAGCTCTCGTATACTGCTGTCATCCTCAACAATATAAATCATAGGGACTCTCCCTTATAAAGTCCAGTAATTGAAAATTCTACCCATTCAGCAATATTAGCAGCATGGTCACCGATTCTTTCAAAATATTTTGCAATCATAAGCAAATCAAGACCGTTTTCACTATCTTCTGGATGCTTTGTGATATATTCAACAAGATACTTTCTTGATGATAAAAATAAATCGTCAATGATATCATCAGAGTTGATTACTCTACCAGCAAGTGTCAGATCACGTTTAATAAAAGAATCGATAGCGTTAGTTACCATCTTAACTGCAGCAGTTGCCATCTTATCTACTGGAACTACGTCACGAAGTGGTGCAAGCTGAATAAACTTAGTAATTTCAGCAATGTCAGCTGCCTGATCACCAATACGCTCCATATCAGAAATCATCTTCATAGCCGCCGAAACAACACGCAAATCACTTGCAACAGGCTGTTGCTGTAACAAGAGCTTCATGCAAAGTGCTTCAATATCACGTTCCTTCTGGTCAATCTCAGTTTCAATGTTAATGACATTTTGAATAACTTCTTCACTTGTATTTTTTAGTGCATCAACAGTACCAGAAATTGCATCTTCGCAAAGCGCCCCCATTTTAATCAGTTCAACATGAAGTGTTTCAAGCTGCTTATCAAATTTATTACGCATTTAACCGAACCTCCCTGTAATATAATCTTCAGTTTTCTTATTTGATGGCATAGAGAAAAGTTTATCAGTCTTGTCATACTCAATAACCTCACCAAGTAAGAAAAACGCTGTGTTGTCAGAAATTCTGACTGCTTGTTGCATATTATGTGTTACTATAATTATAGTATACTCTTTTTTTAGTTCAATTGCAAGGTCTTCAATTTTAGAAGTTGAAATCGGATCAAGTGCAGAGGTAGGTTCATCCATTAGCAGAACCTCTGGCTGAACTGCCAACGCTCTTGCAATGCAAAGTCTTTGCTGTTGACCACCTGACATTCCAAGCGCACTTTTTTTGAGTCTGTCCTTAACTTCATCCCAGATTGCAGCATCTCGAAGTGATTTTTCGACAATCTCATCTAGCTTTGATTTTGAACGAATGCCATGAGTTCTAGGGCCGTATGCAATGTTATCATAGATACTCATTGGAAATGGATTTGGTTTCTGAAAAACCATTCCTACACGCTTTCTCAAAAGATTAACATCCATTTTTCCGTAAATATCTTCGTTGTCCAAAAGAATTTTACCAGTTATCGAACACCCTTCAACAAGGTCATTCATACGATTGAGTGACTTCAAAAGTGTTGACTTTCCACAGCCAGAAGGCCCGATAAAAGCAGTGATTTCGTGATCTGGTATACTTATATTAACATTTTTTAATGCCTTGAACTGACCGTAATGAAGGTCAAGGTTTTGTACTTTAAATTTTTTCATAATTTACCCTTTCGACAGTTTTTTAGCAAGCAGTCCAGCAAGACTGTTGATAACAGCAACGAGTGCAAGAAGTACAACTGCTGTTGCATAACATTCATCAATATGAAGTCCTTCACTTGACAGGTTATACATATGTACAGCCAGTGTACGACCAGATGACATGACATTAAGTGCGATTTTTGTACCTGTTCCGGCAGTGAAAATCAATGCCGCTGTTTCACCGCAGATTCTACCAGTGGCGAGGATTACACCTGAAAGAATACCAGGAATAGCAGGTGGGAGAACAATTCTAAAAACAGTTCTGAGCTTTCCCGCACCAAGTCCGAAGCTTCCTTCTCTGAATGAATCAGGGACAGATTTAAGCGCTTCTTCCGTTGTTCTCATGACTAGTGGAAGAATCATAATGGCAAGTGTCAATGCACCTGAAATTACTGAGTAGCCTAGCTTTAGTGTTGACAGGAAGAAAAGAAATCCAAACAAACCATAAACAATTGATGGAATACCAGAAAGAGTTTCTGTTGTCATTCGGATTATTCCTACTATCTTGTTGCCTCTTTTAGCATATTCAACAAGGTAAATAGCTGAGAATATACCAAGCGGAACGGCAATGATGAGTGAAATAAATGTCATTATAAATGTATTCAAAATTGCTGGAAGCATAGAAACATTTTCTGAGTTATATGTTGGTGAGAATAGTGAGAGTGAGAGATGAGGAACACCTCTTATAAGAATATATATTACAATAAATACTAAAGCAAGTACGGTTATTGCAGCACATAGAAAAACTAAAATCATAAGTATCAGGGATACGGGTGAATTTTTATACTGTGCAAGCTTTTCTTTTAGGCTTTGTTTATTCATTGGGTTCATGCGTTACTCCTCCTTTTTAACATTGAGGATGCAAAGTTTATAATAAGGATAAAGACGAACAGTACAACACCTGTTGCAATGAGCGCTTCACGGTGTAAGCCTGTTGCATATCCCATTTCAATGGCAATGTTTGATGTCAGTGTACGAGCACCTTTGAAAATTCCGCTCGGCATTCCTGTATTGTTTCCAGCAACCATCATAACTGCCATTGTTTCACCGATTGCACGACCAATACCAAGAACCACACCAGCAAAAACGCCTGAGCTTGCTGCTGGAAGTGTCACAGAAAAAACGCTTCTTTCATGGGTTGCACCTAGTGCAAGAGAGCCTTCGTAGTAGCTATCTGGAACAGCTCTGAGAGCCGATTCTGAAACGCTGATTATTGACGGTAAAATCATTATTGCAAGAATAATTGAGGCTGCAACAATGGAGCTTCCCGTAATCGGAACAATCATTGTAAGTCCGAAGAAACCGTAAACAACTGAAGGGATACCAGCAAGTAAATCTACAGCTGGCTTTAAAATTTTATGTAATTTTTCCGGACAGAAACGTGCCATGAAAATAGCAGTCATTATACCGATTGGAACGCCGATGATAATTGCTCCAGCGGTTACATAAAGGCTGCCAAGAATAAATGGAAGAATACCATAAATATCGTTTGATGGACGCCATACATCACCAGTCAGAAATTTCAGAACGCCAATTTCACCGATTGCCGGAATACCGTTTGCAAAGAGGAAAAGGCATATCATGACAACTGCCAGAATTGATACACAAGCGGCGAGTAAAAATACGCCGCTCATGATTTTTTCGAGAACATTTTTTTTCATTAATTACCTCCGGATTATTCGGCAATAGATTCCCAAGTTTTAGTATCTCCTACATAAACAGCCTTGATTTCATCGCTTGAAATATCTGTTGTAGGGTTATCATTGTTAATGATTACAGCAATACCATCCATAGCGATTACAAGTGGTGTAAGACCTGATTCAAGCTCAGCGTCTTTAAGCTCTCTTGAAGCCATACCGATGTCGCAAACGCCATCAGCTGCTGAAGTCATACCAGTTGTTGAATCGTTAGTCTGCATTTCAATGTCAGCACCTGAATTAACCTTTTTGTATGCTTCTGTGAGCTTTTCCATAACTGGTGAAACAGATGAAGAACCAGCTACAACGACCTTACCCTTAGGCATTGAACCTGCATAAGGCTGTGCACCGTCAATGCTGATATAGCCGTTATCTGTAATAATCTGTTGTCCTTCGCTGCTCATTATGTAGTCAATGAAATCTTTTGAAACATCGCTTAGTGATTCTTCTTTGTAAGCAATATTGAAAGGACGTGCGATTTTGTAAGTTTCATTCTTAACGTTTTCAACTGAAGGTTCAACGCCATCAATCTTTACTGCCTTTACAGTATCATTAAGTGAACCAAGTGAAATATATCCGATTGCGTGAACATCGCCTGAGATAGTTGTCATCATAACGGATGTGTTGTTTGTGACTTGGGCATCAGTTGTTGTTCTATCAATCTTGTCGCCGTTTTCATCTTTTTCTTCAATACCAAAAAGTTCAACGAAAGCGCCTCTTGTGCCTGAACCATCTTCTCTTGAAACAATAGTGATATCATTTTTTGCATCGAAGGTTTTAGAGTTACATCCGACTGCGAGAGAACCAGTTAATGCGATTGACATAATTAAAGCTAAAGTTTTTTTCATATTAATCTCCATTTTTACAATCCGCTTTTTCGGCAAGCGGCACGCCAAAAATTTGAGGTATATAATCATCATTGGATTATGTTAATATTGTAGAACATTAATGTTAAATCCAAAAGAGATGAAATGTAAAATTTACGTAAAATAAATTTTACATTTCGCTGTTCGGCGGTGTTCATTTTGCGGTAACCACAGCGAAGCGACATCAAAAGTTTTACTCGATTTTTTTCAAAAAATCGCAGGGTCAAGGGACGGAGTCCTTGTCGCTCTCCGCAGAGAGCGACAAGCTTTATCGTTCAAGAGCCTTTTTTCTTTGGTTCTTTATTTTTTGCGATAGAAAAAAGAAAGAACGGAGAACTCGTGAAGTGTCTGAAATTTAGTCGACTTGATAGAGTTAGTTTTTTCCGACGGTCTGAGTATTACTTTATAAAACAAAAAAGTCCATTAAGCTTATTATCTAAAAGCTTAATGGACTTTGGTTTTGTTTTAGGTTATCTGGTTTGTTGTTCTGACGTTTCAAAATTGTCCCTTTCGGGCATTTTGAAAGACTAATAGAACTCGACGTAGGCATACTTAGGTATCTTTTTTCACTTGCAAAAAAGATACCTCTTTTTGCATTCGCAAAAATTCACTAGAAAAAATGCGCCCTACGGTTATGAGATGTCGCTCTGCGGAGCGACCAAGGCTCTGCCTTTGGAAACCGCAATTTTTTGAAAAAAATTGAGTAAAACTTTTGAATCGCCGTTCGGCGGGGTTAGTTAATTTATTTCGCTATTCAGCGGGGTTAGTTAACTTTCTCCGCCGAATGGCGAATGTCGCCTAAATCTTAGCCTCTACAATACTGCCCATATCATATATTCCGGCAGATTGTGATTTCACATAAACCGCAGCGTTGATAGAACCTTCAGCAAAAACTGCCTTAGATGCAGCTGAGTGAGAAATTGTAATTGTTTCATCGTTTCCAGCAAACAAAACTTCGTGAACACCAACGATTGTTCCGCCTCTTACAGCATGAATTCCAATCTCATTCGCCTCACGCTTCTGACGTCTGGAATGTCTGTCGTAAACATACTTTAACTCGTTTTCACGAGTTTCATTGATTCCGTTCGCAATCATAAGTGCAGTACCGCTTGGAGCGTCAATTTTCTGATTGTGATGCTTTTCGATAATCTCAATGTCAAACTGATTGCCCAAAATAGCAGTTGCCTTTTTTGCAAGCTGAACAAGTAGATTAATACCGAGTGACATATTCCATGAAAAGAAAACTGGAATTTGCTCAGCAGCCTTTTTAATCTGAGTAATCTGCTCGTCACTGTATCCAGTAGTCGCAAGAACAACAGGTGTACCAGTTGTCAGGCAATATTCAAGAATACCGTCTAAACAAGCAGGGTGAGAATAATCGATTATAGCATCTGGCTTTTCAGGAAGCTCATTTGCTGATTTATATATTTCAAAGTCAGCATATTTTTCTGTATTAATGTCTATTCCGCCAACTATGGCACAATCTTCACGCTGAGAAACACAGTTATATACTGTTTTTCCCATTTTGCCGTTTGCTCCACTTATAACAATTTTTGTCATAATATGTAATTCCTTTCATTTTAAGGTTTTGCCATAAAATAAATTATATGGTATTTCTTAAACAGCGTCGCATATTTTTTCTATGCGACGCTGTAAATTAGTGTGTCTTATTTTCAAAAATCCATGCATAAGCCTTCGTAAACCGGCTTATTTCTGAATTTAAATAAGATTAAACTTCGCTAAAGAAGCTCTGAGTGTTTCAGTATGATCATCAGTCATGCTGCAAAGAGGTAGTCTGCATTCTCCAGCATTCATATTCATCATGTTCATAGCTTCCTTAACAGGAATTGGATTAACCTCAATAAAGAGATTGTTAATAACCTCAAGGTACTTTAACTGAATTTTAGTTGCTTCTCCAAAGTTACCATCAAGACAAAGCTTTGTCATCTCGTGAGTTTCCTTTGGCATGATGTTTGAAAGTACTGAAATAACGCCCTTTGAGCCAATTGACATCATAGGAACTATTATATCATCATTTCCGCTATATACATCAAGAACATCTCCACATTCAGCAATCAGCTTTGTTGTATAGCTGATGTTTCCGCTTGCTTCCTTAACAGCTACAATATTCTTGTGCTTTGCAAGCTCTTTATAAGTATTCATGTCAATGCTGACACCAGTTCTTCCAGGAATATTGTAAAGAATGATTGGAATATCAACAGCGTCTGCAATTGCATTGAAATGTGCGATAAGCCCCTTCTGTGTTGCCTTATTGTAATAAGGTGTTACAACTAAAAGACCGTCTGCACCCTTTTCCTGAGCAATTTTTGAAAGCTCAACAGCATACTTTGTGTCGTTACTGCCAGTTCCAGCAATAACAGGAACTCTGCCAGCTGTCTTTTCAACTGTAAAACGTATGCACTCGATATGCTCCTCGTCGGTCATAGTTGACGCTTCGCCAGTTGTTCCGCAGATGATAATTGCATCAGTGCCGTTAGTAATCTGATATTCAATATTTTCTGCAAGACTATCATAATTTATAGAACCGTCGGCATTCATAGGGGTTACTATTGCAACGCCAGCACCGGTAAAAATAGTGTTTTTCATTAATCGGTGACCTCCTTATTTGAAATTTCAGAACCTGTAGTAATATAGGACGTTTGATATGAAACAGGTTCTGAATGTGTGGTTAATAACCAAAATATATTATCGAATTAATTAGTCAAAAAAACCCTTAGCTGCAAGAAGCTCTGCAAGTAATACTGCACCGCCTGCTGCACCTCTTAGTGTGTTGTGTGAAAGGCAAACGAACTTGTAATCATACTGTGTATCTTCTCTGAGACGGCCAGCAGAAACTGCCATACCACCTTCAAGATTTCTGTCAAGGTTAGCCTGTGGACGGTTATCTTCTTCAAAGTAGTTAATGAACTGCTTTGGTGCAGATGGAAGCTCAAGATCCTGAGGTGCACCCTTGAATTCAGCCCACTTCTTTAGGATTTCATCCTTAGAAGGCTTCTTGTCAAATGACACGAAAACTGCAGCAGTATGACCGTCCTGTACAGGAACTCTCAGACACTGTGTTGTGATTGAAGGAGTTGTTGCATTAACAATCTTGTCACCCTCAATATGTCCCCAAACCTTTAGTGGCTCCTGTTCTGACTTTTCTTCTTCGCCGCCGATAAACGGAATTATATTATCAACCATTTCTGGCCATGTTTCAAAAGTTTTTCCCGCACCGGAAATAGCCTGATATGTGCAAGCTAGAACCTTTGTGATGCCATATTCTCTAAGTGGGTTCAGCGCTGGAACATAGCTTTGAATTGAACAGTTAGACTTAACTGCAATAAAGCCCTTCTTAGTACCAAGACGCTTTTTCTGTGATTCTATAATCTCAATATGGTCGTCATTGATTTCTGGAACAACCATAGGAACGTCAGGAGTTCCTCTATGAGCTGAATTGTTTGAAACAACTGGGATTTCAGCCTGTGCATACTTTTCTTCTAATGCCTTGATTTCGTCTTTTTTCATATCAACAGCACAGAAAACAAAATCAACTAGTTCTCCAATTTTTTCAACATCTTCAACTGCATTGAAAACAACCATATTTTTCATCTTTTCAGGCATTGGAACTTGCATTGCCCATCTTGGACCTACTGCTTCTTCATATGTTTTTCCAGCAGATCTTGGGGATGCTGCAATAGCTGTTACATTAAACCATGGATGGTTTTCTAGTAAAGTAGCGAATCTCTGTCCAACCATGCCTGTTGCACCGATAATGCCGACGTTAAATTGCTTCATTTTAAAAACTCCTCTTGTTAAAAATAATAAATTAAAAAAACCGGTTGAAAACCGGTTCATCATACGATATAATAGAAATATTGACATTGCAACTATATTTAAAATTGAATGCCGATAGCTCTCCATCAAACGTTGATGACAATCGCAGTCCTGTTAAGAATACGACCAGAATAGATTTTACCAAAATATATTCTTCGGCAGCTTTGCCTTTTGCGTCTGCATAAAACGGAATGGTTTTCCTATCAGACGTTACTAATCGCAGCTGCACCTCTACCATAGTTTTTATAATATCATGTTATTCTTGTTATGTCAATACAGTTTTTAAAATTTTGAGGTGTAAAAATGAAAAAATCCGATTTTTACTATGATTTACCTGAGGAACTGATTGCTCAGACTCCTGTTGAGCCTAGAAATCATTCCAGACTTATGAAAATAGATCGTGAAAATGGTGAGATAACTAATTCTCGTTTCTATAATTTATGCGACTACCTTAAAAAAGGTGACTTACTTGTTCTTAATGATTCAAGGGTTTTGCCAGCAAGACTTTATGGTCAGAAGAAAGATACTGGAAGCTTTATAGAATTTTTACTTTTGGAACAAAAAGGTAATATGCAATGGGAGATAATTTGCCGTCCAGGGAAAAAAGCTAAGCCTGGAGTTGAATTCTCATTTGGCGATGGAAAGCTTACAGCAAAGGTTCTTGAAATTAAAGATGACGGCAACAGAATTGTTGAATTTAAATGTGAAGGCAATTTCTATACAGTCCTTGATGAGATTGGTCAGATGCCGTTGCCTCCTTATATTACAGAAAAGCTTGAGGATAAGGAGCGTTATCAGACTGTTTATTCTAAAGAAGTAGGTTCATCTGCAGCACCAACTGCGGGTTTGCATTTTACTGAGCAGATGCTTGATGATATAAAAGCTATGGGAGTGGACATTGCATATGTAACGCTTCATGTTGGTCTGGGCACATTCCGTCCAGTTAAAGAGGACGATATTTTAAAGCATAAGATGCATAGTGAGCATTATCATTTAAATGAGGAAACAGCGGAGAAAATTAATAGCACGAAAGCAAACGGCGGACGTGTTATTGCTGTTGGTACTACATCATGCCGCACATTAGAAAGTATGAATCTTGAAAGTGGTCTGGTTAAGGCTGGCGATGGATATACAGATATATTTATTTATCCAGGTTATAAATTCAAGCTTTTAGACGGGCTTGTTACAAATTTCCATCTTCCGGAAAGTACATTGATAATGCTTGTTTCAGCATTTTTGGGATATGATGAAACAATGAATGCTTATAAAACAGCCGTAGCAGAAAAGTATAGATTCTTTAGTTTTGGCGACGCAATGGCTATTTTATAATAAGGCAGTGTAGTATGGATTTAAAGGAAAGAATTAATAAGCCTGTAAACATGAATGTACTACTTCTTTTTGATGTAGTGATGTGTTATGTTATTATGGCGATTATTGTGTTTGGGGTAACAAATTATAATGGTGAGAGTGTAGTGGTAGAAATCTTTGCCTCTATTGCAGAAGCTTTTTTTGCAAAAATACCACTAGTGATTGCAATGATTATGGCTGTTATGACAGCAATTGCTAGAATTATATATTCGTCTGAAAATAAAAAAAGGCTCCTTGCTTATAGGATTATCATGGGAATTTGCTATTCATTTACATTGACGTCTTCATTATTATTTTCAATACTTTTTTTATTTTCATTAGGTGCTTTTTTGCCAGCGCTTATACTTGAACTATTTATAATATTAGTTTGTATACTTGGCATAAGAAACACATATTCTAAAAGAATTTTAGAATAAAGGGGGAACTCTTATGAAAGAAAAGCTTAAAAGGCTTCAGTTTGTCGAAAAAGGTAGCAATCGACGAAATTAGTTGACCATCACCGCCGAACGGCGCATAAAAGTTTACTCAATTTTTTCAAAAATTGCGGTTTCCAAAGGCAGAGCCTTGGTCGCTCGTCGCAACGAGCGAAATACCTTTTCGGATGAAATTTTAAAATAAAGGAGAATTTATGTATACATTAATAAAAAAAGAAGGAAAGGCAAGACGAGGACAGTTTGAAACGGTTCATGGAACATTTCAGACACCATGCTTTATGAATGTCGGAACAGCTGCCGCTATAAAGGGTGGAATTTCATCACTTGATTTAGTTGATTTGAAATGTCAGGTTGAGCTTTGTAATACATATCATCTTCATCTTCGACCTGGTGATAATGTAATTAAGGAAATGGGCGGACTTCATAAGTTTATGAACTGGAAAAAGCCTATCCTTACAGATAGCGGCGGATTTCAGGTATTTTCACTTGCCAAGCTGCGTAAAATTAAAGAAGAGGGCGTATATTTTGCTTCGCATATTGATGGAAAACGTATTTTCATGGGGCCTGAGGAGAGTATGCAGATTCAATCAAACCTTGCATCAACTATTGCAATGGCATTTGATGAATGCATAGAAAATCCAGCTAAGCATGACTATGCTGCCGACTCAATTGAACGTACTACGAGATGGCTTTATCGCTGTAAGGAAGAAATGGAAAAGCTCAAGTCCAGAAGCGATACTATAAATAAAAAGCAGATGCT
>JAVBRC010000181.1:0-4399 GCA_031548405.1 Oscillospiraceae bacterium | reverse complement strand
ATGCGGATCAGTATTTATAGGCTGACCATTAGGCTTTAGTCCATAAAGTTCAACGAAATCAGGAATTGTATCTCCGTCTGAATCTGCCCCAACAAATTGCGGTGGGGTATAAACCATGTCACCTGACTGACAAGTCAAACTACTTGATGGATATCCATAATAAACATCTCCACCTGTGCTGTAAACAGCATTTTCCAAAGATGAACCTACGCCACCCCCACCAAGGCTTACAATATTTAAACTTACATTGTTGTAGTCATATGAAGAAATATCATAACCATATGAAACATTACCGTTTGTAATAACGATTATTCGATACATATCGTATATGCTATCATCTACATATGATAATGCAGTAGAAACAGCATTATTCAAATAAAGTGAATTTCCATCGCTGTTTACTTTTTGAACTGCTGACATAAGAGAGCCACGAGAACTTGTCATTCCTGTATTGTATTCTAAATTTCCCGAATACATCATTAATGCCATATAATCGCTTCCACCCATATTGGCTATTATATTTTCACTAATATATGCTCTGTTACATTTTCTCCTGCCGTATTTATCATAATAAAACTTTACATTCGCTTCACTGTTCATCTTTGAACGTATCTCGGAAATATTGTCTGCTGTAACACCGTTATAACCCAACTCAATTGAATAGCTTATCGGGTCAGCACTGTCCATTTTCCATGAACAATCAACAACTAAAATAGTATTCATGCTCTTATAATAAGATGTACCAGCAATCCACATTTTACGCAATTCCGTAAAGCTTGCCTCCCAGTTCGCATACCACTTTTCACTATCAACCACCATATACTGTGAAAAATGTGTTGTTATCGTGCTTACTGTCGAATTCTCCCAGTTACGGGTTGTTGGCATTTCTTCAAAGGTTTGCTTTTCCTCATTGTACCACAAGATAATTAAAATTTCAAACTTTGATTCGCCAAGCTTTGATTTATCAATCTTAAATGAAATTGTTGCTGATTTAAAGCTTGTGCTTGATTCAAAATTAAATGGCTCACCAATGAGAGCGTATACATTTGTTGACATTGCATCAATGTTATACATACTCTCAATATTTAAATTTCTTTCAAGATTACCGTTTGTGTTCATATCAACCTTGATTTCGGTAATTGCTTCATCATAAGTCGATACATTTTGAGTTTTTAACTGACCAAAAACCTCCTCACCATCGAGAATTCCATTTCCATTGGTATCAGGATTCAATGGATCAAAGTATACCCCATAATTAGAATATATTGTGCCATCGTAACCCTCTTCGCCATCAAGCAATCCATCATTATCAGTATCGGGATTTAATGCATCTGTTCCATAGATGGAAATTTCATCTCCATCAAGTAGACCGTCATCATCGGTATCAGGGTTAAACGGGTCTGTTTTATTTTGATATTCACCAAGATTGTTCAGATTATCGTTGTCAAAATCCTCATCACAATCCCAAACACCATTTTCATCCGTATCTACTTCTAGCGGGTCAGTATTTAAGGAAATAACCTCATATCCATCAGGAAGCCCATCACCATCGGTATCAGGATTTAATGGGTCTGTGTCGATGACTTTTTCATATATATCAAAAAGCTCATCACCATCGGTATCGCCCAGCCATTCCTCTGGCAAGTACATCAAATCACTGAAATCATAATTTTCAGAAGTTGTTCCGATAAATCTCGCCATATTATCATTGCTGTTTATATTTATACAGTTACCGTTTATAACTATCTTATCAGCAATAATAATACCATTTAGCGAAACATTAGGAGAGTTTATTGTCAGCGTACCCAATGGTGCATATATAAGCCCATTAATGTTAGCTGTACTGTCATTCTCAATTGTAATGTTACCATATTTTGAATATACAACTGATGTATTAGCGTTTTTAACCTCACCAGTTACATGTATATTCATCAGTGTTCCAATATTTGAATTTAACGCAACATTTCCGTCAAGTTCAATATCCTCATATGAAAATATAGGATTATTGATATGTATATTCATTTCTGAACGAGTATATCCGTCCTCATATAATTCGCAATTTTTCACAAAATAGTTTTCACGAATCTTTGTATCAGCATAGACATGCTTGAATCTCTTTTCAATATCATTTCCAGTAGTAACCTTACCGTTGATATTTCTATTCATTGCAGATATGTCCGCTTCCTTGTTGGTATGAACATTACCGTTAATACATAAGTTATCCGCAGTCATTGTAATTCCATTACGTCCAAACATAGCGTATGGATATTTTTCAACTTCTTCAGCGACAACAGTAAGCTGTATTATATTTGGTATTATCATAGCAAATACCAGCAAACTAGAAACCACCTTTTTCAATAGCGTGTTTTTTGTTTTCAATTTTTTCATCCTCCAAAATTATTATAGTTACCTGATTTCTAAACTTATCGACTCATAATATCACATACCTTTCATTAGTTTTTAAGACAACCGCTGCATAACACTTTTTTTATAAAAAAAGTATTAATCTAATTATATCACATATTTTGACAAATTTCATTAATAATTTATGAATAAACTATTAACAAACTATGAATTTTTTCGATTACCTGCAAGGGAAGTGGTAGGTTATGGTTACATACGAAGAATTATTTTTGTTCGCAAGTATAATAATCAGTACTAACTCTCTATGTTATATGATTTTTCATAATAACAATATCTGATAACAGATATAATTTGCCCGAAACATCAATATATGTAGCCATATTTTCGGAGCTTACCACTGGGCTTACAATCATATTATTGTTATACAAGTGTTCTGCATAAATTTGACCATTCTCTACATTGAAGCTGCGAATTTTTAAAGTATCTGGTTCAAAATTCTGAATGTGTTCGGTTTGAGTATTATTTGATGATTCATTATCTGGTTTATTTAAATATGCAGACTGAACCTTACTGAAATCTTCAACGCTCATAGTTCCATCATAAACAAACGAGTCAAAATTATCATCTACTCCATCGTAAAACTCATTTTTAAAAGGTATATCATTATCTTTAGCAAATTGTTTTGCTTCTAAAAAGGTATCTAAGCTTTTATTACAAACATCATAACTTCCTTTTATAAGTACCCTTCAAGATTTTTCACCGTCTATATATTCTCGAACTAAATGTGTATCACTTTCAATATTATTTTCATCTTTGAAAGCTCCAGGTATAATATCTATTCTATAATATGTAGAAGAATCTTCGTCTTTCAGTATTTCATCAGACATTTGCTCCATTTGTTCAAATGGTATCATTTTACATTGAACATCTTCTTTATTTTTGCAGATTTCAGAAAACATCATAGCAGTATATGGTTCGGTTTTTATATATGGAATAACGATTGACAGTGAACCATTGCAGCTTAAGGAATATAAGGTGTATGTTTCACCGTACATTTCCTTGATTGAGTAATATTCGTTTGGCAACTTATTTTCTAATTCGCCAGTGGCGAATTGTTCTTTTGCTTCAGTAATTTTGGCTGCGATTTCAGTTACTCTGTCTAGATTGCCCTTTGAAAAAGTCAGGGTTGTTTTTTCTCCGGCAACTTTACCTGAAAATAATATATTATTTTTTTCAAGTTCTTCAGCAATTTTTTGTGCATCTTCAGTATCATATTTTCTATATGTTTTTTGTGAAATATATCTAAATTCAGTATTCCCAATGATTTCAAATTGAGTTTCTTTTAAGCGTAAACTATCTCTTGAAGTACTATTTCTTCCGCTTGCATTGTGAATGTTTCCAGTAGCTGTACTGTTTTCAGATAGTCGTTCTGATTCACTGCCTGTCGATACTCCTCGTTCTGTTCTTTCATCTGGTCGATTAACAAGTCCAACATTTCGTGTGTTTTCAGGTTGACTGCTGCCAGATGATAGTTCAGCTGATTTTGTTCCTTCAGTTGATGGTATTTTTCTGATTGATTGTTCATGAGATAATTCCGACGAAGGGTAATGTACTTCCCGTGCTGGTTCTCCTCTTTTATTGCTTCCGCTGGAATCTTCTTCCAAAGTCCCTTGCTTGTCTGATAATACAGATGCGCCATCTCTGGTGGAATCAAGTCGAACTCTGCTTCCGTCATTCCTTGTTGATTCAGACGTTCCATTGAATTTTGTTCCGATTCGATTATGCTGGACATCAGCTCGTCTATCATCTCCTGAGTTATTTCTTCTGGCTTCAATGTTCCTACTTCCAGTGGATAGTACTGGCATTTCCCTGGACGTTGGTCTATTATCCAAGTCAGACCCTTCTCGTATTTTATTTGTGGCAGGTTGCTGCCCATTTTCTCTGTTGTTAACATTATGATTTCTCCTTGTATTTATTATATTTTGTCTTTCAGTTTTGGTTATGTCTTCAATTTCTTTAATGATATCATTTACTA
>JAVBRC010000008.1:0-5362 GCA_031548405.1 Oscillospiraceae bacterium | reverse complement strand
CAAAAGGAATTCCTTCTTTTCCGAGCACAGTTGTGTGGAGTGACTGATACATATTCGCTTTTGGAGTTGAAATGTAATCCTTGAAACGGTTTGGAATAGGTCTGAACATATCGTGGACAAGTCCTAAAACATTGTAGCACTCTCCGACAGTTGAAACAATTATTCTTACAGCATATTTATCATAAATTTCTTCGATAGATTTATGATGAACGAACATTTTTTTGTAAATGCTATAAATGCTTTTAACACGCCCCTCAATCATTGGAGGGGTTTTAAAATCCTGATCCTTAAAACGTTCAGAAATCAGTTCTTTAATTTTTGTTATAAATGCCTCACGTTCACTTTTCTTGATATCAAGAATATGCTCAATTTCAGAATATGCAAATGGATCAAGATAGTGGAAGGACTGGTCTTCAAGCTCCTCTTTAATACCTCTCATACCAAGACGGTGAGCGATAGGAGCGTAGATATTCATTGTTTCATGAGCAGTATTACGCTGCTTGATTCCTGGTCGGAATTCCAATGTTCTCATATTATGAAGTCTGTCAGCAAGTTTAATAATAATAACTCTTATATCCTGTGACATTGCAAGCATCATTTTTCTGACATTCTCTGCCTGCTGTTCTTCTTTATTAAACATTGGAACCTGATTGAGCTTTGTAACACCATCAACCAGCATTGCAACATCCTGACCGAAACGTTTTTTAACCTCTTCAAGTGTTGTATCTGTATCCTCAACAACATCATGAAGCATAGCGGCACATATCGTGTCAGTATCCATACCAAGCTCCAGCAAAATATATGCAACAGCAAGAGGATGAATAATATATGGTTGACCAGAAGAACGCTTCTGTCCTTCATGAGCCTTTGCAGCATATTCATATGCAGTTATAATTTTACTTAAATCATATTGCTTATCGTCTGTAAGTATCTTCTGAATAAGCAAATCTATTGTATATTCTGTGTTCATACTGTTACCCCCTTGTTACTTTTTTCTTTTAAATCCCTAAGAATGAGTGAACTTTCAAGATCTGCCTTAGGTGCATTTTTAACAGCAGATATTTCATGTGTAAATGAATTTTTGTGAACCAGACCGAGTTCATTGAAAATGTCGACACACACCATCATTTTACAATAATTAAGCTCTGTCATAAATGACATATAAAGAGTATCTAAACTATAGTTTCCAGATGCTATTTTTTTGTAAACAGGAATAAGCTCATTTCTATCAGGGCAGATTTTATTGTAATAAGCAGTTGGAAGCTGCTCATTTCTGCAATATTTTTCATATGCATCTCGTGCGGCAAAATATTTATTTTGTTCAAGACCAGATTTTCTTAAATCCTTTGCAATTATGCTAACTGATTCACGCCCAGCAAAAACATTTATATCCAACGAGAACATTATATCAATCTTATCACCAGATGTAATGAAAAGTTCACTTGGAGAATGTCTGAAAACGAGTATTTCAAGCTGCTTACCAGATGCATTAACACGAAGCTTAGTATGTAATCCGTTTGATAATGGAATTATTTCAGTTACGATTGCATTGCCTAAAGCAAAGATCGGCTGACGGCTCCCTTCACCAAATGGTTCGAGAACTTTGAGTCCCTTTATGTTTTCTATAGTTATATCTGTCGGTAAAAGAAGACTATCTGCCGTTATATCTGGTATTGGCATATAATCAAAATTTTCTTTTGCGAATTGCTGTAAACGTGCGGTGAATTCTGGTATCTTTTCAGTTTCAAGAGAAAACCCACCCGCCCCTGGATGTCCGCCATGCCTAATAAGAAGATCAGAGCAATATTCAAGAGCCTTAAAAATTGAAAAGTTTCCAAATGAACGTGCAGAACCTTTTGCGGTGTCGCCCTCAATCGTTATTATAAAACATGGCTTGTCAAAACGTTCAAGCATTCTTGATGCGATTATACCAATTATGCCATGATGCCAGTTGTGTCCGCTTAAAACGAGTACTCTTTCAACTGTGAGTACTGGATTTTCAGAAATCTTTTTTTCTACATCATCAATAATTTCATTTTCCGCATTTTTTCGCTGTGTGTTAAGCTTTTCAAGTTCTTCAGCCCAAAGCATTGCCTCTTCGTTGTCATCTGTCAAAAGAAGCCTTGCTGCCATTGATGGTGAGCCAAAACGTCCCGCAGCGTTGATTCTTGGAGCAAGACCAAAGGCAACCGCTGTTGATGTTATAGGGGATTTTAATCCGCTTTTAGCAATCAGTGCATTTATTCCACAGCGTTCAGAGTTTTCCATAAGCTGTAAACCATGACTTACTATAAATCGATTTTCACCAGTCAACGAAACAATGTCAGCAATTGTTGCAAGTGCAGCAAGCTCTCCATATTCATTTAGTGCAGTATCATAGCTACCGCCCTCAGCAGCTGCAATAAGCTTTAAAACAACCCCAGCCCCACAGAGAGGCTTGAAAGGTGACATACAATCTTTTCTATGCGGATTTACAATTGCGTCTGCCCTTGGAAGTGTTTCACCTGGCTGATGGTGGTCAGTGATAATTAGTTTCATTCCAAGTTCATAAATGAGTTCCGCTTCATCATGTGCAGAAATACCGTTATCAACTGTAATTACCAATTCTATGCCTTGTTCATGCATTTTTCGGACAGTATCTTCGTTAAGACCGTATCCTTCATCTCTTTCCGGAATGATGTACATAACATTTGCACCCATACATTCAAGATATGAGAAAAGCATAGCAGTTGAGGAAATACCATCACAATCATAATCACCAAAGATGCAAATACTAGTGAAATTTTCAACCGCATCGTTAATTAAATCAACAGCTTCCTTCATGTCTTTTAAGAGGAAAGGATCCGAAAGTTCGTTTACATTAAATTGTTCCGCAGCATCAGCCGAAGTCTTGACACCTCTCGACGCTAACACACTGGCACATAGTGGAGTAATTCCACATTCTACAGAAAGCTTTTGTGAAATAGCCTTATCTGGTTTATTTATTATCCATTTTTTCATCGGACACCATTCCCGTCAATCAATATTTTCACCTTATATTATAACATTTTTAAGCGTGAAATACAAGAATAAAATAATTGGATAAGAAAGTAAACTAACCGACATGATAGCGAAACGAGCAGCGTGACGCTGCTCCCAAGCATTATTTGGCGAGGCGATTCACTGTCATAGCCAAATGGCGATTAAATTAATTATAAAAAAATAAAAAATCTATTCCATTTTATAAAAAAATGATGTATAATATTATTAGTATAATTAATGGGGGAGTATATGAAAATAAAATTTAATGCAAAAAGTAACACTATTTCAGTTTATTGTATAATAGTTTTTTCGATTTGTCTTTTGCTTTCGGCCATAGTTTTTAAATATAATGTTATTCTGGATTACATGAATAAGATTCTTCATGTTCTTTCACCTGTTATATGGGGACTTGTTATAGCATACCTTTTAAATCCAGTTATGAAATTTATTGAAAAGGTACTAGATAAATTTATCTTTCAAAAGAAAAAACACCCCGCAGTTTCTAGGTGTATTGGAATTGCAGTCGCTATGTTAGTGATGCTCGGTGTTATAGCAGCAATTATTGTATCAATTGTTCCGGAGATAATTGATACAATTAAAAATTTTTTTACAAATATAACGTATTATCTGAACAACCTACAAAATTATATTAACGATAAGATTAGCGATACACTGGAAAGTAATCCTAAAATCAAAGAAATTTTAAACAGTGAATTTAATAATATACAGGATTTTGCCATGTCAGTAGTAAATCAATATCAACCGAAGTTTGAAAGCTTTTTTGCTAAGGGTGGAATTGTTTCAAATCTTACTGGAAGCGCATGGACATTTATAATTGGAATTAAAAATTGCGGACTTGGCTTGATTATTTCGATTTATCTTCTTTATAGTAAGGAAAATCTTCTTGCACAGTGCAAGAAAATTGTTTATGCACTTTTTTCAGAAAGAAAGCGTAAGCATATTCTGAATGTAGCATCAAGGGCTAATACAACGTTTATAGGTTTTATTTCTGGAAAGGCTTTAGATTCATTGATTATTGGTATCATGACCTTTATCGGAATGCTTTGCCTTGGCATGAAAAATTATGCAGTTATAATTGGTGTTGTTGTTGGTGTTACAAATATGATTCCATTTTTTGGACCATTTATCGGTGCGATTCCATGTGCATTGCTGATATTACTTACAACTCCTAACAAAACCTTGATATTTGTAATATTCATTTTCCTTCTGCAACAGTTTGACGGAAATATTTTAGGCCCTAAAATACTTGGAAATTCACTTGGACTTTCATCATTCTGGGTTATATTTGCAATTTTTGTTGGCGGTGGATTGTTTGGATTTGCAGGAATGGTTGCGTTTGTACCGCTTTTTGCTGTGCTTTACAGTATTTTCAGTGAGTTTATTTCATTTAAGCTTAACCGCAAAAAGTTGCCGATAGAAACAGATTATTATAAAGATATTAAAGTAGAAGAACCAAATATTATAGAAAAAGTTGATGATACTCAAAAACCCGTGGAAGCAAATAAAAAATAATGTGCCTTAAATGCACTTTTTATAAACATTTCAGGAGGAATTTATGATTAAGAACATTCAAGACGAGATTTTAAAGCTTAAAAAAGAAAAAAATGCAGTTATCCTTGCTCATTCATATCAGGCAAAGGAAATAATCGAAATCGCTGATGAAACAGGGGATTCCTATGCACTAAGTGTTGCTGCAAAAAAGCATGATTGTGACGCTTTTATAATGTGTGGAGTTCACTTTATGGCGGAAACTGTTAAAATGCTTTCCCCAGATAAAAGAGTTTACCTTGCAAACTCTGAGGCTGGATGCCCTATGGCTGAACAGATGGACTCGACTTTAATTAGTCAACTAAAAGAGAGAGAACCAGACCGTGCGGTTGTTGCATACATTAATACAACTGCTGAATTGAAAACAGTTTGTGATGTTTGTGTTACATCTGCAACAGCTGTGAAAATTGTTGAAAAGATGGAAAATGATAAGATTTTATTTATCCCAGATTGCAATCTTGGCAGCTACGTTCAAAAGCAAGTCCCACAAAAGGATATAAAGCTACTTCAGGGGGGCTGTCCAGTTCATGCAGCTGTTACACTTCACGACCTTAACGTTGCAAAGGAACAGCATCCTGAGGCATTGGTTCTTGTTCATCCTGAATGTATTCCAGCTGTGACAGATGCTGCTGATTATGTTGGTTCAACTTCAGGCATAATGAACTATGCTATTAATTCTGATGCAAAGGAATTTATTATCGGAACTGAAATGAGTATAACTGAACATCTTCAGTATGCTTGCCCTGAAAAGGAATTCTATTACCTCTCAAAG
>JAVBRC010000104.1:0-8692 GCA_031548405.1 Oscillospiraceae bacterium | reverse complement strand
ATACACAAAACAAAAAGCCCCCTTACGGGAGCTCTTTGCCATGATATAGGGATTATTGGGGATTTTTAATTTAACGCTGGGGTAAACGTTAAATCGAAGTTAAAAAGTACTCATCACTGAGTATGTTTATATTATAGATTTTATATGTGATATTCATGTGAAGAAAATTTGAAAGAAACAAGAAATCATTTTTTTACCTTTTTCGACAATAATTTAAGGTGATACCATACAAAGTACGTTTAATACTTTGTGTGGTATTACATTTTAAGATACAATATCATTAATCTCAAACCAAAATGTCGAGCCTTTACCAATTACACTGTAAACACCGAAATTATACCCATGCTTTTTAAGTATAGCCTTAACAATAGATAATCCCAGACCAGTTCCGACAACCTCACGCTTGTGGTTCTCAGAACGATAATACTTTTCAAAAATAAGATTGATTTTTTCCTTTGAAATACCGTCACCAGTATCAGAAATCTCAATTCTGACACAATCCTTTTTATTTATCTGACGAACAAAAACTTGCTTGTCGTCGCCCGTATAGTTAATCGCATTATTAATCAGATTATAAATTACCTGCTGAATTTTTATAACGTCACATCTAACATTAAGTTCTTCATCTGGCTGGAAATTAATATTATAATCCGACTGCTTTGATATACCTTTAAATCGTGCAATAATTCCATCAAGAACCTCTGTTATACTGAACTCGCTGTAATTAAGAGGCTGACTTCCGTCCTCAAGCTTTGAAAGGTCAAGAATATCATTAACAAGCTGTGCAAGGCGATCTGTTTCATCAATAATAATTTCAAGATGTTCATTTCTTTTATTCGGATTGTCCCCCGAAAGATCTCTTATCATCTCAGCATATGCCTTCAGCATTGTCAAAGGTGTTCGTAAATCGTGAGAAACATTCGCAATAAGGTCACGCTGCATTGTATCAACCTTTGAAATTTCCTGCCCTGCATAAGTTAACGTATTGGCAAGCAATTGAATTTCTAGATAATCTCCACCATCAAATTTAGTATCATACTTACCAGCTGCAAGCTTTTCAGCAGACTTCGTAATACGAGCAATAGGAGCTGAAATTCGTTTTGACATAAAAAATGCAATTATAAGTCCGAAAATCAAAAGATAAAAAGTTATTATAATAAGTTGCTTTTTAATAATACTAGCAGTTGAACCAATAGGTGCAAGCGGTGTATTTATAAGTAAATACCCATCTGGGTCTTCAGGTTCACCAATTGTTGAAACCATGATAAGTGTATCACTATCAACTATCTTGTTGTATTCTTTGAAATATATGGTATCATCATCAGATTCTTTAAGCTTTTGTATGAACTTATAACTCATATTGTTAGGCCCATGAATCAAGCAATTTCTGCCAAGTACATCTTTAGAATATACCGTACGGTTATATTTATCTGTTATTTCTATACACAAATCACTGTTTATTGCTATATCTGTAAGCATTTGGCTATAATTTTCTTCGCCATAATTATCAATAATTGTTACAGCAGTTCGCTTTACGTCTGTTATTTTCATACCCTCATAAAAATTTTCAAGAAAAACTATCTGGAAAAACCATAGCAGAATAAAAACAAAAGCCGTAAAAAACATAAAATATTGCCATATTTTAAATTTAAGACTAGCACAATGCTTTTTAGTTCTGAGCATACTCAAATTTATACCCCATTCCTCTTAGAGTAACAATAAATGTTCTGTAAGGGCCAAGACTGTTACGAAGCATTTTTATATGAGTATCAACTGTTCTGTCATCGCCAAAGAAATCATATCCCCAAACCTCCTCAAGGAGTTTGTCCCTTGTGAGAGCAAGATTTTTATTCTTAACAAGGAAAAACAGCAAATCATATTCCTTCGGAGTCATTGAAGCCTTTACACTATCAACATAAACTTCTCTTCCGGCAATATCAATTTCCAATCCTTCAAATTTAAGTTTTTGTGGAATATCTCTGTCTGAATGGCTATTACGATTTATAACAGCTTTAATTCTTGCCATAAGTTCTTTTGGTGAAAATGGTTTTACAACGTAATCATCTATACCGAGCTCAAATCCAAAAAGCTTATCATACTCCTCACCTCTTGCAGAAAGCATAATAACAGGGATAGATTTATATTTTTTTATTTCCTTACAGGTTGAAAAGCCGTCCAGCTTTGGCATCATAACATCCATTACAATGAGGTCAAAATCGTTATCTTTCACAACATCAACTGCTTCCATACCGTTAGCAGCTTCGGTTACTTCATAACCCTCGAACTCTGCGTATTCTCTGACAACTCTACGAATATTCATTTCATCATCAACAACTAAAATTTTATTCATAAATATTCTCCCTTCTGATTTTCAAATAAACTTATTTTCGATTGATTTATTAATATACATTATAATCTATTATTGTGAATATCATGTGAAAGCAAGGAAATAATTAATGCAATGTTCGTCGGGCGAAGTTGACTATCCCCGCCGAACGGCGCATAGTTTAGGTCAACCCTTTTTAAAGGGTTGCGGTTTCCAAAGGCAGGGCCTTGGTCGCTCTCCGCAGAGAGCGAAACTCTCTATCGTTCAAGAGCATTTTTTCTTTGGTTCTTTCTATTTTGCGATAGAAAAAAGAAAGAACACAGAATTCGTAATGTCTTTAAAATTTAGTTAAGTTGCTAGATTGAGTTTTTCTGATTCTTAGGGTTATTAAACTAGCTGAATCTAGACTTTCTGACGTTTCAAAACTTCCCCACTATCGTGCGTTTTGAAATGCAAGTAGAACTCTACTTCATTTACTTAGGATTCTTTTTTCGCTTGCAAAAAAGAATCCTCTTTTTGCTTCGCAAAAATTCACCAGAAAAAATGCGCTTGACGATAAAGCTTTTCGCTCTCTGCGGAGAGCGACCAAGGCTCTGCCTTTGGAAACCGCAACCCTTTAAAAAGGGTTGACCTAAACTATTTTCGCTTCGCTTTGCGTGATGTTAGTTAACTATCATGCGTTTGACGTGAGATTATGCGACCTTACTGTTGACTTGAATGCATAAAAAGTGGTATAATTATATTTAATGTGAAAATATTGACAGTCTATAAGATATGGAGATAAAAAGAACAATATGAAATTAAAAAAATTATTAATCTGCCTTTGTTCTGCAATTACACTTTTTTCGCTTTGTGGTTGCACTAACACGGACAGTGAAGAGGATGGAAACAAAAACAGTAATTCCGAAACAGTTGAATCCGAAAAAGAACCTACGGCTCAGGCAAAAATAAATTATAAAAAAGATGGTATTGAAACACCCAAAATTAAAACCTATGAAGGATATGTTGACCCCGTTACAGGGCATCCAGGCGTGTATATAGCAAACGGTATGAGCACTGGACTTAATCTTCATGCACCTGCCGGAATATGCATTTACAATGGTGATGTCTATGAGGAACGAAAAATTATGATGCCAGAAAAAATCCCGACAGTATCAGATTTATTCATTATTTCTGATGAATCTGGAAACAATATGAACTTCTTTGCATCTGCTTCTAAAACAAATAGAAAAGACTTTGAAAATCTCAAACAAAAAGATGTCGAAAAAAGTTTCCTTGACGGTGCAAAAAACGCTTTAGAGGACGCTAAAGTTATTTCTTATGAAACTGACAATTATGACGGATATCCTGGTATTAAAATGATTGTAACTTCCAAAATGGCTGGGGTTGACATTGAACAAACGATTATTATGATAAATGCAGTTGATTTAAATGACGTCGGATATTCATATACAATAACTTATACAGACGTTTCAGGCGGCACATTGAGGGACGCAATTGAAGAATCAATTTCGACAATTAATTTTGTCAACGTTTCAAATCTGGCTTCTCAATACAGCACTCCCGAAGAACTTGCAGAGTATCAGGCAACTAAAACAAATCGTAATATCAACAATACCCCTGCTGTCACAACTAAAAATATTCCAGCTCCAACAGTCACAGCGGTTGAAAAAGATGCCAGTTTCAAAGATTTTCTTGAAGAGGCTGGTGTTGTTGATGAAGAATACAATGAAATCATGGATATGCTTGAAAACAAAGACGAAAATACACGCACAACTTTAAGTAAAGAAGAAATGCGTAAAAAATATCTTGGCGAATAAAATAAATAAAGAGGTTTGAAAAATGAAATTAGGAATGGTTGGACTCCCAAACGTGGGAAAAAGTACACTTTTTAACGCACTTACAAATGCAGGTGCAGAATCTGCAAACTATCCTTTCTGTACAATTGAAAAAAATATCGGTATCGTTTCCGTTCCAGACGAAAGACTGGACAAGCTTGCTGAAATGTATAACCCTGATAAATTTACACCAGCAACGCTTGAATTCGTTGATATAGCTGGTCTTGTTAAGGGTGCATCGAAGGGTGAAGGTCTTGGAAACAAGTTCTTGGCTGATATCCGTGAAGTTGATGCTATTGTTCACGTTGTAAGATGTTTTGAAGATATCGACATCATTCACGTTGATGGTGAAATTAATCCAGCAAGAGATATTGAAACAATTGACCTTGAGTTGATTTTCTCTGATATCGAAATGATTGAAAGACGAATTGACCGCAGTAAAAAGCTTTCAAAGGGTGATAAAAAATATCTTGGGGAGATTGAATTCCTCGAAAGATTAAAAAGTCATCTTGAAGCTGGTAAGTCTGCAAGAGGCTTTGATTATACTGACGATGAGAGGGAAATTATAAAGTCAACTCCACTTCTTTCAGGTAAGCCAGTTATTTATGCTGCAAATCTTTGCGAAAATGATTTTGTAAACAACATTGAAACAAACGAAAACTATAATCTTGTAAAGAAAATTGCTGAAGAAGAAAATTCTGCTGTTTTACCAATCTGTGCACAGATTGAAGCTGAAATTTCTGATATGGAACCAGACGATAAGGCTATGTTCCTTGGTGAAATGGGACTTGAGGAATCTGGTCTTAACCGTATAATCAAGGAAGGCTATTCACTTCTTGGACTTATTTCCTACCTTACAGCCGGAACACCTGAAGTAAGAGCATGGACTATCACAAAGGGTACTAAAGCTCCTCAGGCAGCAGGAAAGATACATACAGACTTTGAAAAGGGATTTATCCGTGCTGAGGTTGTTCACTTTGACGACCTTATGGCTTATGGCACTATGGCGGCTGCAAAGGAAAAGGGACTTGTAAGACTTGAAGGCAAAGAATACGTTATGAAAGACGGAGATATTGTTCTGTTTAGATTTAATGTATAATTAAGGAACAATAATTCATAAATGACTGTTGCAAAAGAGAAATCTTATGCGACAGTCTTTTTTTATTACTGGTGCCATTCGGCAGTGATAGTTAACTAACCGTACGCAAAGCGAAATCCCGTAGGGAACGGCATCCTCGACGTTCCGAAAACTTCATAATAACTAAGCCTATCAACTCAACTAACCCTCAAATACTTTACGGGTTCTCCGTTCTTTCTTTTTTCACACGCCGCAAAAGAAAGAACCAAAGAAAAAGGCTCTTTGAAGGCTGTAAGATTTCGCTCTGCGGAGCGACCAAGGCTCTGCCTTTGGAAACCGCAATTTTTGAAAAAATCGAGTAAACTTTTGATGTCGCTTCGCTAATGTGGCATTTAATTAACTATCACCTACGAGCGTCGCTTTTCGTGAGAAATTATAATCACGCATTTGTCGCACCTTAAACATTTCATGTGTTCAAATAAAATAATATATGTTATACTAATAAAAAAAATGAAAACACGGTGATTAAAATGATTAGCATAGATAATATAATAGACTCCTTGTTTTCTGATGTGGTTTACTCAAAACAATCAGAAGATGCTAAGGTTAAAATAAAAGATGCGTTGAATGTTGAATATGAAAAGGTTTATGAAGTAATAGGAAACCAAATTCAAACCGTCGGAGCGTTAATGGGCAGATATGGTACAATCCATGAGGCTGGTAAGCTTGCCGGCTATAGCGAGGAGGATATTAATCAGTGGATATGTAAAGATGAAATTACTGATAAGAAAACCTTTCAAAATAAGTTTCGGAAAGTTCGTTGGAATATTTATATTGTTTCGTATTGCAGCATAATGACGTTCTTCTCACTACTGAATATTATTCTTTATTCAAACATGATTATTTATACAAGCTTGATACTCATTCTGAGTGCATTAATTTTTGCTACCCCAGCAGCGGTTTGTATAAGAAAATTAGTAAAGCTTAAAAGTCTGTTTAACTATCAGACTATCAAGTTAAATTCAGATGGCTTTGATTACCTGAAACAACTCTCGGATAAGTATTCAAAGCGGCTGATAAATTCGATTGCTATAGGCATTTGCTTTGGGTTTTATCTGATATTTTTTCTTTCAGTATCCATAATGAATATGAAAGTAAAAGATGGCGAATTGTTAGCCCGATTCCTTAGTATGACAGGTATGATTGACATTTTCAGCTTTTTGATAATCAAGAATTTTCTTTGCAAAAAATGGATAGACCGTTGTTTTGACAACAATCATAAGCGTGATTTTAGCAAGTATAAAAATATGTTGCTGATTATTTCAGCTGGCTACTGGCTTTTAGTGTCTTTGGTTTTAATACTGCTCAGAGGCAGGGTTACTTTCTATTTTAATGCATTTTATGGAGCGATATTAATATACATTGTACTGTTGCTTGTGTATAACCTCACTCTGAGAAAAATGATTGTTTTTAAGAATATCAGAATAAATAAAAAGCGTATTGCGGCATTCGGTACTGCAGCATTAGTATTTGTCGTTTACAACGTCATGCAAATGGATTCATGGATTATTCAACCGTATATTTCAACGATACCGGCAGTCGAATATAGCGCAGATGAAATTTCCTACAACAATGACACTGGGGTTTACACTATAACAACCGATAAGCAGGACTTTAAGGTTCTTCAGCTTACGGATATTCATCTTGGCGGAAGTGCTGTTTCAGCATATAAGGACTACAAGGCATTAAATGCTGTTTATAATCTAATCAGCTACACAAGACCTGACCTTGTAATTGTCACTGGTGACCTTGTATTCCCTATGGGCATAATGTCCCTGTCACTCAATAATTACACACCAATAATGCAGTTTTGCTCTTTCATGAGAAATATTGGTATTCCTTGGGCGTTTTTATACGGTAATCACGATACAGAGAATATGGCGACGAGTTCTGCAAACGATGTAGATAACCTTTTTAAGTCCGTTTCATATAAAACTTCACAAAACTTGCTATACCCATACATACAGCCAGATATTACAGGCAGAAACAATCAGCTCATTGAAATCAGAAACAGTGACGGACGCTTAAATCAGGCATTGTTTTTACTGGATTCCAATGACTACACTGGAGAAGGCTTGAACAAGTACGATTTTATACATGATGACGAAGTTGAATGGTATGAAAGCAGAATAAACCAGCTTAAAGAACAAGAAGGCAAGGATATTTCATCAATGGTTTTCTTTCATATGCCTTTGCAGGAATATAGAGATGCCTATGAGCTTTATAAAGTTGGAAGTAACGAGATTAAATATTTCTTTGGTGAAAACGGAGAGAAGATGATAAACAAAGTATGCTGTTCTGAATACCCTAGCAAGCTGTTTGATACAGCAGTAAAGCTGGGCAGTACTAAAGCAATGTTCTGTGGACACGACCACTATAACAATCTTTCTGTTGAGTATAAAGGAATCCGCTTAACCTATGGCATGAGCATTGATTATCTTGCTATGCCTGGAATATCAAAAGAAACATCACAACGTGGCGGAACACTAATTACACTTAGTTCAGAACATGAATTTAACGTGGAGCAGATCAGGTTAAGCGATATTACATAACTAAAAATAAAGCAAGCTGGAATATATAAATTCAGCTTGCTTATTTTATGTAATGAAATTTTAAGGCAATAAATATTTTATAAATAATGGACAAAGTGAATTTTAGAGAAAAAGAAAACTCCAGAAACCTTGATATACAAGCGTTTCTGGAGTTTTAGTCTGGTGACCCGTACGGGAATTGAACCCATGATTCCGCCGTGAAAGGGCAGTGTCTTAACCTCTTGACCAACGGGCCTTATAAATATTGTTTATCAAGTTTTGCGTAATCTCTTGATGCAACTTTAATATTATATACCATTTTCAAAGAAATGTCAATAGGTTTTTTGAAAAAAGTTGAAAATATTTTTCATGCACCCGAAATATGCTTTAACAAAAAAATTATCAAGTAAATCAGCCTATCAAAATTACCGTGACCATTTATATACTTAGTAAGCGAATGCACTACCGCACCACATCCGTGCTGTAAAGGATTTTGAATATATGGCGAGCTAAAGGAACTATCGCACATAACGGTAATATCCGAGTTTATCTTATGAGCAATGTCACTTACAGTACGCAAATCAATAACTTTCAAGTTTGGGTTGGCTGGTGTTTCAACAAAAACCATCTTTGTGTTTGCACGGATAGCGTTTCGATAAGCATCCAGATCCTGCATGTTTACAAAATTAACCTCTTTTTAATGATAGCATAAAAATAAACGAGAGTTCAACTTACAGGATTTGAACTCTCGTTTTTATTACTATTTAATTGTGTTTTTATATAAAGAAAAAGCTACATCTTTGTGCGTTTCGCACTAAAAATGTAGCTTTCAACTTGGTGACCCGTACGGGAAGTGAAA
>JAVBRC010000122.1:0-11532 GCA_031548405.1 Oscillospiraceae bacterium | reverse complement strand
GTCTTCACAAGAAAGTGCACGGATTTTTCAGGCATAATTTCGTCGCAGACAAGGCAAAAATCCGCAGGAATGCTTGCGCCTTTCAAGGATTTTTAACGAAGTATACGGGGAAATTTGCCGAAAAGACGTGTGCTTATGCTTATGAAGACAGGTTCTTAAAGGGTTGCAGGGTCAAGGGACGGAGTCCTTGTCGCTCTCCGCAGAGAGCGAAATGCTTTATGGTTCAAGAGTATTTTTTCTTTGGTTCTTTCTTTTTTGCGATAGAAAAAAGAAAGAACCAGTACTTTGGATTTTATTTTAGGTTTTGAAGTTAGTTATTCTGACGTTTCAAAATTGTCACTATCGGGCATTTTGAAAAATTAGTAGAACTCGACGTCTGTTACTTAGGTTTCTTTTTTCACTTGCAAAAAAGATACCTCTTGTCGCTATGGCAACAATTCACTAGAAAAAATGCGCCCTACGGCTATAACATTTGGCTCTGCGGAGCGACCAAGGCGCTGCCTTTGGAAACCGCAACCCTTTAAAAAGGGTTGACCTAAACTATTTTCGCTTCGCTAACGTATTCGTTAGTCAACTGTGTCCTGACACTGATTCAAAAATTTAATTGGAGGGCTTTAATGGAAGTTACAGGTTTCGTTCATTCTTTAGAAAGCTTTGGTCTTGTTGATGGCCCTGGAGTACGCTATGTAATATTTCTTCAAGGATGCAAAATGCGTTGTAAGTTCTGCCATAACCCTGAAACATGGAAATCTGGTGGTACTGAATATACCGCAAAATCACTTTTTGATAAAGCATACCGTTATAACCGCTATTGGAAAGAAAATGGAGGAATAACCGTCAGTGGCGGAGAACCTCTTTTACAGATTGAATTTGTAACTGAACTTTTCCAACTGGCAAAGCAAAGAGGAATTCATACTGTTTTAGATACTTCAGGTCAACCTTTTTCTGAAGATTCAGAATGGTTGGAGAAATTCAAAGCATTAATGGATTTAACCGATCTTGTAATGCTTGATTTAAAAGAAATTGATGATAAGCTTCATCAGGAGCTTACTGGTTTCACAAATTCAAACATTCTTAAAATGGCAAGCTGGATTTCAGAAAACGGTTATAAAATGTGGATAAGACACGTCCTTATTCCAGGTGTAACGGATAACGAAAACAGACTTGTTAAGCTTCGGGAATTTATTGATACCCTAAAAACCGTTGAACGTGTTGAGGTTCTCCCCTATCATAACTTAGGACTTTTCAAATGGGAAAATCTTGGTATTAATTATCAACTTAAATATGTTCAACCCCCAACAGATGAGCAAATGAATATAGCAAAAAATATATTAGAAAAAAATGCTCACTGATTTTTTCAGTGAGCAATTATATTATACAATAGATTACGCTTTAGCTTTAGCAGTTTCTTCCGTTGAAACTTTAAATGAATTTTCCCATTCGTCAAAACGGTTCATGATTTCCTTGTATGTATTCTTTGTGATGTCTGGCATATCCTTATCCTTCTTACCGAGTAAAGATGCAGCACCACTAAAGCCCTTCTGAACTGCTTCACGAAGCATAGAAATCTTTGAAGAATCCTCTCCGCCGAGTGCCTTTGCCATATTCATGATACGGTCTGCAACAGAATTAATTGAATACTCCCCACCATCAGAAATTGACTTTTCAGCTTCTGCACGCTGTTCTTCTGTAACATGAAGATCCATGCCTCTGAATGTAAGGTTAACAGTTTGGCCCTGCTGTGCCATCATGCTTCTAATAGTATCCTGAAACGCCTGTACACGTTGTTCCTCAGCTGCATGTAGCTGTTCAATCAACGATTCTTTAGAATAAATACCCGTTGTATCCTTTTCACTCTCTGTTGACTTGGTATAGGTATCCGTTCTGGCTTTCTTCTCTGATTTAATTTTCTCTGAAACAGAATCTTCCATAGAAGCCATTTTAGCCTTTTGAGCTGCTGTTCCACCAGAAATCAAAACAGAATTTGAAGAATTGACATTTGAAATATTATTATTCATGTCATAACCCCTCCTTATCAATTTATAATATATATCGTAAGTTTTTTGGAAAATTCAAGGGTATCTATAAATTTAAAATATCCAATTCATTACATATAAAAGCAGTAAGCTATATTGCATATCAATCTCAAAAAAATCTGTACATTTTAACATAATTTTCACTTTTGATATAAAAAAGCTAGACATATTCACCAAACTGTGTTATAATAAGTATTAATTATTTGAGCAACAAATTCAGCTTTCAACGTACAACATTACTTAAAATATAACTTCCACGCCGTTTAGTGGCAGAATGGAGAAAAAAATGAAAAATATAGGTTTTATTTATTCTTCAAACCAACAGTTTGAAGAATTGATTAAAGCAAATGAATTATTGAGTGATAAGGAATATTTAGTAAGAATTCATACCTGTGTTCATGATTTTAATACAATTATGCCCTTTGTAAACAACATATTATCATATCTTCCTAACTCTAAAATCATCGGCAGCAGCACATCAGGGGTAATTTATAAAGGAGAAATTCTTACAGATTGTTGTCTTGTTTCAATTACTGAATTTGAAAACGCTACCGTCCAGACCGCAATAACACCATTAGTTGACGAAATGGAAAATGATTTGAGCGGAAAAAAACTAGCCAATGAATTGACAAAAGATGTAATTTCAGAAGGCACTAAATTTTTATTTACATTTGCTTCACGTCCATTTATAAAAATCGAAAAGTTTGTAGAACAAATAAATAGCATAAACAAAAATATTAAGATTATTGGTGGCGTTGCAAACACACCTTCAATTCCACTCATGAATATGAACGTGTTTGAGAGTTTTGTATTTACTGAGAAAGGCGTTTGCCAGAATTCAATTGTCTGTGCATCAATAACGTCAAAAAATCTATCAGTTTATTCTGATGTTATTTATGTAACAGAGCCTGTTGGTGATTTACATACTATAACAGAAGCTGACGGAAATATTATAAGAAAAGTTGATGGAGTAAATGCCGTTAAATGGTATGAGGATACCCTTGGAATAAACTTTGATGATATAAACGATGCAGATCAGACAACAATTCTTTTCCCACTTGTAAAGGCCAATAAGAGTAACGTTCCATGGCCTATATCTTATTCTCCGCAAACTGAACAAGAGTCAGTTTTTCCGAATGAGCCAGAGCCGGTCATGTTTGTGCCAAGTGAGGCAAAGGCTGGAGATGTAATAAGAATTGCATATTCAAGTGTTCAGAAAACTGTCGAGGTTTGCGAAATGGTATGCGAAAATATAAACCACCACGAATCAGAAGTTCTTTTTGGATATAGCTGTGTTTCACGTCAGGATATCTTTAGCAACTGTTCAAAATGGGAGCTGCTACCATTTAAAAAGACGAACTTATGTGGTGCATTGGTTGCAGGAGAATTCGGTAATATTCAAAATGTTAATCATTATTGTTGCTATTCGTTTGCAATTGCGTCGCTTGCTGAAAACAAAGGCAGAGTAAAGCTTGATTCGGATATTCTTAGCAAACACGCTGATGAACTGGTTAACAATAAAGAAAACATTATCGATTATCTGCTCAAGCATACTGATGCAAATAACGGAATTGCAAAGCATCATGAAATTGAAAAAACACTTTTTATTGATAGTGAAACCGGATTGGAAAACCTGACAAAATTTCTTTTTGATTATAATCTTGGAAAATTCAATAAAATTTGTATGGTAACGATAAAGAACGAGAGCCTTTTGAAAGCTTTTATGAGTGAATCAAAATTTCTTCTTTATCTTAACCGATATAACAAAGCGATAATTGATTTTATAAATAACAACCATTATAATTATTATGCATATAAAGAAACTTCGTTAATTTTAACTGCAAACGCTGCTATAACTGACAGCGAATTCAACGACAAGATGAAAGAACTTCAAAATCACCTTATGGATTTCAAGTTTTCTTCTTACGCTCCTGTCAGTGAGTTTTCTTTGGTTATGCATGAAGAAAATATGATAAAAAAAGCTGAACTCACTCTTGTAAGAATGAGAACTAAAAAAGCTTGTTTTTTAACATATACTTCCAAACTTGGGCTTGAACAGTTCAATGCACAGAAAATGAAAATGATTATGATTTTGAATAATGCAATTTCAAATAATCTTGTAATCCCATATTTTCAAGGTATTCGTGATAACTCAAGCGGCCGTATTGATATGTATGAATCTCTTATGCGTATTCAGGACATTGACGGAAAGATTTATACTCCATACTATTTCATGGATATTGCAAAAGAGTATGGCTATTACGCTGATATATCATCAATCATGATTAACAAAGTAATGCAGATTTTTAAGAACAGATCTGAGAGTGTAACAATAAATATGAATATAAGTGATGTTTACAATTACAAAATTGTTCATTCTATTTTAACATTTTTAAAGTCTGCACCTAACCCACAAAATTTCATTTTTGAACTAACAGAAACTGAAGAAATCGATGATTATCAGGTTATCTTTGAGTTTGTTGAAAAGGTTCATCAGGCTGGTGGAAAAATCGCAATTGACGATTTCGGCAGTGGTTTTTCCAACATAGTCCACGTTTTTAAAATACCATCAGATTATATAAAAATTGATGGTGAAATAATAAAGAATATAACGAGTGACGTTTATGCGTTTGAATTTCTTGAAATGATTTCAAGCTGGTCAAAGAAGCATTCAAAAGAAATTATTGCAGAGTTTGTAGAGGATAGCCCAATACAAGAAATTGTAGAAAAAAATGGTATACGTTTTTCTCAAGGGTATCTTTATTCCAGGCCTACAAATTTATTTGATATTAAATAAGTTTAAAAATTCATATCGCCGTTCAGCAGGGTAAAGTTTACTAACCCAGCCGAACGGCGATATTTAACTGACTGGCACGCATAGCGAAGTGAAAATAGTTTAGGTCAACCCTTTTTAAAGGGTTGACCTAAACTATGCGCCGTTCGGCGCACTTAGTTTTAGAGTATTTGTCAAAAAAATCATATTGCTGAAAATTTTATATTATTTTCTGTTGACTTTTATATACTTATATGGTATAATATTCACGATAAATCTTAAGGTAACATTGCATATTTTGCAGTTAATTAATCTGCTCCGAGAGTAAAACTTGTCGGGGCGTTGTTTTCAAGTTCTCACTTTATTAATTTAAAGCGATGCATTGACTGCTGAATCAGCAAAAAATTAGCGTTCGCTCGCATAAAAAAGCGGAGCCGTAACATATATTAAGTGACACACAGAACTGTGATGTATTACTTTGAAAATTAGTGAAACGGCAGAATGGAGTATAAAATGGGTATGAATTTTAAAAGAAAACTTCCTGATCCAAAAGAAATCAGAGAACTTTATCCACTTTCAGAGGAAGTACTACAGACAAAGGCAAGAAGAGATAAGGAAATTGCAGATGTCTTTACAGGAAATTCAGATAAGTTTCTTCTCATAATTGGTCCATGTTCTGCTGATAAGGAAGAACCTGTAATGGATTATGTTGGCAGACTAGCTGTTTTACAGGAAAAAGTTAAGGATAAGATTATTATTGTTCCAAGAATTTATACTAATAAGCCTAGAACAACTGGTGAAGGCTATAAGGGTATGATTCATCAGCCAGACCCTTCAAAGGCTGAAGATCTTCTTGAAGGACTTATTCATGTACGTAATCTACACACTCGTGCAATTGCCGAAACAAAAATGACTTGTGCAGATGAAATGCTTTATCCTGAAAACTATAGATATCTTGATGATTTGCTTTCTTATGTTGCAATTGGTGCACGTTCTGTTGAGGATCAGCAGCATAGACTTACAGCAAGTGGAATGGATATTCCAGTTGGTATGAAGAACCCTACTGGTGGAGATCTTTCTGTTATGCTGAATTCAATCACAGCCGCTCAGGCAAGCCATAACTTCCTTTATAGAGGTTGGGATGTTAGCACAGACGGAAACCCTTATGCACATGCTATTTTAAGAGGTGCAGTAAACAAGCATGGGCAGAATCTTCCTAACTCTCATTATGAAGATTTAAGACTTCTTTATGAGCTATATTCAAAGAAGGAACTTGCAAACCGTGCTGTTATCGTTGACACTAACCATTCTAACTCAGCTAAGAAATATCTTGAACAGGTTAGAATTAGCAAGGAAATACTTCATAGTATGCGTCACAGTGCCGATATTAAGGACTTTGTTAAGGGTCTTATGATTGAAAGCTATATTGAAGACGGAAGCCAGACAGTTGATGAATGTGTGTATGGTAAATCTATTACAGATCCATGCCTTGGCTGGGAAAAATCTGAAAAGCTAGTGCTTGAAATTGCAGACTTACTTTAATATATAAATTAAAACGCTGATTGAAATATCAGCGTTTTTTTGTATCTTATGTGTCAATCCTAACCATTTCAGTAATAGATTTATCTCTATAAACTAAATCTTCTCGCTTTATAAATCCTTGTTTTTCCCAAAAGGCATTTCCATTTTGATTTCTATCAAAGACTACCAGAGCAACTTTATTGATGTCTAATTTTTTCAGTTCTTTCAATGCGCTTTTGACAAGCATTGAGCCAATTCCCTTGTTTTGTTCGCTGGGATTAACAGCAGTATGATATATGTAACCTCTTCGTCCATCGTTTCCAACCATTATAACGCCTAATATATTTTCATTATTCTCAGCAACCAGACAAGTATCAGGATTTCTTTTTAAGAACTTCTCAACTCCATCTTTAGAGTCATCAATATTATTTAACCCCATTCCTTTGCAGGACATCCAAAGGTTATAAACATTGTCATAATCGCTTATATTCATTTTTCTTATTTGCATATACAATCTCCTTCACTCAATATTGAAGCAATTATATCATAGTAAAAAGAAAAAGTCAATTAATGTTACATTACACACATGAGAAATGCATGGTTGTAATTTCTAGCAAAAGTGACGTTCATCAGTGATAGTTAACTAACCCCGCCGAACGGCGATTCAAAAGTTTACTCAATTTTTTCAAAAATTGCGGTTTCCAAAGGCAGAGCCTTGGTCGCTCGTCGCAACGAGCGAAACTCCTTATCGTTCAAGAGCATTTTTTCTTTGGTTCTTTCTATTTTGCGATAGAAAAAAGAAAGAACAGGAACTCGTGAGGTGTTTGGGGGTAGTTGATTTGCTAGATTTAGTTGTTTTGGCGTTTTCGGAACGTCGGGGACGCCGTTCCCTACAAAATTATGCTCTTAGGTCTATTAAACTTGCTAAAGTTAGTCTTTCTGACGTTTCAAAACTTCCCCACTATCATGCGTTTTGAAAGGTTAGTAGAACTCGACGTCTGTTACTTAGGATTCTTTTTTCACTTGCAAAAAAGAATCCTCTTTTTGCCCCTATATCGTAAAACTAAGCCCGCCGAACGGCGATTGGATGCAGCGTCACGCTGCTTCACCAGAAAAAATGTGCCCTACGGCTATAAGATTTCGCTCTGCGGAGCGACCAAGGCGCTGCCTTTGGAAACCGCAACCCTTTAAAAAGGGTTGACCTAAACTATTTTCGCTTCGCTTTGCGTGTTGTTATTCAACTTCACCCGACCAAAATTGTGCAAACCACATCTTTTATATAAAATTCTCTTCAATATGCTAATTAACTATTGAAAAAACTTACTTTATAGTGTATACTAAAAGGCAAATTGTAAAATACGAGGTGTTCTATGAAAAAAATTAAATACAATTATTTTAATGTTCCGATAGGTGGCGGTGGCTATATTACAGGCATTGAGTTTGATCGTAGTGATAAAAATCTTCTTTATATAAGAACTGATATTGGTGGGCTTTATCGTTTTGATAGATCTGAAAATAGTTGGACAAGTCTTATTAATTTCGTTACTGAAGATGACCTTTCTGAAACATATCCGGCAGCTGTTTGCAGTGAAAATGGTATTTTGTATTCCGTTTGTGGAAGTGATAGAGATGATGCAAAACTATGCATTTCTAGTGATTTTGGAAAAAGCTTTGAGTATAAAAAAGTCCCTGCAAGAGTTCATGGTAACTTTTCTGGAAGGGGGACAGGCAGTAGGCTTGTTGTGAAAAATGGTGTTATTTATTTTGCATCATTTTATGATGGAATACTGAAGTCTGAAGATAATGGCGAAAGCTGGACTTCATATTTTCCAAATGGCGAAAAAAGCATGACATTTATAAATGTGTCAGATGATGGAAAAAGAATTATCACATCATCTGCTGGGCTTCAGAATATGCCGTATGAAAATATGAGAGGGCATAGTCTTTATATTTCCTACGATGGGATGAATTCCTTTGAAAAGCTTTCTCAGCCGGAAAATACTGTTAATTCATTAGTGCCACTTTCTGGATTGGTTGGACATCGTATTTCAGTGGAAAAGAATTACGTTTATATAACGATGAACTGTTCTGGAAATGCAAGCTGGAATCTTCCTTTAAGCTATAGCTGTGATGCGGGTAGTATAAATGGGGGAGTGGTTTTGAGGTATGAAATTAGTGAAGATGGTATTCTTGGTGAATTTAAGGATATAACTCCAGAATGTGAGCAAAATTGTGGTTTTGGTGGGATATCATGTGAATATGGCATTCTGGTTACTACAACTATGTATCATTATGATGAGCATATTTATATTTCACATGATTATGGCGAAAACTGGAAAACAATTTTAAATGGCTTAGACAAAATTCACTTTAATACTCCGTACATGAAACCAGAAAATAATGAAAACAGGTCGATTATTCATTGGGTTAGCGATATTAAAATTAATCCCCATAATAAAAATGAAGCTTGGTTTAATACTGGAACAGGGGTGTTCTTTACAGAAAATTTGTGTTCTGATAATCCGTCATTCTGCGATTGCTGTAGTGGAATTGAAGAAACTGTTCACCTAAATATATATAGTCTGCCGACTGGTGATGTGAAATTGATTGACATTCTTGGCGATTTGGGTGGATTTGCTTTTACGGATGTTCATAGCCATGCAAAAAATACGTTTGCAGATGAAAATAATCTTCGTTATATAACTTGTATTAATGCTGATTTTCCAGATAAAACACCAGAAATTGTTATTGCGACTGCAAGAGGAAATTGGGTAGGTTCAACAAAGGGTGGGCTTATAATTAGTGATAATCATGGATTAAGCTTTAATAGACGCCCTTGTCTGCCGTTTGGACTTTCAGATAAGCTTGATAATCTATTTGAAAGAATTGAAAGACCTAATGTAAATGCGGGTTGGGTTGCGATATCGTCAGATGGAAATAATGTTGTGTGGTGTGTTGCGGATTTTGGAAATGTTCTTCCTTTAGATTGTGTGGTTTACAGCAATGATATGTGTGAAACTTATAATATAGCATCTTTTTATAATGGTAATGAGCGTGTTTTGAGCGGTAACATCAAGGTTTTTTCAGACAGATTAATTCCACAACGCTTTTATGCATTTGGTAGTAAGGGTGAGTTTTATGTAAGTGATGATAGTGGAGCTAATTTCTATTATATAAAATCTGAATTACCTAAGGTGGATTTTGGAAGAATTGATGGTAAAAATAAAACAGACATAAAGCCTGATATGGGTAAGTCGGGAATTTTTTACATTACTGCTTGTGGCTGTCTTTATAAGCTTATTTTTGATGGAAAAAGTTGTATTACAAATAAAATTTCTGATGAAAACGATAAGATACTTAGAATAGGTCTTGGAATAAAGTCGGAGTGTTATCTTGGTGAAGATAAAATGCTTTATGTTAATGGATGGATTAATGAAGAATATGGTTTTTATCGTTCTGAGGATGATGGTATAAGCTGGGATAGAATTAATACTGATTTGCAGATGTTTGGTGAAATTAACGCTATTGAAGGTGATAGCAGAGTGAGGGGACGGTTTTATCTTGCTACTGGAAGCAGGGGACTAATATGTGGCGAAGTAATGTAACGGCGAGATAGTTTAGGTCAACCCTTTTTAAAGGGTTGCGGTTTCCAAAGGCAGAGCCTTGGTCGCTCTCCGCAGAGCGAAAACAACTTGACGTTGCTAAACACTAAAGCTTTTTATAGCTTTTACCGTATATTCAATATCCTCATCACTATGAGCCGCTGACACAAACATTGCCTCAAATTGCGACGGTGCTATATATATTCCGTTTTCAAGAATATGACAAAAATATTCCGCATATTTCTGAGTATCCGACATCTTGGCAGTATCATAATCAACAACTTCATTATCTGTAAAAAATACCGTAAGCAATGAGCCTACACGATTAACATTCAATCCGCTTTCTATCATTGCTTTTTCTAATAAAACAGAATTTCTTTCAATCTGTTCGTAAATTCCAGTAGACTCTTCAAGCGCTATAATTGTTGCAATTCCAGCTGAAACCGCAGTCGGATTTCCAGAAAGCGTACCCGCCTGATAAACAGAGCCAAGCGGTGCAACACACTCCATTATTTCACGCTTTCCACCATATACTGCAAGCGGCATTCCACCACCAACAATTTTCCCTAATGCTGTCATGTCTGGTTTAACATCGTAATACTGCTGAGCACCACCAATAGACAAACGAAATCCTGTTATAACCTCATCAAAAATAAGAACAGCTTTATATCTGTCTGAAATATCACGCAAAAACTTCAAAAAACCATCTTTAGGTGCAACGACACCCATGTTTGCCGCACACGGTTCAACAATAATGCAAGCAATGTCATCGCCATGCTCACAAAAAAGCTTTTCAACTGAGTGTTCATCGTTATACTTAGCAAGAAGAGTATAATCCGTATATCCTTTAGGTACTCCGGCACTGTCTTGAATAGCATTTGTCAATAGTCCCGAACCGTCCTTGACAAGCAAGCCATCAGAATGACCATGATAACAGCCCTCGAACTTTATAATTTTATTTTTTTGTGTGTATCCCCTTGCGGCTCTTACAGCACTCATAACAGCTTCCGTACCCGAATTCACAAGCCTTAGCATTTCCATTGACGGCATATGCTTTTGTATTAACTCAGCAAGTTCAATTTCACCCCTATGACACGCACCGAATGTCAAACCGTTATCACAGCTTCTTTTCACAGCTTCAATGACTGCCGGATAAGCATGCCCTAAAATATTCGGCCCCCATGAGCAAACATAATCAATATAGCTGTTTTCATCTGCATCAAAAATGCGGCTTCCCTTTGCCGATTCAATAAACAGCGGTGTTCTGCCGACACTCTTAAATGCACGCACCGGACTATTTACACCTCCCGACATAAACTTTTTAGCCTGTTCATAAAGACTTAGCGAATTTGTAGTGTTCATATATCCTCCTCAAGCCACTTAGCCGCATCAAGAGCATGATATGTTATTATAACATCCGCTCCAGCACGTTTCATTGCAGTAAGATTTTCAATAACAACTTTCTTTTCATCAATCCAACCATTTTTCGCTGCTGCTTTAACCATTGAATATTCGCCGCTCACATTGTAAACTACCAATGGTAAATCAATTCTTTCACGAGCTGCCTTAACAACATCAAGATACGCAAGTGCAGGCTTTA
>JAVBRC010000091.1:0-3734 GCA_031548405.1 Oscillospiraceae bacterium | reverse complement strand
AATGCATATTTCTTTATTTTCCTTATCCCAGCACTTACAATGAGAACATTTGCTGAGGAAAGAAAATCCGGAACAGAAGTACTTCTTATTTCAAGCCCACTTAATGTATTTCAGATTGTAATTGCAAAATTTCTTGCAGTTGCAACAGTTTATTTTACTATTCTTGTTCTTACAATGTTTTATCCAATCGTTACTGCTATGACTGGTGGTGTAATGTGGTCAAGCCTTGTGTGCGGTTATATCGGATTTTTCTTTTGGGGACTAGTTTGTATTGCAATTGGAATGCTTATGTCATCATTTACTGAGAATCCTATTATTGCTGCTATCCTTGGTGAGGGTGCTATGATTTTTCTTATATTTATTGATACCATCAAGGACAGTGAATTTTTTGCAAGTCTTCCAAAATTTGCAAACATAATCGGACAACTTTCAACTGGTGAAAGATTCGCTTCATTTGCTCAAGGTATTTTCAGACTATCAGATCTCACATTTTTCATCACAACAATAATTCTTTTTGTCGGCTGGACAATCATTTCAGTTGAAAAAAGACGCTGGAGCAGGGGGTAAATGCAATGGAAATAAAAAAATCAAAAAAGAATGTAAAATTCACAACAATTGCCTGGATTATGGCAGTTATACTTCTCGTTATTATAATCCCAATAAATATTCTTGTTTCAGTTTTTAATGTACAGCTTGATTTAACTCAAAGTCATATGTTTAGTCTTACTGACACAACAAAGGATTATCTTTCAAATCTTGATGAAAAGGTTGACTTTTATTTTCTTATCGATATGGATGAAGTAAGAGCAGATGATGAATTTATGTCCTTAACATCCATGATTGATGAATATAAAGAATTTGAATGTATTAATTTTGTTGACGTTGACCCTGATACAAATCCTGAAATAAAAGCTGAACTTAATCCTGAAGGATTTTTCAACTTTTCTAAAGGTGATATAGTTATCAGATGTGGAGAAAACGTAAAAACTATAAAAGGCACATCTCTGTATACTGTAAATTATGATGCTGACGGTAATCAAATTTCTGAATCCTTTAATGGTGAAAACTATATAACAGGTGCTATTAAAACTGTAGTTGAAGGAAAATTACCGTCTGTGTATTTTCTGACAGGACATGGTGAAAAATCTCTTGCAAATGATTATACTCAATTTGATAAAAACCTTAGAAGTGCAAACTATATTGCAAAGCAACTTAACCTAGTAACAGCCGAAGCTGTTCCTGATGATGCAGCTATTATTGTTATTGCATCTCCAAAAAGTGATATTTCAGATGCAGAAAGAGAAAAAATCGAAAAATTCATGGACGGCGGCGGAAATCTTTCACTTTTAATGTCACCTAATGATGAAGATTTTGCTTATACAAACATTGAAATTATTATGGCACAATATGGAATTGGCATGGATTATAACCTCGTTTCAGAAACCGATTCATCAAAACACATTTCTGGTGATAAAAACAAAATTATAGTAAATCTCGTTGATACTTCAACCCTTGATGATGAAAACATTACTGATCTAACTTCAACTCTGATTACTGAAACGCAGTCAATCATTCCATATATGCCAGCTTCACGTTCATTCTATGAAATTCAAAGCAGCAATCGTACTAATTTAACAATTTGTCCTCTTATTGAAACATATGATTCTGCTATTGCAAAGCCTTATGGCGGTGTAGAGGTTGATCCTGACGAATTTGCTGGTATTGCTTATCTTTCAGCATATTCTGAAGATAAAACAAGAAACAACTCTAAACTTATTGTTATGGGAAATGCTGAATTTATTGATGATGAAAACGTTTCAGAAGAATATGTAATGGTTCCGGTTATGCTTTACCTAAGCTCAATTTCATGGATGTATAATAGTGATATTAATATTGGAATACCTCCAAAAATTAATTCAAGTGACTACATGACTCTAAAAAGTAAAGAAGATACGACTTTTATGCTTGTAATCCTTAACGCAGCCCCAGTTATTGTTGCTTGTGCTGGTATACTTATCTGGCTAAAAAGACGAAATGCATAATAATGGCAATATTGCACAGTCATTATGCATAATTTAACTTATAAAGGAGAAGTCCAGAATGAAACGTATCAAAATAGCACTTATTATATTAATTGTTCTATTGGCTACTGCAGTGGGTATTTATTTCTTAGCTGACTATTTTAGTGACAAAGATGCCGCTAAGTCAGCTGAAGAAGCTGCAAAACTGATAATTTTTGATTTTGATGAAAATGGTTCTACAAAGCTTGATATACAAAACGAAAGCGGAAACTACATCATGAATTACAAAATAAATGATGGCTGGAAAATGGATGGCGAAATAGATTTTGAAGCTAATTCAAATACAGCAATAAATATCTGTACAGCTATGGCAAGTCTGACTGCCGAAAGAATAATAGAGGATACAGATACTGCTAAATATGGGTTTGATAACCCTATCAAATTAACAGTAACTGCATATGGCATTGATTATACACTTTATGTTGGTGGAGTTACCCCAACAAATGAAAATTATTATGTCATGAAGGAAGGCAGCGATTATATTTATACCATTGATTATTCAACAGGACTTATTTTATCTGCTAATAAAAATAGCCTTAAGAGTGAATATATTGCTGACTATCTCGCAAGCGAAGTTGATTACTTTGCTCTTTGGAAGGGTAAAGAATCTGACGAAAATATACTTTTCTCAATGACAAAGCAAGCGGACGATACATGGCATATGGATAAACCTTACAATGATGATTCAGTTTATAATTCTGATATCAGTGCTTTTATTGACAATGCAATCAGAGATAAGGTATATAGCTTTGGGCCTGAAAATTGTACTGACGCTGACTATAAAACATATGGCTTTGACAATCCACAGTTTGTTTTTGAAATGTCTGCTGGTGATAAACATACAAAAGTAATCTTTGGTGACTACACAAATAATGACACTGAAATGTATGGACTGTTTGTTGACACCAAGCAGGTTGTTACATTCTATAAGGATAACGTTGCAATACTCGGCTATGACACTATAAATATGATGAATGCTGCTGTTTATACTCCAGGTATTGATACAATCAGCAAGATTAACGTTACGATGTCTGACACTGATGTTGAACTTGAAATTGATGAAGCAAATGAAAAGTATACTGTTAACGGAAACGAAATTGATAATAACAATGACGAACTATATAATGATTTCCTACATTTCTTCTCATCATTCAATAATGCCGTTTTCGAATCAATTAACAAAGATGATTCCCCTACTGGAGAAGCTGAAGTTATAATTAACTACACTTTAACAGATGGAACTGTTGCAACAATTGAATACATTCCTGTTCCAGGAGAAGATTCTAAAACATATTGGGTAGTTAAAGATGGCGAATATACTGGCTTTATTGTTCGCAAAAAGGTAGTTGCAAACATTGCAGCATGTTATAAGGATCTTGAAGCAAGTCTTGAAAAGTAATTAAAAATATGTGGGCTGTTGCTTAAAAGCAACAGCCCATTTTATATCCGCAAACCAGCGAAATATATTATTTTTTCAGTAAGAACTTTGCGATTGCAATTACATCATACAGGTCAATCTTACCATCACCGTTATAATCCGCTACCTTCTTTTCATCTTCTGAAAAATCAATTTTCTTTATAAGATATTTTGAAATCTCAATAGCATCATAAAGATCAATCTTATCATTACCTGAAATATCACAAGGTTTTCTA
>JAVBRC010000075.1:0-4622 GCA_031548405.1 Oscillospiraceae bacterium | reverse complement strand
CAATCATACTTGAGTTTCCAATTACAAACCCATCGTTTTCTTCGCTAAACATAACTTGAATTCCACTAAATGAATCGTTCATAAGTTGTTCAAGCTCACTATGATTATCCATGAACTTCACAACGTCCATTGTATTAAATTCACCGCATGAAAGGAGGTTTTTAGTTCCGCTCACCGTTATTTCTTTATTCAAGAGATCCTTTGATAGTTCATAAACACCTTGAACAAGTGGTGTAAGCGTAAGCATATATGTTCCAAGTGCCTCAACCAGCTTTGAAAACATCTCATCTGAAAGCTCAGATATTGAAATTCCCATAAGATTTTCCTGAATATAATTTGTGAAAAATTCAAGCTGTTCATTAGTTAAATCAAATTCAAGACGACAAGCCTTATTTTTTATACTTCCATTTGAAGTTATAAGTAAAATAACATAGAGCCTTTTTCCTGTCGGAATAACCTCAACCTTTGATATAACTGAAAAATTCGGTGCAGAATTTGAAGCCACTGCCGCACATTTCGTAAGTTCTGCAAGAGCAGTTGTAGCATTTTCAATAATGAGTTCTTCTGTAAACGCACCCTTTTCTTCAAGCATATTGTCTAATCGGATTATTTCATCAGCCGAAAGACTGTTGTTATTCACAATTTTGTCAATATACAAACGATATCCACTAAATGTAGGAATACGTCCTGCCGAAGTATGAGGTTGTTCAAGATATCCCAGCTGTTCTAAAACTGCCATATCATTTCTGACTGTTGCAGCAGAAACCTTTATATTTGGAAGTGAAGCTATAGTTTTTGAACCAACGGGCTCACCCGTCATAATGTATTCATCAATGACAGCGATTAATACGTTAAGTTTTCTGTCATTCAAGTTTCCTTCCTCCCTTACTGCTGGCAGCTGTTATTATTGAGTGTTAGCACTCGACATCTCTGAGTGCTAAATATAATTTATCACTATTGTACCCGATTGTCAAGTGAATTATTCGTTTTTTGTAATATTAAACAAAACACAAATAACCAATCAAGCGTTTTATCGTCACTTTGATACTAAAACAAAACCCAAAGTCTACGTTCTTTCTTTTTTCACACGCTGAAAAAGAAAGAACCAAAGAAAAATGCTCTTGAACTATAAAGAGTTTCACTCTCTGCGGAGAGCGACCAAGGACTCCGTCCCTTGAACCTGCAACCCTTTAAAAAGGGTTGACCTAAACTGAAGCGCCGTTGGGCGGGGTTAGTTAACTTTGCTATCCTTACTACTTTCTCACAATCCTTGCCTCTCCCGAATTCAAAATTTCCTCACTACCATCATCATATCTGACAATCAACCCTGCATTTTCACTAATCCCAATAGCCTTTGCCATACGCTCTTCATTAAACTTTGAAACAGCAACATCATTTCCAACAATAAAAGAACGTCTACGGTATTCATCAAGAAAAGCTTTGCTTTCAATATTATCTACATAAGTATCTATATTATTAAGTATTTCTGCAATAAGCTTACAACGTTTTGGTGCAATATCAGTTTCGTCCTCAATTGAAGTTGCAATATCAAGCAACTCTTCTGGAAAAATGTTTTTAATACTCTTTAAATTAACTCCAATTCCTACCACTGCATAATCAAGGCGGCCATTTTCAAAATTCAAAGATGCTTCCGTAAGAATACCACAAATTTTTTTATCATTTAAAAATAAATCATTTACCCATTTTATTTTAACATCCGTATCACAAATTTTGTCTATAGCGGATGCCACAGCTGTTGCTATACAAGAAGTTATCAATTGACTTGATTCAAGATCCATTTGAGGTCGAAGTACAACGCTCATATAAATGCTTGTGCCAGAAGGTGAACAAAAACTTCTCCCCATTCGTCCCTTTCCCGCTGACTGCATTTCTGAAGTTACAAGCGTACCATTCTCTGCACCACCTGATGCAAGATTCTTTGCATAATCATTTGTAGAATCTACTGTTTCAAGCACATAAATTTTACGTTTATCCCCTTTAGGAAGATTTTTTCTTATAACTGCTTCGCTTAGAATATCCCCACTCATATTAAGAATATAACCACGATTAGTAACAGCCTCTATATCAAACCCATCCAAACGAAGTGCATTAACTGCCTTCCACACTGCATTTCTCGAAACACCAAGTTTTTCAGCGATTGCCTCCCCAGAAATATATTCACCGCATTCAAGTAATAGGTCAAGAACTTTTTCTTTAGTTGTCATATTTTTTATCACCCTTTCGGTTTATCCACCATAAACTAATATAGCATATAAAACGAAAAATAACAAGAAAATTAATATAATCATTAGTATAAACTCAAGTTATAGTTAACTACCCCCCCCGCCGAACGGCGCATAAAAGTTTACTCAATTTTTTCAAAAATTGCGGTTTCCAAAGGCAGCGCCTTGGTCGCTCTCCGCAGAGAACGAAAAGCTTTATCGTCAGGCGCATTTTTTTCTGGTGAAGCAGCGTGACGCTGCACCCAATGGCCGTTCGGCGGGCTTAGTTTTACGATAAAAGGGCAAAAAGAGGTATCTTTTTTTGCAAGTGAAAAAAGAATCCTAAGTAACAGACGTCGAGTTCTACCAGCCTTTCAAAACGCACGATAGTGGGGAAGTTTTGAAACGTCAGAAAAACTAAATCTTGCTAGTTTATTTAATAAAGAATCAGAAAAACCGAGTCTAGCAATTTAACTAAATCTCATAGACTACATGAGTTCTCCGTTCTTTCTTTTTTCACACGCTGCAATAGAAAGAACCAAAGAAAAAATGCTCTTGAACGATAAAGCTTGTCGCTCTCTGCGGAGAGCGACAAGAACTCCGTCCCTTGACCCTGCAACCCTTTAAAAAGGGTTGCCTTAAACTATGCGACATTTGTCGGGGCAACTAAACTATCACCTAATTTTTCAGAAAGGAAACGTCCTTTATTATGACTACATATAATTTCATACAAGATATATTGCTAGTCCTCGCACTCTCACTCGATGCCTTTATTGCTGCATTCTCCTTTGGCTCAGGAAAAATCAGAATCCCCCCCTTCTCTGCACTAATCATCAGCGTTGTTTGCACAGCCATCCTGACTATATCAATGCTTTTTTCTTCCATGTTCGCCGATGTCATCCCCAGCACTGTATGCCACGCCATAAGCGGTGGAATACTTACCATCATGGGAACTGTATCCCTTTTTCAAAATATGCTTAAAAATGCACTCAGAAAAAGACAAGGCGAAGGCGGTTTGAAATTCCGTTTTTTTAACATTGATTTTGTTGTATGCGTATACCTTGACGAAACTAAAGCCGATTGTGATAGTTCAAAAAATCTCTCTGCTAAAGAAGCGCTAACTCTCGCGCTAGCCTTATCAGCTGATTCCTTAGCCAGTGGGTTTGGTGCTGGACTTGGTAATCCAAATATAGTTCGTATCGTAATTGCAAGCCTTTTAGCTGGACTTTGTGCTATTGCAGTCGGCGACTTTTTAGGTCAAAAGGTTTCATGCAAAAAGCCAAATGTTTCATGGCTTTCTGGTGTAATACTTATATTACTCGGACTTTTTAAGTATATCTCTTAATCAAAAAATCACTAAGCTTATATTCACACTAATTAATTCTTTCGACAAGCTTTTATAAAAGAATATTATATTTCACATTTCAAGCACATAATTACCCTTGACATCAAGGCAAGTTTAAGCTATAATTAAATCATATTATAGGTATATTCGAATGCTAGTATCTAAATTATTCAAATATAATATTTTTTATTCAAATGTAATTTCAATGCAAATATTGACAATGATTTTGAGTGTATGAACTGTTTAAAATGGGAATACATCCCTAAAAATACAATCACATGGAAAGGAATAATAAGACATGGAAGAAAAGAAAAAAAGCAATCTTGTTGTATTTATTTCAATTTTAGTTGCTCTTATAGGCGGTGTAATCTCAGTAGCTTATATTGTTTATAAGGCAATGAGCAACAAGAGTAATGAAGAAAAGTGGAAAGATTACGACGAATGCGGAATCTAAAATTAAAAGGGGCGTGTTAATCCACGCCCTTTTTATGTTACATGGACGAATTATGACATGATAGGGAGTTTTAAAAAATTTGCTGCTGTTGCATTGTCAACAGTAATTATTACAACTGCTATGCCAATGAATAGCGTTAGCGCCGCTACAGGAATAAACGTCAATTCTCACACAGCAGCATAAATCGCACAGTATATTAATGAGCACCCATTTAAATACGCAGCATCTACATATACATCAGCCACAAATTATACGCAATCACCATATAGTGCTGGCGCACCTAGTAATTCAACACTTCAAAGTGGTTTAAACGCACTTAATACCATAAGATTTATTGCAGGTCTTGACGAAGTAACACTCTCAAGTGAATACAACGAGCTTGCACAGGCAGGTGCTCTTGTTAACGCTGTCAATAATGCTCTTTCCCATAGCCCGATACAGCCATCTGGTATGTCAAACGCACTTTATCAAAAAGGTCTTGAGGGTACTTCAAGCTTAAACCTTGGTTGGGGCTATTCGTCCCTGACACAAAATGTATGCTTTCGTCTTCATCCTTGATAGATTTGATTTTTGACTGCATCTTTTGGCGATGTTTAGTTGG
>JAVBRC010000113.1:0-10770 GCA_031548405.1 Oscillospiraceae bacterium | reverse complement strand
ATATCACCAGGTTTTCTATCTAAAATATTAACAGTAGTTACAATTTTTGTTGTTACAACTGGAATATTAGTTGTTGTAACTGAGGTCGTTTCAATTGGGTTTTTAGTCGTCGTAACTGAAGTTGTCGATTTTGTTGTTGTTACTGGTGACACGGTTGTTGTAGCTGGAGCAGAAGTAACAACTATCTCGCCGCCTAGTGATACAAAATTTCTGTTATATTTTTCAGCATACACTTGTGCAGTAGAATTAAAAACTCCATATATAGTAGCTGTTTCACTTATTGTTGAACCATTTCCTATATCAATAATTTCACAATCTTTATTCATTATTGTTAAATTTTCAAGTGCTGTACAATCTGAAAAAGCTACAATATCAATTTTAGTAACACTTTCTGGAACAATAATCGTTTTAATACTCTTATTGTCAGCAAATGACGCAAAGTCTAAAACAGTAACACTTGAAGGAATTGTATAAGACTCATTTTTACAAGCAATAGGATACTGAATTAATGTTGTCATATTTTTATTAAACAAAACATTGTCAACACTGCAATAATTTGCGTTTGAACTATCAACAATAATTTCAGATAATTTATTACATTGCCATAGAATTCCTGGACCAATTGTTGTCACATAAGCTGGAATCGTAAGTGATGTAAGCTTCGGACAATTGATAAAAGCATAATTACCTATGCTTTTAAGGTTTTCTGATAATGTTACAGACTCCAGATTATCACAATTACGAAATGCTGATTCTCCTAATGTTGAAACATAAGCAGGAAGTCTAACTGATGTAATACTATTACAGTAACTAAATGAATAGTTACCAATCACTGTCAGAGTTCCAGGCATTGTTATATCTGTCAGAGAATCACAATCACTAAATGCATTTTCACCAATACTTCCAACGCCTTCTGGAATTACAAAGCTTTTAAGACTATCACAATTACTAAATGCAAAGTCTTCAATTGTCCAAATTGTATTTGGCAATGTTACAGATTCAAGATACTTACAATAATAGAAAGCCCCCCTGCTAATTGATGAAACACTTTCTGGAACAACAACTGATTGAAGGCTTTGATTGAAGGATAATGCATTTTCTGCAATTAGTCTTGTTCCGTCCTTTATAATAAGATTTCTATTTGTAGAAGACTTAAAACCACATAAGATATTTGCTAGGTAAAGAGGCCCATTGTCAATGCTATTATACCATCCAGTTTTATAAAAAACCTTTTCTCCCATACTCTTAATGCTATTTGGAAGAGAAATTGATGTCAGGCTTGAACAGCCATAAAATGCTTCTTCACCAATACTTACAACACCTTCTGGAATTATAATTGATGTTAAACTAGTACATTCGTAAAATGCCGCATAATCAATATTAGTAACAGTTGCTGGTATAGTAACATTCTCCAGACCAGAACATTGATAGAAAACTTTTCTGTCAATGTTTGTAATACTATCTGGGATTGTTACAGATGTTAAGGCAGAGCATTTACTAAACGCATACTCCTCAATTGTTTTTATACTATCTGGTATTACAACAGTTTTTAGCTTAGTGCAATCAATAAACGCTTCCTTTTTGATAGCTGTAACAGGGTAGTTGTTAATATCGTTTGGAATATTAACTGTAACTGCTGACTCATTGCAATCTGTTATTTCAATATAGTCATATTTCTTGTCACCATCAGCATCAATAAGGCTATATGTTAAATCCTCATACGTTCCAGTCATTTGTGCATTAGCAGTTAATGGCTGTATCCCAGTAAATAAACAAGTTATGCAAGCTACTGCTGTTGCAACACTTGTTAGCTTATGTCCTATTTTCATTTTAAAATTACCTCCTTTTTATTTACTAAAATTATATCATAGCATTCTCTAATTAATCTCTAATTTATCTTGAACAATATTTTTTGCTTAATAATAAAACAAGTTATTTTATAAGAGCTTACTATTGGACAGAACTTTATCATATAAGGATAGCTTTATTATTCTAAAAAGAAAACTGGAGACAAATCCGACAATTAAAATTCAAAAATTATAATTTCAGACTTGCTCCAGTAATATTTTCTGATAAATCAGATCAATTCATTATTTAAGTGCCTTTTTAACCTTGGCAACAATGTTGTCCTTACAAAGACCAAATTCCTTTAACAGTTCAGGTGCTGGACCTGAATGTCCGAATTCATCGTTTACACCAATTTTAATTACAGGTACAGGGTAACATTCTGTTACAACATCAGCCACTGCTGAACCAAGACCGCCAATTACACTATGCTCTTCAACAGTCATAAGTATACCAGAATTCTCCGCAGCATTACAAATAATTTCCTTATCAATTGGCTTGATTGTATGAATATTTATAACACCAGCGTCAATGCCTTCTTCTCTAAGCTCATCAGATGCTGCAACTGCCTCACTTACCATAAGACCAGTTGCAATGATTGTAATGTCATTACCTTCTCTTAGAGTAACACCCTTGCCAAGTTCAAATTTATATGTTTCCTTATCGTTGAAAACTGGAGCAGCAAGACGTCCAAAACGCATATAAACTGGGCCGTTATGTAAAATAGCTGCTTCGATAGCTGCCTTAGCTTCAACGTCATCTGCTGGATTAATAATTGTCATTCCAGGAATAGTTCTCATTAATGCAATATCTTCATTGCACTGATGAGTTGCGCCATCCTCACCAACTGAAATACCAGCATGAGTTGCGCCGATTTTTACATTAAGACCAGGATAGCCAATTGAGTTTCTAACGATTTCATAAGCTCTACCAGCTGCAAACATTGCAAATGTACTTGCAAATGGAATTTTCCCACAAGTCGCAAGACCAGCAGCAATTCCCATCATATTTGCTTCTGCAATACCGCAATCAAAAAATCTTTCCGGACAAGCCTTCTTAAAAATACCTGTTTTTGTTGCCGCTGCAAGGTCAGCGTCTAAAACCACTAGTTCAGGATATTTTTCAGCAAGCTCTGCTAAAGCCTCGCCATAACTTTCTCTTGTCGCCTTTTTAATTATATCTGCCATCTTGATTAACCCTCCAGCTCTTTAAGCTTTTCATCAAGCTCGCTCATTGCCTGTTCATACTGTTCTGCATTTGGTGCAGCACCATGCCAAGAAACCTGATTTTCCATAAATGAAACGCCCTTGCCCTTAACGCTCTTCTGTACAATTACAACTGGCTTTCCAGTTACCTTTTCAGCCTCATCAAAAGCATTTTCAATTGAATCAAAATCGTGAGCGTCCATTGTTATAACGTGCCAGCCAAAAGCCGCAAATTTATCAGTAATAGGTTCTGGTGAACATACTTCTGTAATAGGGCCATCAATCTGTAAACCGTTATTATCAACAATTGCAATAAGATTGTCAAGATTCTTATGGGATGCAAACATTGCAGCTTCCCAAACCTGCCCCTCCTGAATTTCGCCATCACCTAAAACAGTGTAAACCTTATAAGACTTTCCATCAAGCTTGCCTGCAAGAGCCATTCCACAAGCTGCTGAAATGCCCTGTCCCAAAGAACCACTTGACATATCAACACCGTTAATATGAATACAAGGATGTCCCTGTAGCATTGCTCCTATGTGTCTTAGACTTTTAAGTTCCTTTTCAGAAAAATAACCCTTGAGGGCAAGTGCAGAATAAAGAGCTGGTGCACAATGGCCCTTAGAAAGAACAAATCTATCTCTGTCCACATTTTCTGAATCAGAAGAATTAACATTCATTTTTTCAAAATAAAGATAAGTCAGCAAATCAGCGATTGAAAGAGAGCCACCCGGATGTCCGGATTTAGCGTTATAAACACCTTCAATTATTCCCTTTCTCACCTTGCAAGCAGTAATCTGCAAGCTTTTTTTCTTATTGCCGTCCATTTTTTTACCTCCTGTGAATTTTATTCACTATATAATTATGTTTTTCAACATTGTCCACGAGTTATTTTATTTTCAAGCATATCTTCTAACTTCCGACTGATATAGTTAACTATATCCGCCGAATGGCGATTCAAAAGTTTTACTCGATTTTTTTCAAAAAATTGCGGTTTCCATAGGCAGAGCCTTGGTCGCTCTCCGCAGAGAGCGAAACGCTTTATCGTTCAAGAGTATTTTTTCTTTGATTCTTTCTTTTTTACGATAGAAAAAAGAAAGAATATAGGATTTATGTAGTATTCAAAAAAATCATTTGATTGCCACAAATATATGTGTCATTTAATCAATTTTCAGATTTCAAACTTTCCATCATAAATCATTTCAATCAGCTCTGCAATCGCACCCTCATCACTTGAATGCTCAAGAACAACGTCAGCAATATCCTTAACTGCCTGCTGTGCGTTTTCAGTTGCAGCACCGATATCAGCAGTCTGGAGCATTTCTATATCATTATGATAATCTCCGGCAGCAAAAATCTTATAATTTTCCAAACCCATAAGCTTTATGTATTCTTTAAGTGCTGCTCCCTTAGAACTTCCCTTTGGAAGCATTTCAATAAATATATCATGAGAACGCACAAAATCAACAGGATAATTTTTTGATTCAGCATACTTCTCAAGTTCTGTTATAAGTGAAGGCTCAGTTGCGAAAAGGATTTTAAACCAATCACCCTTTGGAACTTCATCAAGAGTTGTATAAACTGGTTGAACCTGACAAATCTTTGTATGTTCTTTTTCATATTCATTATTACACACAACGTAAATATTGTCAAGTCTTAAAACTTCTCCGCCCGGATTTTTCATAAAATCAAATAGTTCTTTTCCGATATCTATTGCACATTCTGGAAGAACATCAGTAAACATAACATCATTTGTCAAAGTATCATAAATCAGTGAGCCATTATAAAGTATAACTGGCAAATCAATTTCAAGCTCTTCAAAATACTTAATTGCTGACTGAACTGTTCTTCCAGTCGCAACAGTAAATTTTCCGCCATCTGCTCTGAAACGCTTTATTGCGTCCTTATCCCTTTGAGATAAAATCTTATTTTCTGGAAGAAGTGTTCCGTCAAGATCGGTTATTAGCAATACATTAGATAAATCAGACATAATTACCTTACCTTTCTCAAAATTTCTTTGAAATAATCGGGCAGTTCACTATCAAATTCCATATACTCATTTTTTATAGGATGAATAAATCCAATTTTTTTTGCGTGCAGACACTGTCCGTCAATTCCCTTAAATTCCTTACCGTAAACATCATCACCGAGAACAGGGTGACCAATATAAGAAAGATGAACTCTGATTTGATGTGTCCTGCCAGTTTCAAGTCTAAGCTTAAGATGAGCGTATTTCTCCAGCTGTTCCAAAACCTCATAGTGTGTAACTGCATTTTTAGAGTTTTTATCTGTAACACACATTTTTTTTCGGTCTTTTGGATTTCTTCCAATCGGATAATCCATTGAACCGTTTTGTTCTTTAAAGCGTCCGACTGCGACTGCCTCATACTCTCTTGTAAAGCTATGGTCTTTAATTTGCTCTGCAAGTCCAGTATGAGCTGAATCAGACTTAGCAACAATAAGAAGTCCGCTGGTATTCTTATCAATTCTATGCACTATCCCTGGACGAATAACACCATTTATTCCAGAAAGACTATCTCCGCAATGATAAAGCAAAGCGTTAACGAGTGTCCCCTCATAATTTCCAGGAGCAGGATGAACCACCATTCCCTTTGGTTTATTTACAACCAAAAGATATTCATCTTCATAAACAATATCAATAGGAATATTTTCCGGCTTCGCATCAAGCCCAACAGGTCCAGGTATTTTTACTAAAACACTGTCACCTTTTCGGCATTTGTAGTTCTTAGAAATAACTTTCCCATTCACTGATATATTTTCATTTTCAATCAAGCTCTGTAAAGAGCTTCTTGTCATTCCCGTATCCTGTAATGAAAGCCACTTGTCTATTCTTATTCCTATATCGCTATCAGGTATCTCAAGCAAAATTTCATTCATTTTCTGATACCTTAATTTCCTTTGTTTTCTTGTCACTATTATCAAAAAATATAACATAAATTAATAATAAAGCTGCACCAACTGTAACACAGCAATCTGCAAAATTGAAAACTGCAAAATTGAAAAGTTGAAGATCAAGATAATCTACTACAAGTCCGCCTCTGAAAATACGGTCAATAATATTTCCTAAACCACCACTCACAATCAGTGTCATGCAAAAGACAAGCATTTTCTCTTTACGGTGTTTAACCATATAATAGATACAAAATGCCATAAGTGCAGAAGTAACAACAACCAAAAGCCATCTCATGCCACCGAAGTTACCAAATATAGCACCATCATTTTCAAGGTATGTCAGATGCATTATATCAAGATTTCCTATTTTAATAAAACCTCTTGAGGCACTGTCTTTTAAGTTTTCAATAGCCCATAGTTTAATAAGCTGATCCGTTCCAGTTAGAAGAATCATAGCGGAAAATGCCAAAATCAATGTAACTATAACGTTTCCTCCTTATTTACAAATATAACTTGCCGTTTAAATAAAAACGGCAAGTCATAAATCAATTTTATTTATTCAACAACGGATGCACAACGACTGCAAAGTGTTGGATGTTCGCTGTTTTTGCCTACCTCTTCTGAGTATGCCCAGCATCTTTCGCACTTTTCACCAGAAGCCTTTACAACTTCAAATTCTGTTTCGCCATCTCTGTCCTTAACAACAGAAACACCAGAAACAATCAGAATTTCGGCAAGGTGATCAGACAATGAGCTGTACTTTTCAAACATTTCGTCACTGCAATGAATAACAACATTTGCTTCAAGCGACTTTCCGATTACCTTTTCGTTACGCTTTTCTTCTAAAACCTTATTTACTGCTTCTCTTGTGTTGTAAATAAGCTCCCACTTATCAATAAACTCATCACTGAATGAAATACCAGACTTTTCTGGCATCTGATTCAAGAAAATACTCTCACTGTTATCAGCACTGCCATGTGGTAAATATGACCAGATTTCTTCAGCAGTAAATGACATTATCGGAGCGATAAGTCTTGAAACACCGCTTAAAATTCTGTACATAACTGTCTGTGCAGAACGTCTTTCAAGTGACTTTGTACCTTGGCAGTAAAGTCTGTCCTTGATTATATCAAGATAGAAATTTGACATATCGATTACACAGAAATTATGAATACTGTGGAAAGCGATATGGAAATCAAAGTCATTATAAGCAGTCTGAACCTTATCAATAAGGCTGTCAAAACGCATTAATGCCCACTTATCAATTTCAAGCAATTCATTATCTGAAACTGAATCATTATCAGGATTAAATCCATCATTATCTGAAATATTTCCAAGAATAAATCTAGCTGTATTTCTAATTTTTTTATAAGCATCAGAAAGCTGTCCTAAAATGTCCTTAGAAATTCTGATATCAGAATGATAGTCGCATGATGCAACCCAAAGTCTTAAAATATCTGCACCATACTGGTCAATAATTTCAGCTGGATCAATACCATTTCCAAGTGATTTATGCATTGTCTTACCCTGACCGTCAACAACCCAACCATGAGTGCAGACTGCCTTGTAAGGTGCTCTTCCATTATATACAACAGATGTCAGAAGTGATGACTGGAACCAGCCTCTGTACTGATCAGCACCTTCAAGGTAAAGGTCAGCAGGAGATGTCAGACAATCATATTCATCCATAACAGCGGCGTGTGAAACACCACTATCAAACCAAACATCCATGATATCATATTCTTTTGTAAATTCGCCGCAACCACATTCACACTTAACAGATTCAGGAATAAATTCATTAGTTTCCTTTATCCACCAAGCATCAGCGCCTTCATTTCTGAACATTTCAGAAATTGCCTTAATAGTTTCATCTGTAACAATTGGTTTTCCACAATCCTTACAATAAACAATCGGAATTGGAACGCCCCATGTTCTCTGTCTTGAAATGCACCAGTCACTTCTGTCACGAACCATTCCCTTTATTCTGTCCTCGCCCCATGAAGGAATCCATTTAACGCTTTCAATAGCCTTAATAGCTTCATCCTTGAAACCATTTACAGAACAGAACCACTGCTCTGTTGCACGGTAAATGATTGGGCTATGGCATCTCCAGCAGTGTGGATATTGGTGAGTAATCTTTTCGCTTGCAAGCAAAGCACCGCATTCTTCAAGCTTTGCATAGATAGCCTTGTTAGCTTCGTTTGTATCAAGTCCTGCAAATTCTCCAGCTTCTTCAGTCTGTTTACCCTTTGCATCAACGCAAACTAAAATGTCGATATCATCATATTTCTTACATACTTCAAAGTCATCAACACCATAACCAGGAGCAGTATGTACACAACCAGTACCACTTTCAAGTGTAACATGATCGCCAACGATAACTGGAGATAGTCTGTCATATATAGGATGCTGTGTCTTAACCATTTCAAGCTCAGCACCTGTAAATGAACCAACTGTTTCATATCCTTCAATACCAGCTGACTTCATTGTTGCACTAACAAGTTCAGCAGCCATTACATAATATTCATTGCCATTTTTAACAAGTGTATATTCATATTCAGGCCCAAGACAAATTGCAAGGTTTCCTGGAATTGTCCAAGTAGTTGTTGTCCAGATTACAAAGTAAACGTTTGAAATATCAAGTCCCAAACCAGCAAAAAGTCCCTTGTCATCAACAACATTAAACTTAACATAAATTGATGTACATGGATCATTTTCATATTCAATTTCAGCTTCAGCAAGAGCTGTATTACAGTCAGGACACCAGTAAACAGGCTTTAAGCCCTTATACATATATCCTTCCTTAGCCATCTTTCCAAAAACTTCAATCTGCTTTGCAACATATTCAGGTTTAAGTGTAAGATAAGGATTTTCATAATCACCAATACTTCCAAGACGCTTAAACTGATCCATCTGGCTGTTAACGTGCTTCAGAGCAAAATCAGCACACTGCTTTCTTAGCTCAACCGGTGGAATTGCACCGTTTTCAACACCAATTTCCTTCATAGCCTTAAGCTCAATAGGAAGTCCGTGTGTATCCCAGCCTGGAACATATGGTGCATAGTATCCAGTCATGTTCTTATGCTTTATAATAAAGTCTTTTAAAGTCTTGTTAAGAGCTGTTCCAAGATGAATCTGGCCGTTTGCATAAGGAGGGCCATCATGGAGAATATATGGAGTCTTACCCTTATTATTTTCCACCATCTTATAATATAGTCTGCCATCTTCCCATTTTTTGAGAGTATCTGGTTCTCTCTTAGGAAGGTTTCCTCTCATAGGAAAATCTGTTTTCGGCAGATTTAAAGTTTTGTTATAATCCATTGCCATTATACTTCTTCCTTTTCGATTGTTGTTGGGTTTCCGCTCTGTGCATTATTCTGTCCGAACTGTAAATCGGAAAATCTTGATTCATAAACACCCTTTACATTTCTTGCAGAAAATGTTGAAGTTGCGAAAGGATCTGGCTTTGGAAGTTCTTCCTCAGCTGCTTCATACTCCATAACATCTTCTTCTTCAAGCTCGATTTCAGGCATTGCAGAAATCATTTCAAGGTGTGATTTATACATATCAAAGAGTGTCTTTTTGAATTCAGTCACCTGTTTCTGAGCTTCATAAAGATTCTTCTTTTCATTTTCAATTTCAAGTCTGTTCTTTTCCATTGCTGCCTGATGAGTAACAGTTGCCTCGTCAATTAATTCCTTTGACTTAGCTTCTGCCTGTGCAATAATTGCATCAGCTCTTTCCTGAGCATCTGCAATTACCTGATGGCCCTGTTTCTGAGCACCAAGTAAAGCGTCCTTTAGAGCATCTTCATCCTGACGATATTCTCTTACTTTATCCGCAAGAATCTGAATCTTGCTATGAAGATCATCTCTTTCAGCGTCAATTATTTCAAATTCTTCAGCCAGTACAGAAAGAAAATCATCTATTTCTTCCTGCTTATATCCAAATGCAGCTTTTTCAAATCTTTTATCTCTAATATCACTTGCACTTATCAACGTCTTTCACCTCTTAACAATATTTCAACACAATAATGTGTAATCTGCCTTTTTTTGAAATTCCCGAAATTTCTTCAATACGAAATTTTCCATGACCTCTGACTGAAAAAACATCTCCATGTTCTAATAAAACTGATGTGTTTTCAATCGGTTTGTAATTTAATTCTGTCGCACCCGATGTTATAAATGGAACTACCTTTCCACGACTAATACCCAAAGCAAGACTTAAAATGCAGTCCAACCTCATAGACGCAGCAGTTCCTTTTATTTCATGATATGATAGCTTTTTATCAATAAACGGTAGTTCATCAGATGAAACCTTAACACCAACAGAGCCAATTTTGTTTATGTCATTTTCAATCGTCTGTACGACGGAATTGATAGCAAAAACCTGTGCAGCCCCATCATCTGTCAGAATATCTCCGATTGCCTCACGCTTTAAATTAAGCGATGTCAAAGCTCCGAGAAAATCTCTGTGTGAAAGCTTATATGATGTTTTATATCTGAAAGTTATGCACGACAACGGAAAATCACTGTTTTCTGGGTGGCAATATTCATTGAAAATACAAAGTATTTTTCGATCAGCGTTTTCAACACCACCGAAAAAGCAGTAATTTTCATATTTAAGTCTTTTCAGCTCCATTTTCGATAACGCAACTTGTCTTTCGTTCAGAAAATGTGTAAACACCATGCCCCTACATTCAGATAAACTAATCATATCAGAAATTCTTGCAACAAAAACCTTCTCTTCATAATCCATCATGTCTATCAGATTATAACGCCGTTGCTTTCAAGCTCGTCAACAAGAT
>JAVBRC010000117.1:0-3090 GCA_031548405.1 Oscillospiraceae bacterium | reverse complement strand
AACTGGTGATAATGCCCAAGTTACTCGTACTGTATGTAATAAGGTTGGAATTAGCACTTCTAATATAGTTACTGGTGCTGAACTTGATAAATTATCTGATGAAGCTCTAATTACAATTACAAAATCTACTAATGTTTTTGCAAAATTATCGCCTATTCAGAAGGCACGTATTGTTAGATTATTAAAGGAATCAGGAAATGTTGTGGGATATTTAGGCGATGGAATAAATGATAGTCCTTCTCTAATTCAATCTGATGTTGGAATTTCTGTTGATTCTGCTGTTGATATAGCCAAAGAAACTGCTGATATTATTCTTTTAGAAAAGGACTTAAATGTATTGATTGAAGGAGTTATTGAGGGAAGAAAGACTTTTACTAATCTTTCAAAATATATCAGATTGGCTGCAAGTTTTAATTTTGGTGAAGCAAGTTCTGTATTAATTGCAAGTATATTCTTGCCTTTCTTTCCAATTACACCAATACAGTTGTTGGTTCAAAGCCTCTTGTACGATTTTGGGCAAGTAACCTTGCCTTATGATAATGTGGACGAGGAGCAATTAAAAACTCCAAGTAAATGGAGTTTAAAGAGTTTAAAACATTTTATGCTATTTATGGGACCGGTTAGTTCCCTATTTGATATGCTTGTTTTTGCGTTACTTTGGTTCCACTTTGGAATACGTGAAGCCGCTGTATTTCAGACAATATGGTTTTCATACGGAGTTGTGTCTAATTTAATCGGAATGCATATTGTACGTACTTCAAAGATTCCTTTTGTGCAAAGTATTGCATCGAAACCTGTTTATTTAACTACTGTTTTGTTAAGTTTAATTGCTGTTATTGTTCCTTTTACTGCATTAGGCGCATTTATTGGATTGGTGCCAATAAAAATGGAATATATTGCTATGATGTTTGAAGTAAGCTTCTTATACTGTATTATCGCACTTATTGCAAAAAAGGTGTATATGAAATTTTTTAAAGAATGGGTTTAATATACCTTGGTTATTTCTTTTACGCCATCTACTTTTCTGTGGCTAATTTTCATTAATGTACCCTTTTCTACAAAAGGCAATACATCCTTACCTACATTAATTGAAGCCGTATATCTGTTATTATTTACATCTGTGATATAATAATAAGTTGTTCCATTAATCACTGCTGTTGTTATAGCCTTTATTTCAATATCCACTGTAACTAAGTCTTCCTCATTTACATTTATTGGAGCATCTCCAATATAATTTTTAGCCGCTTCAACAATTCCTTTTGAAACATCAGTAACTACAACCTTTTGATAATCCTCTACATCAATAAATGCATACATTTTTACTAAACCAGCATTATCTTTTAAAGATAAGAAATATGTTGGTTTATTATTCAAATTAATCAGTAATGGGAAGGTTGCATTGTAGTTCATTTGTTGAACTTGACCCTCTGCACTTGCCATTGCTGAAAATTCTTCTGCACCTGCAACTGAATAGAACACTGTATCTTTTGTTCTTAAATTTGTTAGTATGAAGCCAATATTCGATTCATCTGAAACTACTGAAGTTATTCCAGTATATAAGAAAATATCATCTCCATTTTTTAAGTAATTATATCCAGATGTTGTTGCAACTACTTCTTTTTGCCCAAATATTGAATTTAAGAAACCATTTTTATATTTTCCCCAATTATCAATTTGGTCAATAACCAAACTTGCTGGAAATACGTGGTCTACCCAAGCTGGAATTTCATTTAATGCATATTTTTTTGAATCACCAGTTACTGGATCAAGTAAAATCGCACCTGAAACCTCTGGTCTTAACCCGATTCCAACATATTTTATTGTAGAAACTACCCAGTATGGTTTTCCTGTGTTGTCAATTTCAAAATTTGCTTCTCCAAATATTTCTGTTGGATATGTAAATCTTAGTTTTCTGCTTAAATTTTCGAATAAAATTGCCGAAGGCATATATTTCATTCCATCTTGAAGCCTTACTAAGTCTGATTTTCCTGTAACAGAATTTACGATTATATATCCTTGTGTTCCTTTGTCTCTATTTGTAAAATATTTTATTATTCCTGCATATTCTAATGGTGTAACCCTTACTATATCTTCGTTATAGTTTATTTGTGTATAATTGTCTGAAACATAGAATTGTGAAACTAAGTCAGACATCTGTCCCATTACTCTATCCCCTAATTTTTGGCTAGATGCTTTATCTAATAATGGCATTGAGTTGAAATCTACCTCTGGTACGTCTTTTATAAAGTTTCCATCTTCTTTTATTGAAATTCTGTTGTAATATGCTTTTGAGTTAAATAGTGGTGAGTTAAATATGTTTACTACTATCATTCCTAAAAAGATTACTGTAAGAATTCCTATGGCTATTTTAATTGGTTTGTTTAAAATTTTTCCTTTTGCTGCAAATGTAACTCCGTTAAACGTGAATGCTGTGGATAGCGATATTGTTAGGTATATTATTAATATAAATCCTATGAATGTCCAAAATCCTGGTGATGTTAGGTTAATTGCTGGTAAAAAGAAAAAGTACATAATTGCTGTAATTATTGCCATTGCTATTAATTTTATTATACTTTGTTTCATTATTCATTCCCCCTTTTTTTGTTTTTGCTATTATATCATTATTTGGTAAAATATACAAGCAATGTTTTTTGCAAAATTTAACTCTTTTCAGACAATATCACATTAATATTAATACTTTTTCCCCTTCTATGAACAGTCAAACTAACAGAATCTTGTGGTTGCTTTGTATGAATATACGAGCGCAATTCAGTCATTTTATTCACTTCATAATTATCAATCTTAGTAATTACATCTCCCTCTTTTAAACCCGAATTTTTAAGCGGTCCGTCTAGCGAAATTTTAGCCACATAAATACCAGAATTAAGCTCTATATCCGAATCTAAATACGGTATTACCTCTTTATCATATCCAAACAAACCAAGATACGCCTCTTTAAACTCTCCCTTAGTTACAAAACTATCTATTATAGTTTTAACCAAATTAACAGGAACTGCAAATCCAATCCCCTCAGCCGAAGTAATTTTAACCGTATTAATCCCAATCAAATTTCCCTTTACGGCAATCAAA
>JAVBRC010000018.1:0-19706 GCA_031548405.1 Oscillospiraceae bacterium | reverse complement strand
TCGTGTAGTGGAGGATATAGGAATCTGATTGTAACAGTGCAACCTTCAAGAGCTTCGTAAAGAGCCTCTAAATCAGCCTGCTTTGTTGGTTCAATCTTGTTAAGAGCGATTTCTCTCTCTTCAACTGTATCAGAACAGATCATTTCACGGAAAGCACCGATTCTATCAGCTTCAAAGAACATGTGCTCTGTACGGCAAAGACCGATACCTTCAGCACCAAGCTCTCTAGCCTTCTTAGCATCAGCAGGTGTATCAGCATTAGTTCTAACCTTAAGAACTCTGAACTTATCAGCCCAACCCATGATTGTGCCGAATTCGCCAGCGATTACAGCATCAACAGTTGGGATAAGACCATCATAGATGTTACCTGTTGAACCGTCGATTGAGATGCAGTCGCCTTCGTTGAATGTCTTACCAGCAAGTGTAAACTTCTTGTTAGCTTCGTCCATCTTGATATCGCCACAGCCTGAAACGCAGCAAGTACCCATTCCACGAGCTACAACGGCAGCGTGAGATGTCATACCACCACGAACTGTAAGAATACCCTGTGAAGCCTTCATACCTGTGATATCTTCTGGTGAAGTTTCAAGACGAACAAGAACAACCTTTTCGCCCTTTTCGTTCCAAGCAACAGCGTCGTCAGCTGAGAATACAACCTTACCGCAAGCAGCACCAGGAGAAGCTCCAAGTCCCTTGCCAAGTGGTGTAGCAGCCTTTAGAGCGCTTGCATCAAACTGTGGGTGAAGAAGTGTATCAAGGTTTCTTGGCTCGATCATAGCAACAGCTTCTTCTTCAGTTCTCATGCCTTCAGCAACTAGGTCACAAGCAATCTTAAGAGCAGCCTGAGCAGTTCTCTTACCATTTCTTGTCTGAAGCATATAAAGCTTCTTATCCTGAATTGTGAATTCCATGTCCTGCATATCTCTGTAGTGGTTTTCAAGAGTAGCACAAACTTCGTTAAACTGTGCAAAAACTTCAGGCATGATTTCTTCCATCATAGCGATTGGCATTGGTGTACGAACACCAGCAACAACGTCTTCACCCTGAGCGTTCATAAGGAACTCACCCATAAGCTTCTTTTCGCCAGTTGCAGGGTCACGAGTAAATGCAACACCAGTACCTGATTCGTCTGACCAGTTACCAAATGCCATTTCCTGAACGTTAACAGCAGTACCCCATGAGTAAGGGATATCGTTGTCACGTCTGTAAACGTTAGCTCTTGGGTTGTCCCATGAACGGAATACAGCCTTAACAGCACCCATAAGCTGTTCAACAGGATTTGAAGGGAAGTCAGTGCCTAGCTTAGCCTTGTATTCAGCCTTAAACTGAGTAGCAAGTTCCTTAAGATCAGCAGCAGTAAGATCAGTATCATCAGTGATGTTCTTTTCTTCCTTCATCTTGTCGATAAGTTCTTCAAAGTACTTCTTACCAACTTCCATAACTACGTCAGAGTACATCTGAATAAATCTTCTGTAGCAGTCCCAAGCCCATCTTTCATTGCCAGTCTTCTTAGCAACAACGTCTACAACTTCGTCATTAAGACCAAGGTTTAGAATTGTGTCCATCATACCAGGCATTGAAGCTCTTGAACCTGAACGTACAGAAACAAGAAGTGGATTTTCAAGATCGCCGAACTTCTTGCCAGCGATTTCTTCCATCTTAGTGATGTATTCATTGATCTGCGCCTGAATTTCGTCGTTAATTACTCTACCATCTTCATAGTACTGTGTACATGCTTCTGTAGAAATTGTGAAGCCCTGTGGAACAGGAAGACCAAGCTTAGTCATCTCAGCTAGGTTTGCACCCTTACCGCCAAGAAGTTCTTTCATGCTTGCGTCGCCTTCAGAAAATAGATAAACCCATTTTTTGCTCATTGGTTTATACCTCCAGATATTTTTATAGTTCAGACCGAAAAAAAGAACAGAAATTGCTCTTTCGATCCGGTTATTATTATTATACCATATATATAAAAAAATTTCCATATCTTTTTCAAAAAAATCTTAATACTATTTTGTAGCACTTTTCACAAACTTTTTAATTTTTTGAAATATTTTCTGAAATCACTTGAAAAAATTTCATTTTGTTGTCATAATATATTAAGATGGCGAATTATCGTTTTTAAAATTGATTGGCAAACAATTAGTAAAACATGATATTAATATAATGAATTGAGAGGGACATATAATGAATAATGCAATTATATTAGCAGGAGGTCAGGGAAAAAGAATGAAGGCTGATATTCCAAAGCCAATGTTTAAGGTTTTGGGCGAACCTATGCTTGAATGGGTTATAAAGGCTTGTGAAAATGCTGATATTGCAAAGCTTTGTATTGTTAAAGGCTTTATGGCGGAAATTATTGATGAATATTTAAACGGACGCTATGAAACAGTTTTACAGAGCGAACGTCTTGGAACAGGTCATGCAGTTATGCAGGCTGTACCGTTTATGAAGGAAAATTGTGAAGGAAATACATTGGTACTGTGTGGCGATGCACCATTTATAGATAGCGAAACTATAAAAAAGTCACTTGAAATGCACAAAGATGAAGAAAATTCTATTACAGTTATAACTGCTGTTTCAGATAATCCAACAGGTTACGGAAGAATTGTAAGAGGTGAAAACGGAATCACTTCAATTGTCGAAGAAAAGGATGCAACAATTTCTCAGAAGGAAATCAAGGAAATTAATTCTGGTGCTTATTGGTTTAAGACTGCTGATCTCATGGAATACCTTGGCGAGTTGACAACTAATAATTCACAGGGTGAATATTACTTGACTGACAGCGTTTTCATTGCACTTAACAAAGGCAGACGAGTTAATGCTTATATCTCAGAAAATCCAAACGTTGTTTTGGGTGCAAATGACAGAAAAGGGCTTCTTGAACTAAATACGATTGCAAGAATGGACGTTATTGAAAAGCATCTCGAAAATGGAGTTGAATTCAACTGTGTTGACGGAGTTGTAATCGGACGTGATGTTGAAATCGGTGTTGGAACAGAAATTATGGCTGGAACACGTCTTATCGGAAAAACTGTTATTGGTGAAGGTTGCCTTATCGGCCCTAACTGTATAGTTGAGGATTGCGTTGTTAATGACGGTGTTAGTCTGAATTATGTTCAGGCATTTAAGTCTACAATTGATGCTGGTGTTAAGATTGGGCCATGGGTACATATCAGACCTGGCAGTCATATTAAGAGCGGAGTTAAAATCGGTGACTTTGTTGAAATTAAAAATTCAACAATCGGTGAGGGTACAGCAGTTGCACACCTTACTTACGTTGGTGACAGTGATGTCGGCAAGAAAGTAAACTTTGGATGTGGAACGGTTACAGTGAACTATGATGGTATAGTAAAGAGCCGTTGTGAAATTGGTGACAACTGCTTTATCGGTTGTAACACTAACCTTATTGCACCTGTTAAGCTTGGAAAGGGTGTGTATACTGCTGCTGGTACTACAATTACAAAGGACGTTCCAGATTATGCATTGGCAATTGACAGAGGCGTTGTTCAGATAAAAGAAGGATATAGCTTGAGAAAGCTTAAAAACAAATTAGAAAAAGCGTGATAAAAAATGAGTATTTTTGATAAATTTAAACAGATTTCCCAAACTGAAAATGTTCCGTCTGGGCCTGTTGAGTATATAATTGCTGGGCTTGGAAACCCTGGTCTGCAATATGAAGGAACAAGACACAATGCAGGATTTATTGTAATAGATAAGCTTGTTGAAAAGCTTGGAGCTGAAATTAAAAAGTTGAAGTTTAAGTCGCTTTGTGGTGACGTTTCAATCGCAGGAAAACATTGTGTACTATTAAAGCCAAATACTTATATGAATAACAGCGGTCAGGCAATTGCGGAAGCGATGAAATTTTATAAGCTGGACATTGATCATGTTATTGTGATATATGACGATATATCGCTTGAACCCGGAAAAATGCGTATCAGAAGAAAAGGCAGTGACGGCGGACATAATGGTATTAAGAGCATTATACACTTGACTGGGGAGGATACTTTCCCTAGAATTAAGATGGGTGTTGGTAAAAAACCGCATCCTAAATATGATCTTGCGGATTGGGTTTTAGGCAAGTTTAGCGACGACGACAGGGAAAAGATTGACGAAATTGCAGAAATGGCTTGCGAGGGAATAGAGCTTATTGTTGATGATAAGATTAATGATGCCATGAATAAGTTTAATTCGTGATAATATTATCTGGAAAATAAAAATTTTACAGCATCCCCCTTTTATGGGGGCTGCTGTTTTATGCGTTGTTGCGTTAACTTACTGGAACGTTAGCGAAGCGACATCAAAAGTTTTGCTCGATTTTTTTCAAAAAATCGCAGGGTCAAGGGACAGCGTCCATTGTCGCCCACCGCAGTGGGCGAAACTCTTAATGCCTTAGAAGAGCCTTTTTCTTTGGTTCCTTTCTTTTTTGCGATAGAAAAAAGAAAGAACATAGAACTCGTGAAGTGTATAAGGGTTAGTTGAGTTGCTAGGTTTAGTTTTTCTGAAGTTTTTGGAATGTCGGTGACGCCGTTCCCTACAAGATTTCGCTCTGCGGAGCGACCAAGGCGCTGCCTTTGGAAACCGCAACCCTTTAAAAAGGGTTGACCTAAACTATGCGACATTCGTCGGGGTTAGTTTACTTTGTCCGCCGAACGGCGATTGGATGCAACGTCACGTTGCCCCTTTAAAAAGGGTTGACCTAAACTATATCGCCGTTCGACGGGTATAGTCAACTGATAGCGAGTATTACGAAGTAACATTTAATAAGGAGGGAAGAATGAACTTTTTTAAACAAACCTTTAGTGAGCTTGATGGCTGGAAAAGTATTGAAAGCTGTCTTGATTCTGATATTTCACCAGTTTGTGCGTCGGGGCTTTCACACATTCATAAGGCACAAATGCTGTACACCCTTAGCGAAAAGAAAAAACTTATTGTCGTAACCGATACTGAATCAGAGGCGAAAAAACTTTGTGACGATGTTAATATGATGGCGCAGGAAACACGTCTTGCCATGCTTTTTCCAGCAAGGGAAATTTTTCTGACGTCTGCTGAGGGCATGTCACGAGATTATGAACATCAGCGTATAGAGGCACTTTCGGCAGTTCTCAGCGGAGAATGCAAAGTGCTTATTGCATCTGTCGAAGCAGCAATGCAGCCGGTTATATCGCCAGATATACTTTCTGAATATACTATAACTATAAAAAATGGTTCTCAGCTTAACCTTGATGAATTTAAAACAAAGCTTGTAGATATGGGGTATGTTCGTAGCAGTAAGGTTGAGGGTGCGTCACAGTTTTCAATCAGAGGTGCAATTGCGGATATTTTTCCAGTACAGTCAGAACAGCCTGTTAGAATTGAACTTTGGGGCGACGATATTGACAGTATGTCATATTTTGATCCCGAAACACAACGCCGAACTGAAAATATCGAGGAATTTAATATTGCACCAGCTGTTGAAACAATTACGGACAGAACGGCTCTTGCGGAAAAAATAGAAAAGCTTGCAAAGTCAATTCGCAGTAAAAAGGCGGAACTTGTAAAAGCTAATCTTTCCTGTGATGTCGAAAAGCTTCGTGAGGGGAATGAGCTTGAGTGTATAGATAAGTATATTCCGTTGATTTATGATGAAATTCCGTCCATTTTTGATTATTCTGACGGACTTGTAGTTTTTGCGGAGTATACAAATGCAATAGAACGTGCAAAAGGTGTTACTTTACAATATAATGAGGATTGCAAAATACTTCTTGAAGAGGGTGTTCTCTGCCGTGGGCTTGAGGGACACTATTTTGAATTTCCGCAGATTATGGAAAAGTCACAGAAAAATTCATGCCTTTTTATAAACAACTTTGTTTCTGGTCTTGATCGTGTTGGATATAAAAAGATAGTTAATTTCGAGGGTGTGCAGAACGCACCGTGGGGCGGCGAAATACGTCAGCTTAATGAAGATTTACATAGCTACAGCGAAAGAGGGTTCAGAACGCTCCTCATTGCCGGAAGTGAAAAGACACTTCCAATTATAAAGCAGGATCTTGAAGAAGCAGGGATTAAATGTGACATCGCCAAGCCTGACAGTGTTTGTCAGGTGGGGAGGGTATTGCTGACAACTGGCAGCCTTTCTGGTGGTTTTGAGTATCTCGAAAATAAAACTGCTGTTATAACACAGATTAAAGCTACAAGCTCGAAGAAGAAAAAGAAAAAGCATAAAAAAGGTGAGGAAATTCGTAGCCTTTCGGATATTACTGCGGGCGATCTTGTTGTTCACTCCCTTCATGGTATCGGAAGGTTTGTAGGAATAAGAAAACTGGAGCTAGAGGGCATTACAAAGGATTATATTACAATTCAGTATTCTGGCAAGGATGTTTTATATGTGCCTGTAACTCAGCTCGACATGGTTTCAAAGTATATCGGCCCTCGTGATGATACTGGTGTTAAGCTAAACAAGCTTTCCTCGGCAGAATGGCAGAAAACGAGAAATAACGTAAAGCGTGCTGTTAAGGATATGGCAGAGGAGCTTACAAAGCTTTATGCACAGCGTGAACAAAGCAAGGGATTTGCGTTTTTCCCTGATGATGAAATGCAGAGGGATTTTGAAGCGAGATTTCCTTATTCGGAAACTGACGACCAACTCCAGTCTATCAACGAAATAAAAGAGGATATGGAAAGGGTTCGTCCTATGGACAGACTTCTTTGCGGTGACGTTGGTTTTGGAAAAACTGAAGTTGCACTTCGTGCGGCGATGAAATGTATTATGAGTGGAAAGCAATGTGCGATACTTGTTCCGACTACGGTTCTTGCAATGCAGCATTTTCAGACAGCTTTGAAAAGATTTGATCAGTTCCCAATAAATATTGAGCTTATTTCACGTTTCCGCACTCCAAAACAACAGCAGGACATCTTAAAACGACTAAAAAAAGGACTTATTGATTTAATAATCGGTACTCACAGGCTTGTTTCCAAAGACATAGAATTTAAAGCCTTAGGACTTGCGATTATAGATGAGGAGCAACGTTTTGGTGTGGCACATAAGGAGAAATTTAAGGAGTATTTCTCTGGAGTTGATGTTCTGACGCTTTCCGCAACACCTATTCCGAGAACCTTAAATATGGCTATGAGTGGAATTCGTGACATGTCAGTTATTGAAGAACCGCCGCAAGACAGACACCCTGTTCAGACCTACGTCATAGAACATAATATGGGAATGCTCTTACAGGCGATTACAAGAGAACTTAAAAGGGGCGGTCAGGTTTATTACATTCACAATCGTGTTGACAGTATCTCAAGCTGTGCAGCAAGATTGCAGGAGCTTTTGCCTGATGCAAGGGTGGCTTATGCTCATGGGCAGATGACGGAAGAAAAAATGTCGGAAACATGGGCGCAGCTTGTTGAACATGAGATTGACATATTGGTTTGTACTACTATTATAGAAACTGGTGTCGACGTTCCGAATGTTAACACACTTATAATAGAAGACGCAGACCGTTTTGGCTTGTCCCAGCTTTATCAGTTAAGAGGACGTGTCGGACGCTCTAACAGGAGAGCGTATTCTTACTTTACATTTAAACGTGAAAAGGTATTGACGGAGGTTGCATCAAAAAGACTTAATGCAATGAAAGAGTTTACACAGTTTGGAAGCGGATTTAGAATTGCTCTTCGTGACCTTGAAATAAGGGGAGCAGGAAGTATTCTAGGTGGTCGCCAGCATGGGCATATGGAGGCTGTTGGTTACGATATGTATCTTCGCTTGCTGACCGAGGCTATCGCTGAGGAAAAGGGTGAACCAATTCAAAAAGCGGCGGATTGTTCTGTTGATATTCGTATTGATGCGCATATACCTGAAAAATATATTGAAAGTATGGCACAACGAATTGATATTTACAAAAAAATTGCAACAATTGAAACGCAAGCCGATAAAATGGAGATGATTGACGAACTAATTGACCGTTATGGAGAACCACCAAAGGCAGTTGCAGGGCTTATTGAAGCGTCACTTCTCAGAAATGCTGCTGCGTCACTGGGTATTACAGAAATTCAACAGCGTAATGAAAGTCTGTTTTTCTATATTGCTCATCCAAAGCCTGAGCAGATAAGCGCTCTTTCAAAAAAATTCAAGGGCCGTATTCTTTTTAATAGCCTTGCAAAACCATATATAAGCGTTAAGCTTGAAAAAAGTCAGCGTCCGGAAAAGCTTATGTCCGAAGTGTTGGATGCTATGCAAAATGTTGAAAAATAATTCCAAAAATATAAAAAAATGCTTATTTCGAGTGCTAAAACGGGCTATATTGTGCAATGTGAGCATAAGTCACAAAATAATAACGCAATCTTTGTTTAGCATATACATAGACATATCGGTGCTTGGAATGTTATAATTAAAGCGTGAAAATTTACTTTTAAGGATTTTGACAACAAAATTAAAAATATAAATAATGAGGTGCTAAAAATGAAGAATTTTAAGAGAATAATTGCTTCCGCTTCAGCTGCTGTTCTTGCAGCTACAGCTATGTTTGCTGCAGTTCCAGCTTCTGCTGCAACTGTTGAAAAGGAAATTGCCTACAACGGGCCATCTGCAAAAGCTTTTGCACTTGAAAATGATGGTGTTTCACTAAGACTTAATATCTTTAATGAATGGGGAACAAGCGTTAAGGATATCAATAATAAGGGTGAATTTAACGAAAAGGTAGCTGTTACATTTACAGTTGACGGTCTTGGTGAAGATTCTGCTAATATTGCAGAAGATGGTACAGAAGTTCCTTATGAAGCATTCCTTTCAGGTGCAATTGGAACAGATGGCTATTGGGGCGAAGATTCAGAAGATAATACTGTTGAAAACGAATATGTTGCTATTGAAGGCGACGGAACATATACAACAGAATTCCTTTTGAACGATCCAGCAGATACAATCCTATGTTTAATTCTTTCAACAAATATTAATGCTTATCAGTATACTGAAACTGGCTTGCCAGCTGACACAGGTATAACATTTACAGTTGATAAGATCACAACAATGGCAGAAGGCGCAGGTCCTGTTATTGAAACTCCAACTGCATATCTTGCAGGTACAATCGGTGCGAAAACTATTTGGTCAGCTGATGAAGTTACAACTGGTTCAAAGACAGCAGCAATCAATGGTGACGCTCAGTATGAAGTTATCTGGAATGTTGATGATGGTGGAACAGATACTCTTCAAATGCTAGCTGTCGAAATCCCAGGACTTACAAAAACCCAGTACGAAAACCTTGTAGTAAAGGTTGATGGCGTTTATGTTGACGGTGCAGCTGTTTCAGGTTATAAAACAAGTGCGTCTGCAATTAACACAAACTATGTTGAAGAATCAAAGTCTGCTACAAGAATTTACTTGATTGATAGCTGGACTGGAACAGGCGTTGCTGATATCGCTGGAACTACAGCTGTAACACAGAGCGTTAAGGTTGTATTTACAGTTTCAGGAACAGGCAAAACTGGTACATCAAATGTTGCTTCAGATTATGTAATGGGCGACGTTAATAGAAACGGTAAGGTTGACCTTCAGGACGTTATTCTAATTGCTAAGCAGATGCTTGGTACAGTTAAGTTTGATGCACAGCAGCTTTTAATTGGCGATTTGAACGGAAATGGCAAGATTGATCTTCAGGATTGTATCAAGGCTGCAAAGATTCTACTTGCTAAGTAAGAAATTAATCCCTGCAATCAATTTTGTAATAAATTGATAAAATAGTTTATTTGAGGTGTTATATATGAAATTAAAAAAATTCTTTGCAGTAGCTACAGCTTGTGCAGTGGCAGCAATTTCCTCAGTGGTTTTGGTTATGTCAACTGTTAATGCGGCTGAGACTGAAATTGCTTATACTGGTCCAACTGATGGCGCATTTTCTATGAATGATGATGGTTCAACTTTACGTTTGAACATTTTTAATGAATGGTCTTCAGTTAAAGCGCTTGATATCAATAAAAGCGGTACTTTTGAAGAGGCTGTTAATGTTACGTTTACTGTATCAGGACTAAAAGGCTCTTGCAATACCAATGAAGACGGTTCAGATGGTGATGCGTATAAGGCTGAACTTGTAGGAGCTATTGGTACAAATGAATATTGGGATGCAACTAAACCTGAAAAAAATAATGTAATAAATGATTCAGTTGCGCTTAATGGTGATGGTCAGTATACTGTATCATTTAAGCTAACAGAAGCATCAGATACAGTTCTTTGCTTAATTCTTTCAACAAATATTAATGCATATAACTATGCATCGAATGGCAATCCAGCAGAAACTGGCATTACATTCAAGATTGATAAAATAACAACTGGCGGTATAGCAACTGGCGGAGATAACACAAACCCAACAGAAGCTCCAACAAATGCTGATGGTACACCACAAACAACTACAACAACTACAACTGATGGCACTGGTGGTTCAGTTACAACAACAACAACTACTACACTGGTTAACAATAACAGCGTAACAACAGCAAACTCATCTGGTGGTGCTGTTCTAGGAAACTCAACACAGACAGATTCTGCTTCAACTGGTGATGCAGGCGTAGCAGTAGCAGTAGCTGGTCTTGTATTAACAGCAGCTATCGGTACAGCAACTGTTGCTTTGAGATCAAAGAAGTAATAAACAAAATTGTAGAATTTAAAAATCCCCTCTTGAAAAAGAGGGGATTTTAGCATTTAACTAAATAGTTGTAATATTTTTCTTAAAAATCTATTTCAATTTTAGTCAAAATCTGATATAATAAAGAATATATGCAAAATTTTCATTATACAATGGAGTTTAAAACATGAATAAATATAAAAGCTTAGCGTTTAATACGGTTATTTTTGCAATAGGTACTTTTGGTTCTAAGATTTTATCCTTTTTTTTAACACGTCTTTATACAACCTATATGGGTGCAGATATTCTTGGAAGCAAGGAATTGATTGAAGCGTCAGCAACACTTATGATACCAGTGTTCTCTTTTTCAATGCTAGATGCCATTCTGAGATTTGGACTTGATAAAAACTATGATAAAAAGCAGGTTTTTTCAACGTCCTGTGCAATACAAGCCTTTGGTCTTGGAATAATGCTGCTGTTGTCACCATTCTTCTCTATGGTACCATTTATCAAAGGGTACACACCATGGCTTATGCTTTATGTATGCACATCCGTATTCCGTTTGACCTGCACAAGCTTTATAAGAGCCAGAGGATTTGTTAAACTGTATGCGTTTGATGGAATGCTTGCAACGTTGACACTATTTGTATTCAACTTTGTTTTTATATCCCATTTCCAACTTGGAATTAAGGGATTTATGATTGCCATGATTCTTTCGGACTTATGTTCAGGACTTTTTTTATGGAGTATTGCTGGTCTTGGAAGATTTTTCAGAATTTCGTGCGTTGATCAGGATCTCATAAAAACAATGGTAAGATTTTCGCTTCCTTTGATACCAACCGCTGTTATGTGGACAATAACAGGCTTTTCCGATAGAATACTTATAAAGTATGTTGACGGGCCAGCGGGAAAAACCGGAGATACTGCGGTAGGATTATACACGGCAGCATCAAAAGTACCAAACCTTATATCAATGGTTTCGACTATATTTTTTCAGGCATGGAATATGTCTGCTATAACGGAGCATGGCAGTAAGGGCGAGGGGAAGTTTTACGAAACGGTTTTCTCAGCATATCAGTCAATAATGTATATTGCGGCGGCGGTTGTAATACTGCTTGTTCAGCCGATTTCAAGAGTGCTTTTAAATTATAACAACCATCCTGAATACGCTCAAGCTTATATTTATACGCCAGTGCTTATTCTTGCTGTTTTGGTTATGTGCTTTAATTTGTTTTTCAGCAGTATCTACACTGCTTCACGCCACACTCAAAATTCATTCTGGACCAGCCTTGTGGCGATGGTTTTAAATGTAATTCTGAACGTTATTCTGATAAAAAAATTTGGTGTTCAGGGTGCAATCGCAGCAAGCTTTATCAGTTATGTAGTATGCTATATAATTCGTGTAGTAGATGCCAGAAGATATGTTTACTTTAAGGTTGACCACACAAAGACTATAATGAATATTTCAATTCTTCTGGGCTCATCTTTACTCGCAATAAATCAGCCTAAATTTTATGTTGTAATGCAGGTTGGAATAGTAGTATTTATTACTGCAGTGAATTTCCCAGAGCTAATGGCAACAATAAAAAAATTGATGAGAAGATAGGCATATAAAATGAAAAAGTTTATAAAATTCTTTATTGTATTAGCTGTTTATATTTCCTCGGTCACACTAATAATATATGGACTTTTTATGACAGAGCGATTTAATGTGAAAATTGCTACTGCTTCAGCTATTATAATGATAGTACTTACAATAAAACTAGTAACCAATACGGGAATTAATTTAGGAGATAAGAAAAAAATACTAATGCTTTATAAAAAGGATTTTGGAAAATACATTGATAATGCATTTCAAGGAAAATTAGCATTAAAAAAACGACTTGAAAATGCTATTTGCCTGTATCATCTGAATAATTATGAAAGGGCATTAAAAGTTTTAGATTATCTCTATGATAGATGTGAATCTGCTGATGATTATTGCGGTGTTATGATGTTTAAAGGTCTTTGTTATCAATATAATAATGATATTTTAAATAATATTAAAGCCTACGAGGAAATGCTTAGATATAACGGGACTTTGTCAGATGTATGGCTATATCTGAGTATGGCTTACATGAAAAATGAAGATTATGAAAACTTTTTAAGATGTAATAAAAATTGTCTTGTTTATGACTCACAAAATGCACTTGCGTTTTCAAATCTTGGTTCTTATTATTTGCGTACTGGTCAGCCAGAGAAGGCACTACACTACGCACTGAGGGCTTTAAGACAACAGGGGTCAAGAGTGTATATCAGGCGATGAGCCTTGCCGCTGCTGCGTACTGTATAATGGGTGATATGGTTAGTTGTGAGAAATACAAGAATATGTATATTACAAACGGTGGTAACGCACACAATATTAATGAATATCTCAAAAGCTTGGGGTATGAAAACTAAAAAGGACTGTTGCTTTTATGCAACAGCCTCGGGTTGTCGAGAAAGATAGCAATCGATGAAATAAGTTGATTATCACCGCCGAACGGCGATATAAAAGTTTACTCAATTTTTTTAAAAATTGCGGTTTCCAAAGGCAGAGCCTTGGTCGCTCGTCGCAACGAGCGAAATACTTTATCGTTCAAGCGTCTTTTTCTTGTGAATTGTCGCCCATAGGCGACAAGAGGGTTCTTTTTTACAAGTGAAAAAAGAACCCTTAGTATGCTTACGTCGAGTTATACCAATTTTTCAAAACGCCCGATAGTGATAGTTTTGAAATGTCAGAATAACTAAAAGCTTTTGTAAAATAAAATTTAAAAGTTAGTATTAAACCTTTTCGATAGACTGAGGACTGTTGCTATTATACAACAGCCTATTTATTTAAAAGTCATTTTATAAATATGTCAACATTGGATAATATAATCGTCATTATTATATCTTGTAAAAACTTATTTTTGCTGTTATACTAGTTCTTATCGAAAAAAATTATTCATCTTTTAAAGCCCGTCTTCTGGCTTCCCCAGGACTACAGCCGTATTGCTCTTTGAATTTTTTTACGAAAAGCTTATAATTATGGCAGAATCCGTTTTTGTCAGCAATAGTTCCGATCGTATAATCTGTTGTCTGAATGTCATGATAAACGTGTTCAAGGCGAACGGCAAAAACATAATCCATAAACGTCATTCCCATATATTTCCTAAAAAATCGTGAGAAATATTCACGGTTAAGAGCAACAGCTTCAGCTGCATCGTTAAGTGTAATGTTTTCAGCATAATGTTGTCGTGCATATTGAATAACAATACCTAATCTTTGAATATTTCTATCAGTTTTCTTTTTTAAAATAGGGTCAGCCGTTGATTTAAATTCAATGACGAGCTTATAAAGCAACTCAAAAACCAATGAATTGAATTTAAGCAGAAAGCCATCGTCTCTTGGAGCCTGATACAGAAGTCTTAGCTTTTCAAGATTATCTCTTATAACTGTAAAATTACCTTTGTCTTCTTCTGGATTAGGGCATAGACAGTTGAACATTATTATGTCGATATTCGGTATGTACTTTTTTAGTACGTCATAAGGAATTTGAATGAGAAGATGTCTGCTTTTTTCACGACAAATTACCGAATGAATGGTTTTGGAATTTATAATCACAATACCACCTGGACGAAGTACGCAATCTCTTCCTGCGATATTGAGTTTTATTTTACCCGATAAAAGATAGATAACCTCAAGACCATTATGCCAATGTTTGGCGTTAAAGAAGCCGTCGGTATCATAAACATCATATTTCATCCCTGTTTCAGTCTGGTAGTGAATTTGTTCGTGGTTGAAATCATCCATATACGCACCTCTTTTACAAATATTTTAATATATTTAAGTGATAATTATATTTTAGCATAAGTTTGATAAAAAAGCAATACAATAATTTTTCTAAATAATTTAAATTACATAATCCTAGGAATTAATGATTAAGGAAGCACTGATTAAATCAGTGGTTTACTTAATAAAGAAAGGTGAAAAAAATGTCAATGACAAAAGAAATGACAGTAGGAAAGCCATACAAATTAATCTTGAGCTTTGCTATCCCTATGATTATCGGAAATATTTTTCAGCAACTATATAACATGGTTGATACTGTTATTGTTGGAAAATATGTTGGGGTAAATGCTCTTGCAGGAGTTGGTTCAACAGGAGCGGTAAGCTTTCTTGTTATAGGGTTTGCGCTTGGCTCGTGTAGTGGGTTTTCGATATTAGTAGCTCAGCAATTTGGTGCTGGCAATCATTCTGAAATGAGAAAATATATTACAAATTCAATTTATATTTGTGCTGGAATAGCTATTATTCTTACAAGCGCAACGATGCTTTTGACTGGACCTATTTTGCGGCTTATGAATACTCCTGATGAAATTTTTGACTATGCATATAAATACATAATTATTATTTTTGCAGGAATTACTGCAACAATGTTCTCTAATATGCTTTCAGGTATACTTCGGGCAGTTGGTGACAGCAAAACCCCGTTGATTTTTTTAGGAATAGCTTCTGTTTTAAATATTATACTTGATTTTGTGACTATACTTATATTTAATATGGGGGTTGCAGGTGCAGCAATTGCGACTGTTGTTTCTCAAATTGTTTCAGCAGTTCTCTGTTTTATGTATATGCGGAAAAATTATGAAATATTGAAGTTTGAAAAGGAAGAATTTAGATTTGACCTTCAAAAATCGATAAAGCTTGTATCCGTCGGAATTCCAATGGCACTTCAATTTTCAATTACTGCAATAGGCAGTATAATTTTACAAAGTGCGGTGAACTCGCTGGGTACAGCTTGTGTTGCGTCTGTTACAGCCGCTTCAAAGATTCAGATGGTAGCAATAGGCCCGATGGAGAGTCTGGGAATTACGATGGCTACTTACTGCGGTCAAAACAGGGGTGCAAAGAAATATACGAGAATTCGTGTAGGAATTCACCAGAGTATTATTATTTCTGTTATTTATTGTATCGCCTTAGCCATTATAGTTTCAACTTTAGGCGGAGTTCTAGTGGACTTGTTAGTATCATCGAAGAAGACAACAGCTGAGGAGATGAAGGAGATAATTTCACTTTCACTTAAATATTTGAGAATTAATGGAGTATTCTATCCAATGCTTGGAATATTGTTTATTTTAAGAAATGCACTTCAAGGCATGGGGTATAGCCTCTTACCAATGATGGCAGGAGTTAGTGAGCTTATTGCAAGAACTCTTGTGGTGGTAGCGTTTGTTTCATCATTTGGGTATATAGCCGCTTGTCTTGCAAGCCCAATTGCATGGGTTTTTGCTGACGTCGTGCTTGTTACAACCTATTTCATTAAAATGAAATCGCTGAAGAAAGAGCTTATTTTCAAAAGAAAAAGTTAAAAAATATTGTGAGCTGTTGTACATTTATTAGTGTGCAACAGCTCATTTTTCTATATTAGTATTAGTTCTGTAACGTTTATTCTAAACAAAAACAGCGGTTCATATCAAAATGAGCCGCTGTTTAAATTTATCTTTTTTCACAAATTAGCTTCATAGCTGTTCTTTCTTCGCCATCAATTAAAATGTTAGCAAATGCTGGAATACAAATCAAATCTACACCGATAGGTGCCAGATAACCTCTTGCAATGGCGATTGACTTAATTGCCTGATTTGCAGCACCTGCACCAACAGCCTGAACTTCAACTTGATTTTGTTCACGAATAACTCCTGCGATTGCTCCTGCAACTGAATTAGGCGATGAGTGTGATGAAACCTTTAGAATTTCCATTGTTTTGACCTCCATTTAAAATAGCTAATGCGTTTCTTTTTTATTTGTATATATATCTTAATGATTTTTACATAAGTTAATTATACATCATTATAATTACTTTTTCAATAGCTTTTTTAAAAAATTGTTTATTATCTCTCAATTATTCTTAAAATTTTAGTACATTTGCCAGTTTTTTCGTCGAAAGTAATTACAATACCATTTATAAAGCATGATGTTTCAGCTTCCCTGAACCTAACAGGGAATTTAAACCTCAGTTTGTCCACAGCTGGTTTCACATCAACCCCCAAAACAGAATATTCCGGACCAGTCATTCCAGCGTCTGTAATATAACCGGTATGTTCATCAATAATCACCTCGTCAGAAGTTTGAACGTGAGTATGTGTTCCCATAACAGCTGTTACTTTTCCAGCAAGAAAGTACCCCATTGCTTTTTTCTCAGCCGTTGCTTCAGCGTGAAAATCAACGAATATATTTGGTGTATCTATTTCAGACAGTGTTTTCTCAATAACTGTAAAGGGATTATCAAGCGGTTCCATATAAACAGTTCCCATAAGATTGACTATTGCAACCTTAAAAGAACCAATGTCAATTATGCTTACACCTTTTCCTTCACAGCCTTCTGGGAAATTAGCAGGTCTGATAATATAATCTTCATTATAAATAGCTAGTGAGTCACGTCTTTTATAACAATGATTACCAGTTGTGATTACATCTGCACCGCAACTGTTCCTTATTTGTTCGGCAGAAAATGCTGTTATACCGTTTCCCTGAGCGGAATTTTCACCATTAATAACTGTAAAATCTATAGCATATTTTTTCTTAAGTCCATAAATTCGTGATGCTAAAAAATCACAACCACTTTTTCCTACAACATCACCTATAAATAATAAATTTTTCATATTCGCCTTTCAGTCATGGTAACATCGTGCAAAGCCGTCAGTATGGCTTTGTTCGGTATCGCCTTATATTACTGCACTTGCATGACGTGTAACATGACAGCCTACATTGACTGCAACTGGTAGTCCTGCAATATGAGTCGGAGCTTCTTCGATATTAACGCAAAGTGCAGTTATATTTCCACCAAAGCCTTGTGGCCCAATACCAAGAGAATTTATCTTAGCAAGCATTTTGCATTCAAGTTCTGAATAAAGCTTTTTCGGATTTCTTATGGCTACATCACGACAAAGTGCTTTTTTTGCAAGATATGCACTGTATTCAAAATTTCCGCCAATTCCCACGCCTAATACCATTGGCGGGCAAGGATTGCTGCCAGCCTTTGAGGCAACTTCAGCTACAAAGTTTACAATATCGTCTGTTGTAGCCGATGGTGTAAACATTTTAAGTGCAGACATATTTTCACTTCCAAAACCCTTAGGGCATACGTCTATTTTAACCTTATCACCCGCAACTATTCTGATATGTATAACAGCAGGTGTATTATCACCAGTATTAACCCTTTCCAACGGGTCACTAACAACAGAACAACGTAGAAATCCCTCTGTATAGCCTCTTGAAACGCCTTTGTTCACAGCGTCTTCAAATCCACCATCAGTAAAATGAACATCCTGACCTATTTCAGCAAAAATAACAGCCATACCAGTATCTTGGCAAATCGGAATATTCTCATCAGCGGCCGCCTTTATGTTTGCCTTCAGGTCATCAAAAACACTTATTCCAACTGGAGAAATTTCTTCTTCAGAAGCATCATAAATCATTTTTTCGAGATTTTGCGGTAAAAAGATGTTAGCTTTAATGCATAAATCTTTTACAATATTTTCTATATCATTTACGTTTATTTCACGCATTATTTTACATTCCCTTCAATATAAAGCTTGTGATTATAGCAAGATTAGTTATTTAATAACCTCAAACAAATCACCAATAAATAGTAATTTCTTGGCATTACCCTGTGCTGTATTTACAATGCCAATAATAATATATGCCAGAACAGCTATTCCCAAAACAGCCGAAACCGTTCCACTGATAATGCCACCGATAAGCGGTATCCAATCAATTAAAAAATTAATCATTTTATCTATGATTGCGCAAACAAATGCGAAGATTGTAAGAATAAGTCCTTGATTTGCATGAAATTTCGCAAATTTAGAGTCGTTAGCTGCAAGAAGTGGTATCAGAAAAAGCAATGGTATATAAGCAAGTACCGCTAATATCTTGTTGTTGTTGATATCATTAGTATCAAACATTCCAGTTAAATTTTCAGTTTCAAAATTATTAGTCATAATTACCTCTTTTCTTTTAAAATAATATTATTTTGTGGTGGTATAGTATGTAAAGAACTATAAGCTATTTTCATCTTGATTTTTGCTAAGCTCGCTGATGGCTTTGATAAATCCTTCCACGCTTGTAAAAGCTTTATAAACAGACGCAAATCTGATATATGCAACATCATCAACATCTTTAAGGTGATCTAATGTCATGTTTCCTATTTCCTCTGAGGTTACTTGATTTGTTGCAGTATTCGCAAGATGATTTTCAACATCTTCTACAATCTTGTTCACCTGCTCAATATTTACAGGACGTTTTTTTATTGCAATTAAAATCCCTCTCATAAGCTTATTACGGTCAAAGGGTTCAAATGTTCCGTCTCTTTTTACGACCATTGTCATTGGTAGTTCAACTGCCTCAAATGTTGTGAAACGTCGCCCACAATTTATACATTCACGACGTCTGCGTTTTTTACGTTCCAACGAACGAGAATCTATAATTTTGGTGTCTTCATCTCCACAGTAAGGACATTGCATAGATTATTCCTTTCTACATTTAAGGTTATATCGTATAGTATATATGGTACATGAAATTTATTAGAGCTTTCCTATCATGCTGACAAGTGTATTATAGTTGTTTACAAGGTCAGATATTCCATCAAAATTACTTCTATAAAGTTCCAGGATAACCGAACTATAAGGGGATTTTTCATTTAGTAGTGTTAAAAATTGTTTGATATTAAATCTGCCTTTGCCGATTTGCAGACAATCGCCCATTTCACCGTGGTCGCTGATATGTACATGAACAACATGACTGCCAAGTGCTCTTAATATGTCGAAATTGTTTTCATTGGCACGGATAGACTGCTTTGTGTCTAACACGAATTTTGCGTCATCTCCAAGGCTTTTAACCATCTCTTTCATAAAGGACAGTGAACCGCTTGTGCATCTTGAAACATTTTCCTGAGCCACTGTAACTCCAAACTGTTTTCCGGTATCAACAAGACGAGAGAAAGTTTCAAAATAAAGTTCTTTTGGAACTTCAATAATTTTTTTATTTCCATGGAAAACAAATATTTCAGCCCCGAGTATATTCATTAGTACCCTATTGTGGTGGCATGTGATGGTG
>JAVBRC010000208.1:0-9503 GCA_031548405.1 Oscillospiraceae bacterium | reverse complement strand
CTTACCCCGCCGAACGGCGATTGGGTGCAGCGTCACGCTGCACGTTTCAGTCTTAGTCCTCATTGTTCTCATCGGTCGCTTCAGTTGTTGCCTCAGTATTTGGCTCTGTAGCCTGTTGTCCAAGAACATCTCCGATTTTTGTGTTTGTACCCTTTGAATTATCAGAATCTGAAAGATAGTTAATGGCTACATTAGAATAATCTCCGTCCTCAGAAAAATGCTTATAATAAGTCTGAATTATACTTCTGATCATATACTTTGAATATTCACCGCCCTCAACTATGCCTGCAAAAGCAATTTGAGGGTCATAAGCTGGTGCAAAACCTATAAAGCAACTGTCTGTAATTTCATTGCCATCACGCCAGTTTTGAGGTGTACCAGTTTTTATTGCAACATCAAATCCCAGATTGGAAAGTGAATATTCAGCAGGAAAATTGTTTTCAGATGCCTGAACCATACCGTTAATTACGTAATCATAGACATAGTCATAATCAAGTTCGATAGTGTCAGCAACAACTGGTTCGATTTTCTTTATTTCATTTTCCATTGAATAGTCATAAATACTGTCAACAAGATGAACCTTATATCTGACACCTTGGTTTGCAATTGTTGATGCAGCAGCAGCCATCTGAAGAGGAGTGACAGCAGTTTCAGACTGACCAATTGCTGCTTGAATTACCTGACCAACAGTCCAGTCAAGATTTAACTCATTAAATGTTTCTGGATTACCGATTTGTCCCATATAATCGCCAGTTTCAATACCTGTACGCTGTCCAAAACCATACATCGAAGCGTATTCAGAAATTGTATCAATTCCAAGACGTCTTCCAAGTTCATAGAAATAAATGTTACATGAAACTCTTAACGCTCTTGCAACTGAAATATCGTTATGCCAGCCAGTACAACCAACTTTTATATCATAAAATTCCATTTTCTGATTACAGGTATAGGTTGATTCACCGGTAACAGTACCCGTATTCAAGCCAGCAGTTGCAGTGATAGTTTTAAATGTTGAACCTGGTCTGTAAAGACCACAGGTTGCACGGTTAAGGAGTGGTGTATTTTCTGCATCACGAATTTCCTCGTAATTAGTTTTATAGTCTTTCAGATCGTAAGTAGGAGCAGTAGCCATACCTAAAACAGCATTGCTTTTAACGTCCAGTACAACAAGTGAACCGCAATTAACCTTATAGTAATCAGGCTGACTTCTCAAATCCGACATGAAGTTGACTAGTATTTCTTGTAAATCTCTTTGGAAGTCACTGTCAACAGTGAGCTTTACAGTGTGTCCGCCTCTTGCTTCTTCTGTGACCTCGGCGGAGGAAACATCGCCATTTGTGAGTGTAATAGCTCTTGTTCCATCCTTGCCACGAAGTTCATCTTCAAGAGCCTTTTCGATACCGTCTTTTCCGACTGAATCGTTCATAGCGTAGCCTTTTTCTTTCAGCTCGTCATATTCTTCGGCAAAGATTGGGCCAACGGTACCAATTTCGTGCGGAAGAACGTCACCAACAACGATTTCTCTCACAGCGTCCTCAGTAACATCAACGCCTTTAAGTCTTACGCTAAGTTCTTTTAGCTTAGTAACTGTTTCAATAGGAACATCTTCGCATAGTACAAATGAATTTGCAAGAGAAAAATCTCTCAGCTTCATTTCATAGCGAATACCAGCGATAATACGTTGTTCAGCAGTTGAATAATCGGTAGCTGAGATTTCGTAATCATCAATCAGCTTATCGATACAGTTTTCAGCTGTTGCATAAACATTGACACCAATCAAGCTTTTAAGTTTATCGATATCGCTGTCCCTGTCTTTTTTATATTCGTAAGGTGTAGTACTGGTAACAGGGATTGTTTCGTTGCATACCAGTTTTGCATCTGTAAGAATTTTAATAGTCTGCATTAAAATTTCGTTTGCTTCCTTGTTATCGGAAGGGAAGTAGGTATCATCAATAATGACGTTAAAACCGACCTTGTTTTCAACAATAGGTGTACCGCTTGCGTCAACGATTTGACCTCTGGTAGCCTTAATAGTTTGTTTATAAACAGAGATTGATTCTGACTGTTGAAGGTAAGTATCACCGTTTACAATCTGGACAGTCATAAGTCGGATTGAGCCAAAGGCTACGGAGATAACGACAAGTATAACAAGGAAAGCGGTACGAAGTCTTTCAAAAATTTCTTTCATTGTAATCCTTTCTTAGGTGTGTCTACAAGTTTACTACATCCGACGAATGTCGCATAGTTTAGGTCAACCCTTTTTAAAGGGTTGCAGGGTCAAGGGACGGAGTCCTTGTCGCCCACCGCAGTGGGCGAAATGCTTAATGCCTCAGAAGAGCATTTTTTCTTTGGTTCTTTCTATTTTGCGATAGAAAAAAGAAAGAACGGGGAATTCGTTTAGGCTATGAGGTTTAGTTGACTCGCTAGCCTTAGTTTTTCTGATTCTTAGGGTTAGTTTTAGGCTTGTATGTTAGTTATTCTGACGTTTCAAAATTGTCCCTGTCGGGCATTTTGAAAAATTGATGGAACTCGACGTAGGTATACTAAGGGTTCTTGTTAACTAAACCCGCCGAACGGCGATTGGGTGCAGCGTCACGCTGCTTTTTCACTTGCAAAAAAGATACCTCTTTTTGCGTTCGCAAAAATTCACCAGAAAAAATGCGCCCTACGGCTGTAAGATTTCGCTCTGCGGAGCGACCAAGGCGCTGCCTTTGGAAACCGCAACCCTTTAAAAAGGGTTGACCTAAACTTCCTTCGCTTCGCTTTGGTTGCCGCATAATGAACAGCGCCATTCGGCGGGGTTAGTTTTAGGGTACGACACTACGCTCCCTATATCTTCATTGCCTCTTCAATTGTCTTCGCCCTCTTAGGATAAAATCTTTTCTGTACTGGCTTTATAAACAACCATACAAAAGGCGAAAACAATGTTGTGTATAAAATACATGGCATACAAATTTCCCCGAATACATACCCCGCACCCTCATAACTCCACATAGCATAAAATAAAAAGTAATCTAAAATTTCATAAATTCCAGTAAATAAAGCAGTCAGCCATATAATGTTAATTACGTTCTGAATAAGCAGGTGCTTAAACAATAAAACTGTTGCAACGCAAAACGCAATCATGAAAATTGAACTGTACCCAAAAATTCTTCCAAGCGAAAAATCAATAAGAAGTCCGCATATTCCGCCGAGAACAGCGGAAGGGTATTCACCCTCATTCATGCAAATGCAAATACAGATAGGTATCAAAAAAATTGGTTTAACGTTTTGACCAATGTTCATAATAATAACACTAACAAAAATCATGAATATATAAATCGACCATCTCGCAATTGCACAATACCGAATTTTTTCCGCTCTTGTCATTCGTTGCTTATTCGGCATTGTCTTCACCGTCCTCCTCAGGCTCTGTTGCATCCTGTGAAATATCATCGGTATCTGTTGCGGCTTCAGTTGATGGCTCTGTAGGCGCTTCAGTAGGGATTTCTACGCCAACTGTACCCTCAACGATTTCTTTTTTGTCATCCTTAAAATCAATAATAACCATAACATTATTAATGTTCTTTGGATTAACTGCCGGTTCAATAACGGCATAAGCAGTCAGACCACTTTCTTCAGTTCCAACTTCTTTTACGTTGCCGATAACTCGGCCTTGTGGAAACTGTCCGCTGTTTCCAGATGTAATAATTAAATCGCCAACCTTAATTTTGTTTTCTTTACTCAGGTAAATCATCTTACACTGACCTTTTTCAGCATAAGCTAAATTGCCTTCAACAATACCAGTATCACGGCTTTCTACGCAAAGTCCGCCTATTGAAAGCTCCGGTGAGAAAATAGTTCTTACCGTTGAATATGTACTGGCAACTTCAGTAATAATGCCCACAAGCCCTTCAGCTGTAACAACTGGGTCATAGAGTGAAATACCGTCTTTAGTACCTCTGTCTATAACAAAAGTTCCGTATGGGTCATTGGCAACTCTTGAAATGATTGTGCATGGCGGAGATAACTTAAAGTCATCATTTTCCTCTTTGATACCGATAAATTTTCTAAGGTCATCAATTTCGGATTTCATATCCTCATATTCAATGAGTCTGTCATTTAAGTCAACAATTTTTTCACGAAGCTGTCTGTTTTCATCAACATATTTTTCAGAATCCAGAAATAAATCTATAACCAATCCAACCTTATCAGAGATTGCATTTGAAAACTGTTTTATCGGATTAAAAACTGCGCCTATAGTTCGTGGTATAAAGGAAGTTTTTCCTTCCTTTGGTACGGAGAAAAGTGCGATTCCAAGGAAGAACCCAGCAATACATAGGATAACCTTGAACTTGACGCTGTTAAAAAATTGCCCCACTTTTCAGCCTCCTTTCAAAAACACTGTAAGGCAATACTAAAATAGTATTGCCTGATTTTTATTAATAATAACGGGTATCATCGTTGAGTGCATCTTCAAATTTGTCAATGTCCTCAAGGATTTTTCCAGTACCCTCTGCAACACAGTCGAGAGGATATTCTGCGATATAGACAGGCATACCAGTTTCACGGTTAATCAGCTTGTCAAGACCTCTCAGGAGTGCACCGCCACCTGAAAGCGTAATACCCTGATCAATAATATCAGCTGAAAGTTCTGGTGGAGTTTCTTCGAGAGTAACCTTAATAGCTTCAATTACTCTTGAGAGTGGTTCGGTCAGAGCGTCACGGATTTCAGTTGAAGTAACAGTAATATTTTCAGGCAAACCGTTTAAAAGGTTACGTCCTTTAATTTCCATAGTTTTTTCACTCTCACCAGGGAAAGCCGAACCAATTTCAATTTTAATATTTTCAGCCGTTCTTTCACCAATTAAGAGGTTATATTTTTTCTTGATGAAGTTAATAATAGACTTATCAAATTCATCACCAGCAACTCTAACTGAGCGTGCAGCGACGATACCTCTAAGTGAGATAATAGCAACTTCGCTAGTTCCGCCGCCGATATCAACAATCATGCTGCCTGAGGGTTCGCTTACTGGAAGTCCAGCACCGACCGCAGCTGCCATTGGTTCTTCTATAATAAAAACAGGTTTTGCCCCAGCCTTTTCTGCGGCTTCTTTTACGGCACGTTTTTCAACAGCCGTTACACCAGAAGGGATACAGACAATAACTCTTGCCTTAGTAAAAAAAGAGCCTCTGAGAGCCTTTTTAATAAATTCCTGAAGCATAGTTGTTGTCATATCGAAGTCAGCAATAACGCCATCTCTTAGTGGGCGAACTGCGACGATTGAGCCAGGAGTTCTACCGATTATGTCTTTTGCTTTTTTTCCGACAAACTTTGGTTTATCGGTTCTTGTATCAACTGCAACTACTGAAGGTTCTCTAATAATAATGCCTTTACCTCTCATGTAAACGAGAGTATTTGCAGTTCCCAAATCTATTCCAATGTCTTTTGTAAACATTAATGCATTTCTCCTTTATGTTCTGTATATATTATCTATTTTTAACGTTTTGTGTCTTATTTTATTATACCACTAAATGCGATGTTTCACAACAAAATTCGGAGGTAAAAAATTCCGATATATATGTTAATGTTTTAGGTTATTTTGCACAAGGCAAGGCAACGTGACGTTGCATCCAATCACCGTTCGGCGGGGAGAGTTGACTAACCGCACGCATCGCGAAGCGACATTAAAAGTTTACTCAATTTTTTGAAAAAAATTGAGTAAAACTTTTGATTCGCCGTTCGGCGTTGTTCATTTTACGGTTGGGTGCGTCGTCTTACGAAATCGCCTTTGAAAGTTTTGGATATATCGCAATCGCAATTAGCATGAAAATAATCTGTGCTACGTTCATTGAAAAATGTAAGCCAACAGTGAAATTTATGATTATAAGATCTATACGAGTCGGATCAATGCCAATGTCCTTTGAATACGCAAGCCAGCTGAGCATATCTGAATTAACTGCACCTTTAGCAGCAATTGAACCTACTATAGCACCAGCTAATATCAGCATAATCAGCAAAATTTTATTCTTCATTATGATGCCCCTTTTTGTCATTCTTATTAGCACACCTATATTTTGTGTGCAATGTTGTTTTAGAAATTATTGTCCCGTTGAACCAAATCCACCACTGCTTCTGTCGGTTTCATCAAGTGAGTCTGTTTCAATAATTTCAGGAAGTACAATAGGTGTCACAACTAACTGCGCAATTCTCATGCCGTCAGTAACAGTGAAGCTTTCACTGCTGTGATTAATCAGCGCAACCTTGATTTCGCCTCTGTAATCACTGTCAACAACGCCGACACAGTTCGCAAGTGAAATACCATTTTTTGATGCAAGGCCAGAACGTGGGTATATCATAAGTGCAACATTTTCTGTGTCAGGTGCTCCAGAAAGACCTGTTGGAATAAGCTTGATTTCACCAGCTGAAATAACAATGTCCTCGTCAATACAAGCAGATAAATCAAGTCCTGCACTGCCTGTTGTTGCTCTCTGTGGAATAATTGCTTTTTCGCAAAGTTTTTTTATTTTAAGTGTCATAATAATCTCCATTCAGTTTTTTGCAAGCTTTGAGGTGTTGCCTTTAAAGAATACCTCTATAATAAAGCCCTCTTGTAATATCGTTTTTTGAGCCACTGCCGTTTTTATATGCATTAATTATGTACTCAACCTCAGACGGCGTTTCATCAGTGAAATAAAGCGTAGCAAAGCTGATATTTTTCAACTCATCAAGCCTGTCCGCAAGGTAAAGACGCTGTGAATTAAGCATTTCAACGTAATTTTCATGGCATACAATCTGAAAATCTCTTTCAGTTCTGTCAGTCAGCTTTTTATTGCAGTTTTTGCAGCCGACTTCATTTTTAATAGGACAATTTTTAGTCAGCATAACCGGAACTTTTCCGTAAGCAATAATTCCTGCTGGGATAGGGGAGTTAACGGTTAAAATTTGTCCAAGCTTCATTTCAAAAGAAAATGTCAAGTCCGACAGCCCCATACTTTCAAGTTTTTTAATACTGTAAGAATTTGAAACATTAAGTCCGAAATCTCCATGCAAAATAAAGCCAAGCTCCTCACCAATTTTCAGATAAGCCAGGTTATTGCACATAATATGGTGAATTCCAAGCGTTTTTATATCTTCAAGTTGCTTTACAATCTTTTTTTCATCAGTTATAAATCTCGGTGGTTCAATTATAATTTTCTCAGGATTTTCAATTTCAACAAAGGAAAAAATATCAAGTGGAATAATTATAAAATCAGCATTTTGGGCAAATTCAATCTGTTTCATATCAGAAACCCTTGCTCGGATTTCCGAAAGCTTTTTCAAAGTATTTTTTATTTCCCAGACTTGTTGGGAAATGTTATATTTTGGTGTATTTTCAGAAATTCTCGCATGATTCAAGTCAGCAACAGCATTTCTTCTAAGTTCATTAAGCTCCTTGGCACTGACTGAAATTCCATCATCAATGTCTGATTCTAACTTGCCAAAGCTGTAAATAGTATCACCAAGCTTTGAAAGCTGTCTTTCAAGAAATTCTGTATTGACTGGCTTGTTTATGGCAGGTTGTGGAACCTCGCCATTTATTTTTACAGTATGTCCATCATTATCTGATGCAGACAAGGTAACAGGGGAACCCTTTTTTATTACTGCTGAAAAGTTAATATCAGTAACCTTTCTTTCATTTTTATAAAGCTGCTTTATAGTAGGCAGAACATCTTTTGCAGCCGTAACGTCCTCTTTTTCCCTTGTACCGAACATATTGTTAGTATTGCCAGTAAAATAGCCGTCAGTAAATCCACTTCTTGAAAATACTGCACGAAGTGATTCCTCATCATAATCATTTCCGTCAAGAGCATTTCTAAAGGCGGAAACGGATGCGGCAACGTATTCAGGACGTTTCATACGTCCTTCTATTTTAAGGGAGCTAACCCCCGCATTTTCAATTTCATTTATGTGCTTTATAAGTGAAAGATCTTTAAGAGAAAGCCCGCAGTGATTAGCATTTCCGAAGGTTGAAAACGGAAGTCTGCAAGGCTGTGCACAAAGACCACGGTTAGCACTTCTCTGACCAATTACGGACGAGAGATAGCATTGTCCTGATACGGACATACAAAGTGCACCATGAACGAAAATTTCAGTTTCTATATCAAGATCTGATATTTCTTTAATCTGACTCTGCGAAAGCTCTCTTGAGAGAACAACTCGCTTGAAGCCAAGTTCCTTGGCAAGTTCAGCACCCTTAACTGTATGTATAGTCATTTGTGTTGATGCATGAAGTCGGGCATCTGGCGAGATAGACTTTATAATTTCAGCCGCACCAAGATCTTGAACGATAAATGCATCAACACCTGAGTTTAGTGCTTTTTCGATTGTTTTAGAAAACTCGTCAGCTTGCCTGTCAAATATAATAGTGTTAACAGTAAGGTAGAGCTTTTTTCCGTAAAGATGACAAAGCATTGTCGCCTCTTTAAGTTCGCTGTCATCAAAGTTAGTGGCATTCTGTCGTGCGGAGAATGCTTTGGTACCTGCGTAAACAGCGTCCGCACCGCATCGGAGTGCCGCAACGAGTGAGTCCATACTTCCAGCAGGTGAAAGAAGTTCGATTTTTTTCATTATTTATTTGCTTCCTTTTCAAGCTTGTCTATTTTAAGCTTGAGAATATCAATTTCCTTTAAAGCTGCGTCACGTTCAATGCGTGCTTTTCCAGCTTCATCAACATATTCCTTAGCCTGTGCTCTGATACGGTCAACATTTGACTGTGATTTACTAAGGTCATCAAGAGAAGAAAGAGCAACCATAATTGTTGCAGAATACGGTGAAATAGAATTTGCACCAGAAGTGATATCATTTATTTTCTTTTCAAGGATTTTAGCAAGACCGTAAACATAACTAGGAGCTTCCTCGGTCTGTAGCATATATTCCTTGCCGCATATATTAACTTTTACTCTATTAAGCATTTTTATTCTCCGTTCTATTTATAAAAGAAGTACACATACAATTTAATTATAGTATATTTTCTATCAAATGAAAATACCTAAATTAAAAATTTCTTTGAATTTTCAAAAATATCTTATAAGTGCAGCTACTTTTCCAAGAATATCAACATTTTCGACTATAATAGGCTCCATTGTGTCATTTTCTGGTTGAAGTCTGAAGTGACCATCTTCTTTGTAGAATGTTTTTACAGTTGCACTTTCTCCTTCAACCAATGCAACAACCACATCGCCGTTTTCCGCATAATCAGTTTGTTCAACGACAATAATGTCGCCGTCAAACATTCCAATATTTATCATACTGTCGCCACGGACTTTAAGTGCAAAAAGGGGATTAGAATAACTTTTATCAGGTGAGAAGCTAATGTATTCAGTAATATTTTCGATTGCGGTTATTGGCAATCCAGCCGCAACGTCGCCAACAAGTGGAACGTTTATTCCGTTGCTTGAATTTGTGAGCCTGATTGCTCTGTTATGGTTATCGAACTTTTCTAAGTAACCCTCATCAACGAGGATATTAATATATTTATGAA
>JAVBRC010000040.1:0-11564 GCA_031548405.1 Oscillospiraceae bacterium | reverse complement strand
TGCACGGATTTTTCAGGCATAATTTCGTCGCAGACAAGGCAAAAATCCGCAGGAATGCTTGCGCCTTTCAAGGATTTTTAACGAAGTATACGGGGAAATTTGCCGAAAAGACGTGTGCTTATGCTTGTGAAGACAGGTTCTAACTATCTTACCGCACAATCTTTGTGCGGTATTGCCTTAAAATTATTGTGACTGTTCAAGCAATCTTATATAATGGTTTGATTCACGGAGTACATGGTCAGCTAAAAGAGGTAAAATTATTGAGCGAATCTTACATTCTGCAATACCTTTTGTACCTGCGTCTTTAAAATTACGATAATTTCTAGTTTCTTCCAGAGTTTCATCAGTTACTGTATTAAGCACTGCATCTGAAGCATTTCTTGCTTTTTCAATTAATTCAGAATATTCCTGAGCAAAGTTATTAGCAGTATTAATCAATTCTCCTTCTGACGGATCAAGTAACCCACGAATAAATAATGCGTGTTCCAACATAATCTGGTCCCAGAACAGTTCCATATCTTTAGTATGACCTTGAGTATCATTTCCGTTTTCTAGTGCTTGAAGTTGTGTTCTATACATTTTTGCTTCACGCAAAATATGGTCAATTAGTAATGGGTAATTAGTTGTGAATATATTACAGGAGAGTACTTCATTAAGTAGCTTCGCTTTAAAATCAATTAAACTATCCAAAAGTGGCTTTACAGCTGAATTCAGGTTATGTACACCTCTAATCAGTGTCGGCGAAATATTAGGATTGTCGGAGCCATAAAGCCTGAATTCCATGACTGTAAGGTTTTGATTAATAGGAATAGCTGTAAAATTTTGTGTTTTTTGTTCGCTACCGAGGGTATATTCAGTATACAATTCACCGGAATTCACAACCTTGTTACTTATAATTCCACTACTCAGCTGAATTGCATTATTTAGAATATTTTCAAATTGTGTTTTAAATCGATCAGCTATTTTTCCAAAATCTTTATTTTTTTGTGTAAAACCAGCCTCTAAAAACAGAGAATGCTCCTTCATAATTCGACCGAAAAACAAGTGAAGTTCAAGGGACAAAGTAACATATTGCTGTTCATTTATCATTATTATTGTTCCCCCTCAATAGAAATTTCCGTGATAAGAACCATGCCCCATCTTATCAAAGAGTTCTCTGATTAGCAGAATTCTAGTTATGTCACGAAGTGTGTTACGATTATGGTGCTTTCTGCGGCGACGTCTGTATTGATTTCTGCCAAATCCAAACTGAACTGGTATTGCTTCCTCCATGTTGTTTTCAACGTCATCATCATCATCTTCATACCACAGTCCACTGTTTTTAATAATAACATCTACCAAAAAACTAATTCTTTCTGTTGTTGGCATACTTCCGTTATTGACGATACTATCAGTCGCCTTAACAACTAAAGGATAAATTTCATAATAGATTTCCGGATATTCGTTTTCCATAATATCTGCTGTAGGCAAGGCATCTTCTGAGGCATTAAATGACCTTCTGTTTATAGGCATTAGTGCTGATTCGTTTGAAAACGGTGTTGATACAAATGGTATTTCGTTATTCATAAATCTTCTCCTCGTATAAATTTTGGATGTGCCATTATTATTTTATGATATCTGAAATAAAATGACACAAATTCTTATAAAGGAATTACTAATTAACCACGACTAACTTCAATATTACAATCATGTTGTGTCGTTCTTTTATATACTATAATGTTGACATTTATCAATATTGATGGTAAAATGGAATTTAAACAACAAACATATTAATACAAACTTTTTCACTATATCTAAGGAGGGGTTTTTATGAAAAAATCACCCATTTTAATACTCTGCTTACTTCTCATCTCAATATTTGCACCACTCCAGACAGCCTCCGCACATACAGAACTTCCCAATGATGTGACATTGACTTTTTCAAGTGCATTTGATAACCAGATTGAAGTGGAAAAAATTATTTCTCAGGCGTGTAAACGTATGGGATACCAGACAAATTTCGATATCTCAGGTATGAGCAGTTCCATTATAACTGCTAACACCGGCGAAACGGATGGTCTGGTTGCACAATACGAAGGGATTGGCAAAGAATACCAAGACCTTGTTATGGTCGATTCTTACGTTTCAGAAGTTTATTTCGAGGCTTTCTCGTTAGATGGCATAAATTATAATATTAACAAGTGGTCTGACCTTTCAGGTTTGAAAGTCGGTATGTTCTATCAGAAATATTATATTGAAAAAAATTTACCAGCTGATGTCGGTGAGATTACCCGATATTCAAATTGGCCAATGCTTGTGCAGGGCTTGATAAACAACGAGGTTGACGTTATATTAATGACCAAAACCATAAATAAAGAATTTTACATTCCTGATGGTCTGCAAATGGTGGGCGTGGTTGATAGTATGCTCTCCTACCCTTACCTGAACAAAGATTATGCTTACCTTGCACCTGAGCTTGCACAGACTATCGATGAAATGAAGGAAGACGGAACATTTGACGCAATCTGTAACGGAACATTCAGACAAAACAAAACCCAAAAAAATGTACTGATGATTACTTCATATTCATCTGAAGAAGCATGGGAATATGACATTGTTCAAAATGTAAAAAGTAAACTCAACACTGAAACTAATGCAACGTTTTCAATGTTTTCGCTTAACGGAAGACGTATTACCGATGGTGAACAAAGAGATAAAAACGCCTTGAAGTCATTGCGTACTATGCTTTACACAGAGGACTATGACGCAGTTGTTATTTCTGATAAATATGCGTTTGATTTTATTCAGGCTTATTATCAGTTCCTTTTTAACGGTCTGCCGATTTTTTACTGTGGTCTGGAAGAAAATCTCGAAAATACAGTTATAACAATCCCTTCCGATAAAATTACAGGTGTTACCGAACATGTCTATGCAAAGGAAACTATTGGCCAGATGCTCAAAATGTTCCCTGAAACAAAGCAGATTTACGTTATAAACGAGCATACCAAAACTGGTCGGCTATGGCATGAAACAATCGAAGCCCAATGTGAAGAATTTACTGACAGAGTAGAATTTATTTATAATGACAATATAACCTATGAAGAGCTTCTTGAAGAAGTAAAGGCATTGCCTGATAATGCATTAGTTCTGACGGGCGCTTATTATCTTGACAGCTCTAATATATATCACTCTCAGGAGGCCTTTTCATCAACGCTTAGTAAGGTCGCAGCTGTTCCGGTTTTCGGACTTTTCGGGCCGACACATGGATACGGAAATTTAGGCGGATGCTATAACACAGCACAATATCAAGGCGAATCAGTTGGCAATATGGTTGTAGCTTATATTAATGGCAAGGATATTCCGATGATTTCAGTTCCTGACAGCAGTGAAGCAGGTGTGTGGCAATTTGACTATAAAGTAATGGAAAAATGGGGTATTTCTGAAAGTCAGCTGCCAAAGAATGCGATAATAACCAACATTCCGTTGCCATTGCGTGAAAGTGATCCACAAAGCTATTACTCCATGATTATCATTTCTATTGTTGCGTTTGTTACAATAATAGTTTTCATTGCGTTTTATTTTGTTATCCGTAACAGGAACAAAAAAATCCTTCAGAAAGATGCTCTTATTGAGTATACACAAAAGGAATTTGAAAAGATTGTTGATGTTGCTCCAGTTGCTATTTATCTTTTTAATCCGAGTACATTAAAAATCATTTATATAAGTTCGTTTAGTGTTCAGATGCTTGGATATAAATCTAAGGATGATTTGCTTGGTAAGACTATTGATATTTTTCATCCATCATATTTCAAAGAACAGCAAGATGATAAAAACGAAATCAGGAAAAATGTTGAAACTGTTTTATCATCAAATGAAACACAGATTTTTTCACTTACAGTTCAGCGAAACGATAACAAACAATTTGAAGCAGTCATCAGAGCAAACTACATCACATATAATGGTGAGTTGTGCATAATTGCCGCAATGATTGATAACAGTATTGAAGTACAGCGTAACCAGATGCTTGAAAATGCTGCTATAAAGGAAAAGGAAGCTAACGCTTTAAAGAGCCGTTTTCTTATGAACATGAGCCATGAAATCAGAACTCCTATGAATGCAATTATTGGTCTTTCAGAGCTTTCGATGGGACGATATCAAGGCGAAAAATCAAGTGTTGATTTTGAGAAAATTAATAAGTCTTCAAAATACCTTCTGCAAATTGTAAACGACATTCTGGACTTCTCAAAAATCGAGGCTGAAAAGCTTGATTTGATTTACAAGAAGTTTGATCTTGAAGAAGTTATTGCCAATGCATTGATTATAGCTAAGGAAAAAATAGGTAAAAAACCTTTACAGCTTTTAATTGATTTTCCATCAGATTTACCTTGTGAATTAATTGGTGACCAGTCAAGAATCTGGCAGATATTTAAAAATATTTTAGATAATGCCGCTAAGTATACGATGAAAGGGTTTGTCAAGTTAAAGCTTCGTGTGAAGGCAGAAACGCCTGAGGATGTAACTCTTACGGCAACTGTAGTTGATACAGGAATGGGAATGGACGAATTACAGCTTGAAAGACTGTATACACCATTTGACCAGTATCATGATATCGGAAAATCTGTTGGTGCTGGAACTGGTCTGGGGCTTGCAATCACAAAGCATCTTATCGACCTGATGAATGCAACAATCAATGTTGACAGTCAGGTTGATATCGGAACAACATTCAACCTTGAAATAACCCTTCCAAAGGTGAAAAATTGCAGAACCATTGAACAGAAGTTACTTGAATATAAATTAGAATCAACTCAAAATATCTTGATTATCGGCAGTGACTCGACACATTGTAAATATGTAGAAAAGTATCTTGATTTAATTCATAATGTTAATTTCGAAACAATTGATCCAAAGGATTTTAATATTGAAAATTCATCTTCAATGTATGATAATATGTATGATAAGATGATCATTATTGTTGATAACAAAAGCGATAATATTATGAAAAGTCTTGTTGAGTCGGCTATTTCACCAGATAAATTATATTTCATAAATTCACAGTCAAATTCAAATATAATCAGTGATGCTGATTTTAATCAGGCAAATATAATCGAATCTCCGTTTGTACCATCAGAGCTTGTTAATCAGTTATTCAGCGATTGCAAAAGTATCGATATCAAATACAATTACAAAACATTTCCAAAAGCAAGAGTTTTGGTTTGTGAGGATAATGAGTTAAATCAGGAAGTTGCAATTGGATGTTTAGAAAATTTTGGTATCAAGCCAGTTGTTGTTGATAACGGCGCACAGGCGGTAGCGATTATAAGAAAGCACGAATTTGATCTTATATTCATGGATATTCTGATGCCGATCATGGATGGTCATACGGCAACACGTCAAATCCGAAAGGAGAACCTTGGAGGAAACATTCCTATTGTTGCAATGACTGCACACGTTATGAAGGAAGAGATTGACAATTGTTTTGCTAATGGCATGAATGGTGTATTAAATAAGCCTCTTGAGATTGGGGAGCTTTATAAGGTACTAAGGAAATATCTTTCAGATTATGCAGTGTAGAGCAGCGTGACGCTGCACCCAATCGCCGTTCGGCGGGCTTGGTTTTACGATAAAGGGGCAAAAATATACATAAGTAACAGACCTAGATAACCTTAAATCTGAAAAATAACTTTCAACAAAAAAGGCAATACCACACTATAAACTGTGAGGTATTGCCTTTGTCTATTCTGCCAATATTAAATAATATTGTATCCGTCACTTTTAACAACAATTAACATGAAAAATCATTCAAATTACATAATTTTAATAAAAAATCTTAAAATAACTTTGACTTTTACTCTTTTTATGATATAATAGATAATGAAATATTGAACAAAAATAAGTAATTATATTTAAGGCGGTGAATACATCAAAATGTCAGAAGTTATTGCTATTACCTCTGGAAAAGGTGGAACAGGTAAATCAACTGTTTGTGCTGGTATTGGTACTGCACTTGCAAATTCCGGTTTTTCTGTCGTAATATTAGAGCTTGACCTCGGTTTCAGATGTCTTGATGTCTTTTTCGGAATTCAAAAAAATATTAAGTATGATGTTTCTGACTTTATTTCTGGAAAATGCAAGCTTTCCGACTGCATAAACAAACTCGAAAACGTTTCTGGTCTTAGTTTGATTTGTGCACCGTTCCAAAGCTCTGCAAAAATGAAATGTAATGATATTAAAAATATTATTTCAAGACTTAAAAATCTATATGATTATGTTCTTATAGATACTGGTGCTGGCTTAAACCACGAACTTCTTAAATCTGCTAATGTAGCTGATAAGATATTCTTTGTTGTGACTCCGGATGTTATCAGTATCAGAGATGCCTCTAACATATCAGATGAATTTTATAAATATGGATGCAATTACCAAAGGCTTATAATAAATAAAGTACATAAAAGGCATATTGATTATGGTATTGTTAAAAATCTGGATACCGTTATCGATGACAGTGGAATTCAACTTATTGGTGTTGTTCCCGAAGATACTGACCTTATGCTGTTTTATAGTAAAGGGAAACTTATTTCTCAAAACAGCTCTGGATATGCTGCCTTTTTTGCAATTACAAAAAGAATAAGAGGAGAAAATTCTCCATTAACAATAATATAGGTATAAACAAATATATAATCGTTTTTATAATCATATAATTAATTTGAAAATTATTATAACAATTTTGTTGTTTGAAAGGAAAAAATAATGACAATTGCTATTATTGCACACGATTCAAAAAAAGAACTCATGGTACAATTCTGTATAGCTTATTGCGGTATACTCGCAAAATACAACCTCTGTGCAACTGGTACTACTGGAAAACTCGTAAGTGAAGCAACCGGCCTTAATATTCAAAGATATCTTGGAGGTGCTCAGGGTGGTGGCCAACAGATTGGTGCGAGAATTTCTTGCAATGAAATCGATGTTCTGCTGTTTTTCCGAGATCCTATTAACCCTAAGTCAAATGAACCTAGTGACATGAACCTTTTAAGACTTTGTGATGTTCACAACGTTCCTGTTGCAACTAATATTGCAACTGCGGAAGCACTTATTATGTGTCTTGAAAGAGGCGATCTCGACTGGCGTGAAATCGGAAACCCACGCATTTAATCAATGAGTCAAATCGTCCCTTAATGGGACGATTTGTTGATATGTAAGTTTAAGGCTAAACCTCACTATGCCTTAAAACATAACTTTTATTTAAAACGTTTAAGATGTTAAGACAGTATCAGATATATTCATGCCGTATTGTCTTAACTCAAATCCGTTATTTATAACCAATTCGAAAAATGGAGAAGATATTATGGCACTAAATATTAAAAGACCTAACGGTACTGAAGATGTAACAGGAAAAAATATTGAAAAATGGAACACTATTGAAAGAACTGTTAAAGATGTTGCAAAAGAATTTGGTTTTCATGAAATCAGAATCCCAACGTTTGAGAATACTGAACTTTTTCACCGCTCTGTAGGTGAAACTACCGACGTTGTTCAGAAGGAAATGTATTCTGTTATCGCAAAGGAAACAGAATTTACTCTGCGTCCTGAAGGAACTGCCGGAACTATCAGAGCAATGCTCCAAAACAGTTTACTTAACGAGGCTTTACCACAAAGGGCTTTTTATATCCTTTCATGCTTCAGACATGAAAGACCTCAGGCAGGCCGTCTGAGAGAATTTCATCAGTTTGGTGTTGAGATGGCAGGAAGTGCCTTGCCTTCAGCTGATGCTGACGTTATTTTGATGGCGAACACTATCATTACTCAGCTTGGTATTGAAAACGTTGAGCTTAAAATCAACTCAATAGGCTGTCCAAAATGCCGTGCTAATTATCACAGTGCACTCAAGGCTTATTTTGAAAATAAAAAGGACGAGCTTTGCGAAACTTGTCTTTCAAGACTTGATAAAAATCCAATGCGTATACTTGACTGTAAAAGCCCGGTATGCTCTGAAATCGCTAAGGACGCTCCGGTTATCCTTGATTATCTTTGCGATGAATGTTCTGACCACTTTAATAAGCTTCAGTCATACCTTAAAACTCTTAATTTAAGCTTTACTGTTGATCCTAAAATTGTAAGAGGTCTTGATTATTACACTAAAACAGTATTTGAATTTGTGACAACTGATATCGGTGCACAGGGAACAATCTGCGGCGGTGGACGTTACGACGGTCTTATAAAGCAGCTTGGCGGACAGGATACACCTGCTCTTGGGTTTGCTATGGGACTTGAACGTCTTATCATGACTATGGAAAATCAGGGTATTGAATTTGATGAACCGCTTGGATGTTCACTTTATATTGCGCCAATGGATGAAAGCGCTATACCTATGGCAATGTATATTGCAAAGGAAGTCAGATCAGGTGGTTTTCAGGTTGAATTCGACACTGTCGGCAGAGGTCTGAAGGCACAAATGAAATATGCCGATAAAATTGGTGCTCAGTTTACACTTGTACTTGGCGAAAATGAAATCACTTCACAAACTGCAAAAATTAAAAATATGCAGACTGGTGAACAGATTGATATTGAACTTAATGAACATATTTCTAGTGAATTTTCAGATATTATGCTTGATAATTTATTCGGAGATATACTTAATTAATAATAAAAGCAATACCGCACAAAGCAATATCTGGCAAATTTGTCAGGTATGCTTTGTGCTGTTGTCACCTAAAAAACTGGCTGAATTTTTGACAGGCAGAATTATAAAAATTGCAGAATGGAGAAAAATATGGCAGACAATATGAACGGACTTAAACGCACTCACTACTGTGGCGATGTTACACAGGAAGGTATTGAAGTTATAGTTGGTGGATTTGTTCAGAAAATCCGTGACCTCGGAAACCTTGTTTTTATTGATTTGAGAGATAAGACTGGAATAGTTCAGCTTGCCTTTAACGATGAAACTGCAAGAGATATATTTGAAAAGGCATCTTCATGCAGAAGTGAATTTGTACTTATGGCAAAGGGTGTTACCGCTAAAAGAGCAAGTGTCAACAAGGATATCAAGACAGGTGAAATCGAAGTTATCGTTTCTGACCTGAGAGTTCTTGCTAAGGCACAGACACCTCCTTTTGAAATCACTAATGAAACAAAGGTTAACGAAGAATTAAGACTAAAATATCGTTACCTTGATTTAAGACGTCAGCCACTTCAGCAGAATCTGATTATGCGTCATAAGATTGCCAAGGCTGCCCGTGAATATTTCTATGCAAATGACTTTACAGAAATTGAAACTCCTATGATGATGAAGTCAACTCCAGAGGGTGCAAGAGATTATCTCGTTCCTTCAAGAGTTCACAACGGAAAGTTTTATGCACTTCCACAATCACCGCAGATTTATAAACAGCTTATGATGGTTGCTGGTATGGACAGATACATTCAGCTTGCAAGATGTTTCAGAGATGAGGATCTCAGAGCCGACAGACAGCCAGAATTTACACAAATCGACCTTGAAATGTCATTTGTAGACGTTGATGACATTCTTTCAATGACAGAAGGATTCCTTTCATATCTTTTCAAGGATGTACTTGATATCGAACTTACTACTCCAATCAAACGTTTAAGCTATACTGAAGCTGTTGAGCGTTATGGTTCAGACAAGCCTGACACACGTTTTGACATGGAAATTCAGGACCTTTCTGAACTTGTTGCTGATTGTGAATTCGGTGTTTTCGCTGACGCTGTTAAGAATGGCGGAAGCGTTCGAGCAATCGTTGCAAAGGATTCTGCATCAGTTCTGACTAGAAAAGAAATTGACAAGCTTACTGAAATGGTAAGAGGAATCGGTGCTAAGGGACTTGCTTATGTAAGATGGGTTGACGAAAAGCCAGCTTGTTCTTTTGCAAAGTTCTTCAGTGAAGAAGAGCTTATGTCTATCCTTAATAAAATCGGCTGTGAAAAGGGTGACACTGCTCTTATCGTTGCTGATAAGAATAAGGTTACACTTCCAGTTTTAGGTTCACTAAGACTTCACGTTGCAAAGAAGCTTGATATTATTCCAGCGGACAAGTTCAACTTCCTTTGGATTACTGAATTCCCATTCTTTGAATATGACGAAGATTCAAACAGCTATGTTGCTATGCACCACCCATTCACAATGCCAAATGACGACTGCATTCAGTATCTTGAAACTGCACCTGAAAAGGTTTTTGCAAAGGCGTTTGACCTTGTTTTAAACGGTACAGAGCTATCATCTGGTTCAATCCGTATTACCGACTATGAACTTCAGCAGAAAATGTTCCAGGCTTTGGGACTTACTGACGAAGAGATTGAAGCTAAATTCGGATTCCTTGTTGAGGCATACAAATACGGTGCACCTCCACACGGCGGGCTTGGAATTGGTCTTGACAGACTTGCAATGGTTATGCTTGGTTCGGATAGTTTGAGAGATGTTACAGCGTTCCCTAAGGTACAGAATGCAAGTGAGCTTATGTCAGAATGTCCTGCAACGGTTGATCAGGAAAGCCTTGACGTTTTGGGTATTAAGATTGTTGAAAAGGCAGATGAATAAGGAATGAAAAACAAACTTTCATATCGTACAAAATTCACGCTTACAATCATATTTGCTCCTATTCTTATAGTAGGTCTGATATTTGGTTGGACTAGAGATGGTCACCTTGGAATTTCACGAAAATTAAAATATAGTATTGTTTTTATTGGTGCGTATGTGTCAATTTTAAGCTATAAATATGGCATGATGAAAAAGGAAAAATAGGTAGCATGACGCCGCACCCAATCGCTGTTCGGCTAACCGCACGCAAAGCGAAGCGACATTAAAAGTTTACTCAATTTTTCAAAATTTGTGGTTTCCAAAGGCAGAGCCTTGGTCGCTCCGCAGAGCGAAAGCTTACAGCCGTAGGGCGCATTTTTTCTAGTGAAGCAGCATGACGCTGCACCCAATCGCCGTTCGGCTAACCGCACGCAAAGCGAAGCGACATTAAAAGTTTACTCAATTTTTTCAAAAATTGCGGTTTCCAAAGGCAGAGCCTTGGTCGCTCCGCAGAGCGAAAGCTTACAGCCGTAGGGCGCATTTTTTCTAGTGAAGCAGCATGACGCTGCACCCGATCGCCGTTCGGCTAACAGCACGCAAAGCGAAGCGACATTAAAAGTTTACTCAATTTTTTCAAAAATTGCGGTTTCCAAAGGCAGAGCCTTGGTCGCTCCGCAGAGCGAAATCTTACAGCCTTCAAAGCGTCTTTTTCTTGTGAATTGTCGCCCATAGGCGACAAGAGGGTTCTTTTTTACAAGTGAAAAAAGAACCCTAAGTATGCCTACGTCGAGTTCTACCAGTCTTTCAAAATGCCCGATAGGGACAATTTTGAAACGTCAGAACAACGAACAGGCTTTGTAAAAGAAAATCTGAGGGGCAGAACAACAAACCAGATAACCAAAACCAAACCAAAGTCCATTAAGCTTGTAAATAATAAGCTTAATGGACTTTTATGATTTTAGATATTGTTTTATGATATATGCGGAACGTCGAGGACGCCGTTCCCTCCGGGATTTCGCTCTGCGGAGCGACCAAGGCTCTGCCTATGGAAACC
>JAVBRC010000095.1:0-4350 GCA_031548405.1 Oscillospiraceae bacterium | reverse complement strand
GTCTTTTATTTTAAAAATAAAACAATTCTTCAAAACTTTTATCAAGTGCAATGCATAAAATAAGTGCCAATTTGGCTGTAGGACAAAACTGCCCTGTTTCAATTGAACTGATAGTATTTCGTGAAACGCCGACCATTTCAGCTAATTGCCCTTGAGAGAATCCTTTTTCTGCTCTGGCGACTTTTAATCGGTTTTTTAGTATCAAATCATCTTTCACAGCTTTACCCCCAAATTATATATGAAGCAACAGCACATAAAAATCCAATTGAAGTGGTACAGCCTATAATCAAGAACATTTTTCTTCCAAGCTGTTTATACTGATAAAAATATTGTACTGACCAATATGTTAAAAGAATAGATAATAAATCACTAACGCCTTTACCTTTGATAGAATTAATAATCATAAAAATACCGATAATTATTGTAACGGCAATTCCACCAAAACTGGATGATTTTACAGTGATACTCTGCTCACGTTCATCGGATTTTGTATTTTTTGCTTTTTGTAAAATTTCTTCTTTATTCATAATAATATACCTCCAAGTTATATTGTAATAATGACAAGTTTTATTGTCATTATTAGTATAGCATATACCAAGTGTACTTGTCAAGAGTTTTTGCAAAATATTTATTTACCAATGAATTGAGAATTATTAATTTCGAAAAGAATTTCTGAAAATAAAAATTTTCTGCTGTTGTTATATTTGCTTTGACGACTATTAAATTAAATGACAAAATACAGAAAAAATGATAAATATAATTACTATATGTATTACGAAAATGTTGTATATACTAACGAAATATTTGTTATATTTAATAAAGTTTTATTGTGATTTGTTGTCAATACAGAGAAATTCCGTTTAATGGCTTTACTTTTGACTATTTGTATGTTATTATGATGTTGTAAACTCATATGTGAAGATTAGTTTACAACATCAATCGCGAATAATGCGTACGGTTGTTTGTGTTTGATATATGTTAAACGGTCGACAACTATTTTATGATTTTAACAGCAAATAAACTCGTAAGTAAATTTTCGGAAATCAATATGACATAAATATATTTTGTGTCATATATTTAGAAAGTGAGGACTATTAATGAAAAGCATTAAAAAATCATTAATTGCAGGGATAACTGCATTAGCTTTAACAACCACAATTGGTGCAGCAACAATTACTGCTCTTGAACCAGCTCTTTTTCCAGGAAGCAATATAGGATTAACTGGATTCTCTGTGCAAGGAATAATATCTGGTTCTACACTAACTAAAGCAACAGCAACAACACTTGATAAAAAAGTAGTTAGAATTGTAGCTACTTATTCTAATGGTAATTCATATCAAAGTACAGGTTTTATTATTGGTGACCATACCATTGCCACATGTGCACATGGACTTTATAAATCTGATTCTTATCCTACATCAGTGACTCTTTATTATGGATATAATAATGGTACACAATTAGCAAAGGAAACAGTAACATATTCAAGCACCAAAAAAAATATTCTGGTTCATAGCTCGTACATAAGTAATACTTCCTCACAGTCTTATGATTTAGGGCTGATAACAACAACTAATGATCTTTCTACATATGGAAAATATGATTTAAACACATCATATGGTGGAAGTTCTACTCACACTTTTACAGTAAAAGGTTATCCTTTGGAAGAAGCAGATGGTGTTACATATGAGAATTATCAATATTATAGTACTGGTGCATACTACTCAAAAACTTCTAGCTTGCTAAACTATAGCGCATCTACTCTTGGAGGTATGAGTGGAGGACCAGTAATTCAAAATAATAAGGTAGTGGCAGTTCATATACAAGACCGTTCAACAACTTCATATAACACAGGCACTATGAATATTTCGTGGTTTTCAGATAAAATAACATAATATTGTAATATAATGTATATAATCCAAACATAGGCATCTATTTCTAATTAATCCGCATTTAATATAAAGGTTGATAAAAAGCTAGTATTATTTTAAATGCGGATTAATAATTATTGATATTAATTTTATATTACAAAGGATGGTATTATTAATGAGTATAAAAAAACTAATAACTTTACCTATGATATTACTATTTATATTACTAAACATTGGTTTTACCGTTGCTGCCGAATGGCAAATAGATGATATTACACGAAATCAATATTATTACCAAAATGGTGAAATGCTTAAAGATTGCATTAGCAGAATAGAGACACAGGAAAATGGTACATACGCATACAAATTCGATAAAGATGGTATTTGTCAAGGATTGTATACCGGATGGACGAAAACTAAATCTGGTGAAGAACGATATTATTACCAAGGATATATGAAAAGAGATGGTTGGAAATATATAAAAGGTTTATTCTATAATTTTGATAATGATGGCGTTTGTACAGGTGACCAACGTGAAAGCATACAAAAAATCGAGGTTGATGTAATTTATAAAGATAACGAAATCTCTTTGGATATTACCCACCTTAATATGACAGATGAAATTATATGGTATACATATGGATATGACAATATTGAAATACTTATTGATGGCAAGTGGGTAACCGCTAGATTTGAGGCAAAGCCTGATGGAATGGGCTTGATTGAGCCAGCAGTAGGCATTCAACCCAATAAACCTAATACAGAAACCATAGTTTTAACAGATATGTTTATCAACATTGAGAGCGGTATATATAGAATAGTATCGAATATGGATTATTCAGAGCCATTTGAAATTAAAACTTAAATTATTATTCATAGATATATAATATACTCTTATACTTAATATGTTAAACAGTATTAATAACAAATTAAGCCATGCCGATTTTAACGGCATGGCTTTTTAATGTTATTTTGCTAATCTTTTCATAATTGCATTTGATTTTGCGTAAATTTCATCTGCATCACAGGTTGTATATTCGCCGTTTTCATATAAAATTTTGCCGTCTGACATTGTTAAAAGAACATTTTTCTTTGAACCGCTGTAAACAATATTTTTTATGATATTATTCTGCGGCTGCATATTTGGCTGACGTAAATCAAGCACCATTAAATCAGCTTTTTTACCTGCAAGCAAAGCATCACAATCGCTAAGTCCCATTGCCTGAGCACTTCCTGAGCAAGCCATTTCAAGCACTTTATTTGCAGGCATTGCAGAAGCATCATCACGTAAAAGCTTTTGAAGAACTGTTGCTAAATACATCTCACGGAACATATCAAGTGCATTATTGCTTGCAGCACCATCTGTGCCGATAGCAAGGTTGATTTCCATATCAAGCATTTTTGACAGAGGTGCAATTCCGCTTGCAAGCTTGCAGTTTGATGCAGGATTTGTAACCACCCAAAGATTACGGCGTTTAATGATATCAAGGTCATTTTGTGTCATGTGAACGCAATGGAAGCCGCCGCCGCCGAACTCGAATAAGCCGCATTCCTCAAAAAGCTCTGTCGGTGTTTTTCCGTGACGTTCGATACAGCCCTCAACCTCTGATTTTGTTTCGGAATTGTGAGTATAAACAGGCTGCCTGTGCTTTTTAGCCATCTGCGCAATACCCTTGATAATCTCGATGTCAGTGGTGTATTCAGCATGGAAACCAAGCTTGTATGAAACCAGTCCGCTGTCATCATATTTGTTGTAGGTGTCGTAAAAATGCTCAAGTCTGTATAAAGCAGAATCAATATCAGATTTTGAATCAGAGCCAGATACAGAACCGCACATTACTGTTCTGAAACTGCTGTCAACCGCAGCCTTTGCAACATATTCAGGCTCAAAGTACATATCAAAGCAGGATGTTATTCCTGAAGAAAGATATTCCATGTGAGCTAAACGAGTAAGCCAGTAAACATCTTCACCTGTAAGCTTTGCTTCCATTGGGAAAACCTGTTGAAAAAGCCAGTCATTAAGCGGCATATCATCAGCAAATGAACGCAAAAATGTCATTGCCGAATGTGTATGTGCATTCTTAAAGGATGGCATAATTAAATTGCCTTTTAAATCAATTTCCCTGTCAAAACGCACTCCCTTTGGGATTTCCTTTGGAACACCGACATAAGCAATTCTGTCCTGATAAGTCCAAACCTCACCGCTTTTTATTCTCATATCTGCAAGTGATAATATTTTTGCACCGTAAAATCTTGTACCCATAATTTTTTCTCCTTTTTTGTTTCAGATTAATTTTGTTTAAATTTATGCGATATGTTTTGTGGATGTTTTTGGCAATGTTATCAATATTAGCGATATTAGAATTACTCGATGCCGTAACCACCCCAACCTGCGGTCACCCCTCCAAGGAGGGGAATTTAAAACACATTGGTTAATAAGATGCTAAAATTATATGCCGTATATAAAAATTAATAATTATTA
>JAVBRC010000155.1:0-21133 GCA_031548405.1 Oscillospiraceae bacterium | reverse complement strand
TTCTTTTTAATATTCAAGTGTAATCCTCATCATTAATTTGGAAGTTTGAGAAATATTTTAAATCTATCTTCTTACAATTCCTAAAATCACATTTTATAAAAATATCTTATAATTATATTATACACTATTGATAAAAAAAGTCAAGTATTAACGAGTATTTTATTCAAGATTTGATAAAATTGTGTAAACTATTGAGTCGGTTGTGACTTCGTTAACGTGTCTGTCCTCTATTAATACTGCAAAAGCAATAGGAAAGTCTTTATCATCAACAAAACCAGTGAGGAGTGAGTTTTCTTCATCTCCATCCTTAACCTGAGCCGTGCCACTCTTGATACCGATTGTGTATCCAGGGATAGTACCCTGATAGTTAAGCCCGTTTTCAAGCATTATATTCTTGACTTCTGTGGCAGTTTTAGATGAAAACATCTGCTCTGAATATGAAGTTTTTGAAGATTCAACAGTTCTTCCGCTAACATTTGTTACATGGTCAATAAGAAAAGGCATTGTAGATTTTCCAGTTTCATTGGCAATAGCACTCTGCCACATTATCATCTGACAAGGACTTGCTAAACTCATACCCTGACCAATACATCCCCACTGTGTATTAAATTCGTATTTGTCAATAAGCTCAGTCGAAGCTGTCTGGCTTGTTATTCCGTTGATGTCAATGTAAGCAGATTCGGAATCATTTACTGAAAAACCAAGTCTTTTATAAATTTCTTCAATGTCGTTGAGATGCCAGTCGGAATCCTCAACAAGCTGTGCAAAGAATGGGTTACAGCTGTTTTGAAACGCTTCAACTATATTTTGTGTTCCGTGACCATAAAGGTTATGACAATAAATTGTTTCACCAGTCTGGTTAATATAACTTCCGTCACAATTAAAAGATTTTTCGCTTAATTTATCAATGCCCATAGTTTCAATCGCTGCTATTAATGTTGAAACCTTTTGTGTAGAACCAGGAACTGTTTTATAGAATGCTTTACAAAGCAAGCTTCCGTTTGGAAGGTCATCATAACCCTTTAGCGGATCAACATCAGGCTTGCTGACGCAAACAAGAATTTCTCCTGTTTTATAATTATATGCAATTGCACAGCCTTCCTTATCGCCGAATGCAGAATAAACCTTTTCATTTACATCGTGGTTCAAGGTTGAATAAACAGCGGCTTTACCGCCTTTTCTTGTAATACCCTTAGTAAAGCTGTAGTTGCTAAGTCTTTCAAGATTATTTGCAACAAGTGTATTATTCATCTGACCGCTTGCATCGCCCACAAGATTACCTACATCTTTAAAATATCCGTCTGGATAATCGCCAGACTTTGCATCGTCATCAAAAATTATTTCTCCATTACACTCGTAAATATACCCTAAATCCCTTGAACCAGAATTACTGATATACATCGACGCTTCCATTTGAATTTTAATAATGAGCATAATTATTCCGACAAGAAAAATCAGCATCATAAATGTTATAAGGTTTCTTCCTCTTTTTAAACTTTTCATACTGTTCTCCTGTTAGCATTTTGTGGTGCTGGTCTTGTTGGAACTGGGTACACCATAGCTTGCCCAGCCTTCAAAAATCCTATCATAAATCCACAGGTAAGCATTGAGCTACCGCCTTGTGAAATGAAAGGGATTGTAACACCAGTGAATGGAATCATGTTACATGAACCGAATATGTTAAGTGCCATTTGTGCTATAAACGCCGCACATACGCCAACTGTAAGCGTTGTGTGGAAATATGAACGAGGATTGTTGATCAGTGCAGAAATAAGAACCATCACTATCATAAATACTGCCAGAATTGCCATTAACATTCCCCATTCTTCACATATTGAGGAGAATACTATATCTGTATCAGCAGCTGGGACTTTGTATAGAACACCATGCCCCGGCCCTTTACCAAACCATCCGCCCTCAGCGATTGCAATTAGTGCTTGACACTGTTGCCATCCGTTTCCAGTCGGATCACTCCAGATGTCAACATGAAGTCTATCCTGAACATATGATGGAGCAAATGAAAGTGCAATTACGACAATTACTAATCCAGCAGCACTCAGCCCGATAATAAGCTTTTTAGAAAGCTTGGCTTTTGGATAGCAAATTCTCATTAAAAATCCGCACGCCGCAACTGCTGCAAAGGTTGGCAGACTTCCTAAGTCACGACACCACCACTGCAAAAGCATTATAAGACCAGTAAGTCCTAGGAGTATCATATTATCAGTAACAACATTGACAATAAGAATTTTTTTCTTTTTCTGTTGTTGTGCAATAGAAGTGGCAAATACCAATACAAAGAAAACTTTTAGAAATTCTGATGGCTGAATTGTTATAAATCCAAGATCAATCCACATTCCACGACTACCAGTGAAAAGCAATATTGTAACAACAAGTACGCCGCATATTCCATAAAAAACGTATTTATATTTTTCAATAAACAGATAATTTTCTACGAGTTTAAACCCAGCCTGACAGCAGGCGAGTGCAAGAACTGAGAAAATAAAATGCTTATAAGCAAACCCAACACCACCAAAGCATGATTGGAAAATAACACTCATATTAAGTAATGTTATCAAGAGAATGTCAAGTGTGTAAGTGTTTTGCTTTAAAAATTTGAGCACAAAGAAATAAAGTACATCTGACACGATGATAACTGATGAAAGTAAAATTGGCGAAATAATTGATTCGTAATTTCCCTTAATGAACACGACAGCAAGAAGTGAAATGTGAGTTAACAGCGAAAGCAGGGTTATTCCGCCGTATGAAAGTCCGTTTTTATACATTTTGTGCTTTCACCCTCCTTAAATAGATTTTCTTTTTTCCGATGATGATTTCATCGTTATTTTTAAGTTTACGTTCTTTGATTTTCATTCCATTTACATAAGTTCCAGATTTTGAATCAAGGTCTTTAAGTGTCCAGATTCCATTTTCAAGGGTTAGCAGTGCGTGATATCTTGACACTGATAAATCGGGAAACCTGAGATCAGTAGAAATATGTCTTCCCATGAGTATTTCTTGAGAATTAAGCGTAAAGGTAAAGCTTTCTGTAGCATCTGTTAAAATCATATGACGTGAGGCTCTGCTCCATTGTTGCTGAACAGTTTTTTTCTCTTTAACACAAAATGCGATTATAACGAGAGCGCAAACATCTATAATTATCAAAGCCGAAGCAGCAATTATGTCGCCAAACTCGGAAAACTTTTCTACTAGCTGGCTAACAAATTCGGTAAATTCGTTCATTAAATATTACATCCTTTCTTTTATAAAATATTATTGGCAATTATATTATAATATACTTTGCTGAATTTTTCAAGTGGCAGCGTGGCATTGCCGCCAATCGCCATTTACAAGCTTACTAACCGAACGTAAAGCAAAAACTTGTAGGGAACGGCGTCCTCGACGTTCCGCAAATTCCAGTAAAACTAACCCCGACGAATGTCGCATAGTTTAGGCCAACCCTTTTTAAAGGGGCAACGTGACGTTGCATCCAATCGCCGTTCGGCGGGGATGATTTTTCGGAAACTATGAAATATCAAATTCTTGTATATACGCAGCCATTTTTACGAAAGAAGTATATTCTGGAACAACTAATATTCCATCTGAATTTCCATTCTGGCATATAAACAAACAACGTAACACCTTACCCTCAGAGCAAAGCTCAGAATTATTTTCTATAAATTGCCTGTCAGCATACATATCAGTAATAAAATTTTCGTAGTCAATTGATGTGAGTTCAATCTTTTTAACAATTTCACACTCATATTCTTCCTCAATTAAGTGAGGTTTGCGTAAATCTTCTATTCTTCTTGGATTGTGTATAAAGAATGCTTTCATTTTATTTTCACCTGTATTAAAATTATGGTTATATTGTATAACCATAAATAACATTATATCATATTTAAATTATAAAATAAAGTCATTATATAACTATTGGAGGAATTTTTATGAATGTAAAAGGTGTAACTATTCGTTTTCCGCAAGAAATGTTGGATAAAATAGCATATGTTGCTGATTATGAAGGTCGTTCAGTTAATAGTCATGTACTGGTTCTTGTTCGTGAAAATATTGCAAAATTTGAAGAACTGAATGGAAAAATTGAAGGGGATATTGCTCCAGATGTCAATGTGAAACCACCAAGAAAGAATAAAAATTGAGAGAAACGAGGATATGAAGATTTGTATCCTCGTTTTTATTATATAAACATATAGTTGTAAGTTTTTTGGAATTATGATATCTGAATAAAATTTTTAATGCTATTTTTTAAGGCAATACCAAAGATTGTGCGTATATTGCGACGTCAGATTTTTCGTTAGATTGTATAAAAAATCCGAAGGCATACTGGCGTATGTCAAGGAATTTTTGTGCAAGATTACGGAAAATCTGCTAGCAAGATATGTGCAAAGCCGTCAGGCGGGCTTTGTGCGGTGTCACGTTGCCCCTTTAAAAAGGGTCGACCTAAACTTCCTTCGCTTCGCTGTGCGTACCGTTAGTAAACTTGTGTAATTAATAAACATTTAAATCTCCATTCGGTTGGGTAAGTAGAGCTTCTCATCCGAATGTCGATTATTTTTATCGATTACTTTCAAATACTTGCAAAAAAACCGAAAATAAGATATAATAAAATGTACCATTATATAAAAGTAAAGATAATGATATAATACTGTCGTAAAAACATGGCATCTACGGTATGAAAGGAGAGTATATCCGTTTTTCGGATATCATATTATATACTATGGAAGAATTAAAAAATGAAATTGTCTATATGCCGGCAGTTGCAATGAGGGGACTTGTTTGTTTTCCTAGAATGATTATGCATTTCGATGTTGCAAGGGATATTTCAATTAAAGCCGTTGAAGAAGTACTCAAAAAAGATAGAATGATTTTTTTGACAGCTCAGAAAGACGTTTATGTTGAAGAACCTAAAAATGATGATTTATATAAAGTTGGTGTTGTTGCTGAAATAAGGCAGACATTGAAAACTCCTAATAATATGATGAGGGTTCTTGTTGAGGGTGTTTACAGAGCAAAGGTTCTGGATTTAAAAGAAGAAGATGGAATGCTGAAATGTAATGTTAAAAAGCTCTCAGATTACAGTAAGTTTAAGCCAGATCCAGCTGAAAATACTGCAATTATCCGCTCTATTAAAGATATTTTTGAACGCTATAGTTCACTTGTTCCAAAAATGCCGAAAGAACTTGTGGCATCAATTATGAATCAGACGGATTCTTATAAGTTGTTTGAAAATATTGCTTATAATATGAATATTGATTTTTTTGATAAGCAGGATTTACTTGAAGAATCAAATATAATGAAGCGTTTGGGTATGCTTTACGGTTGCCTTGTTAAGGAAGTTGAGGTTCTGGAGATTGAAAAGGAAATCCAGACCGAAGTCAGAGAAAACCTTGACCAGCACCAGCGTGAATATTACTTGAGAGAACAAATGAGAGTTATTTCTCAGCAGCTAGGCGAGTCAGATGAAGAAAGCCCAGATGAAGCATATGATTATATGGATAAGATTTTTGCTTTGAAGCTTTCAGAAGAAAACACTGAAAAGCTTATTAAGGAAACTGAAAGACTTATGAAGGTTCCTTCATCTTCACAGGAAGCATTTGTTATAAGAAATTATCTTGATACTGTTCTTGAACTGCCTTGGAATAAATCAACTAAGACTAAGCTTGATATTAATAAGGCTGCAAAGGTTCTTGATAAAGATCATTATGGAATGAAAAAGGTTAAGGACAGAATTCTTGAGAGTATAGCTGTACATGGTCTTATGCCTGAGGTTACTGGCCAGATTATTTGTTTAGTTGGCCCTCCGGGTGTCGGAAAAACTTCAATAGGACGCTCAATTGCGAAGTCACTTGGCAGGCAGTATGTCAGAGTTTCACTCGGCGGTGTGCGAGATGAATCAGACATAAGAGGACATAGAAAAACTTATGTCGGAGCAATGCCTGGAAGAATTATGAACGCTATGAAAACTTCTGGTACAAATAATCCGCTTGTACTTTTTGATGAAATTGACAAGATGGGCAATGATTTCAGAGGTGACCCAGCTTCGGCAATGCTTGAAGTTCTTGATGGTGAACAGAATAAGGAATTCCGTGATCACTATATTGAATTACCGTTTGATCTTAGTCATGTTTTATTTGTAACAACTGCAAATACTACTGATACTATCCCAGCCCCACTTCTTGACAGAATGGAGCTTATTGAACTGACAAGCTATACCAGGGAAGAAAAATTCCATATTGCTAAGGAACACCTTATTCCAAAGCAAATTAAGAAGCATGGTTTAAAGGCTTCTCAGATAAAGATTAGCGATGGTGTAATCTATGAGCTGATAGATTTCTATACTAAGGAATCGGGTGTCAGAAACCTTGAAAGAATTTCTGCCTCACTTTGCAGAAAAGCTGCAAAGGCAATTGTTTCTGGAGAAATGAAAAAGGTAAGCTTTACTGAAAAAAATCTTACAACTTATCTTGGTGCAAAAAAATATCTTCCTGATGAAAGACTTGAGAAAAATGAAATCGGTGTTGTTAACGGTCTTGCATGGACATCAGTCGGCGGTGTTCTGATGCCTCTTGAAGTGCTTATCCTTGATGGTACTGGTAATATTGAAATTACCGGCTCTTTGGGTGATGTTATGAAGGAGAGCGCAAAGATTGCAATAAGCTATGTCAGAAGTATTGCCAAAAAATATAATATTGCTGAAGATTTTTATAAGACAAAGGATATTCATATTCATGCACCAGAGGGAGCAATTCCAAAGGACGGCCCGTCTGCTGGTGTTACTATGGTGACGGCTTTGACTTCTGCACTTTCAGGAATCCCAGTTAGAAGCGATGTTGCAATGACAGGGGAAATAACACTTCACGGAAAGGTTCTGCCAATCGGCGGACTTCGTGAAAAAACAATGGCTGCATTTAAAGCAGGGCTTAAAACAGTTATTGTTCCAGAGGCAAATAGGGGAGATCTTGATGAAATCGACGATGTAGTTAAGTCTGCTTTGGAATTTGTATTCGCCTCAAAATTAGAAACAGTTCTTGATACTGCATTATGCAAGACTGATTCTGAATAGAAAAAAATTAATTGATATTTCGCCATGGTTTATTTGTATGGCTTACCATGGTGGAATGTTAATGCGACTTCATAAAAGGAGTGATTGAATGAATTATAATCACGCTGAATTTAAAGCTTCATATGGTAAATTCTCACAGATTCCACCTTGTGACCGCATTGAAATTGCGTTTGCCGGAAGATCAAATGTGGGAAAGTCTACACTTATAAATAAAATATTCAATAGGAAAAATCTTGCGAGAGTAAGTTCAGTTCCTGGAAAGACTGCAACAATAAATTTTTACGGTCTTGAGAATGTATACTTTGCTGACTTGCCTGGATATGGCTATGCAAAGGTTGCAAAAACAGAAAAAAGCCGATGGGCTACGTTAATCGAGGGCTATCTCAATTCAGACAGAGATTTAAGGTTGGTTTTCCTTTTGATTGATATGCGTCATGCACCATCAGCAGACGATTTGCACATGATAGATTACTTGGTTGAAGCAGAATTGCCGTTTGTCATTATTTTGACAAAGGCTGATAAGCTAAAAAAAATGAAACGATTAGAACGTATGGAAGCTTTTAAAACTGAAATACCATATTTTGATGATATTCATGTTATACCGTTTTCTTCTCAGACCTATGAGGGTGTTGAGGAGGTCAGGGGTATTATTGAAGATATTGCTCAGGAGGACGATGAAATAGACGGCATTGAGCGAGTTGATGAACTCAATGAGATTGAGGACGTTAATGAACTGAATGAACTTGAAGGAATTGATGGAACTGAAGAAATTCCAGAGCAGTAAAAAAGAAATGAAAGGAATGTTGAAAATGTTTGTATCCGAAAACCTTGGTGTTAATGAAAATGGCAATCTTACAATTGGCGGATTAGACACAATTGAGCTTGCAAAGCAGTATGGTACACCTCTTTATGTTATGGACGAGGCTTTAATCAGAAAGCAATGCAAAAGTTTTAAAAGTAGTATTGATAAATTTTATGGCGGTGATGGACTTGTTTGTTACGCAAGTAAGGCTTTTTGCTGTTTAGAGATGTGCAGAGTTATGAAAGATGAAGGTATTGGCCTTGATGTTGTTTCAGGTGGCGAGCTTTACACAGCTGTAACTGCTGGATGTGATTGTGAGAAGATTTGTTTTCATGGTAACAATAAGACTAACGAGGAGCTGGCATATGCAATTGAGATGAAAGTTGGCAGAATTATTGTTGATAATATCTACGAACTTGAAAGACTCGATAAGATTGCTGAGCAAAAGGGTATCAAGGCAAATATAATGTTCCGAGTTAAGCCGGGTCTTGATGCGCATACTCATGATTTTGTAAAGACTGGTCAGATTGACAGTAAGTTTGGATTTGCGCTTGAAACTGGCGAAGTAATGGAAGCAGTTAAGAAGGCACTTTCTTGCCCTAACGTATTCTTAAAGGGACTACACTGTCATATCGGTTCTCAGATTTTTGATATTGATCCATTTGTTGAGGCAGCAAGAGTAATGTTAAAGCTTATTTCTGATGTTAAGGCTGAAACAGGTCATGAGATTGACGAGCTTAACCTTGGTGGTGGTTTTGGTATTAAATACACTGCTGATAATGATCCTGTTCCTTATGAATCATACATGGAAAAGGTTTCTGTTACTGTTAAGGAATGCTGTGAAGAATTTGGAGTTAAGCAGCCATTTATACTTATTGAGCCAGGCCGTTCGATGGCAGGTCCAGCAGGAATAACACTTTACACCTGTGGTGGAGTGAAGGAAATTCCAAACATAAGAACTTATGTATCTATAGATGGTGGTATGATTGACAATCCAAGATATGCACTTTACAAGTCAGAATACGAGGCACTTGTTGCAAACAAGGCATCAGAGCCAAGAGATACAGTTGTAACTATAGCTGGAAAGTGTTGTGAAAGCGGTGACCTTATTGGTGAGGGAATGCCACTCCAGAAGGCTGTGCCAGGGGATATAATTGCAGTTTGTGCAACTGGTGCTTATAACTATTCTATGTCTTCGAATTATAATAGAATTCCAAAGCCAGCGACTGTATTTGTAAATGAGGGCGAGTCAAAGGTTGTTATCAAGAGAGAAACATTTGATGATGTTATCAGGAATGATATCTAATTGACGTTTATTGGTAATAAGTTTACTAACCCCGCCGAAAATTGCGGTTTCCAAAGGCAGAGCCTTGGTCGCTCTCCGCAGAGAGCGAAAAGCTTTATCGTTCAAGAGTATTTTTTCTTTGGTTCTTTCTATTTTGCGATAGAAAAAAGAAAGAACATAGAACTCGTGAAATGTCTGAGATTTATTCGACTTGATAGAGTTAGTTTTTCTGACGGTCTGAGTGTTACTTCATAAAACAAAAAAGTCCATTAAGCTTATTATCTAAAAGCTTAATGGACTTTGGTTTTATTTTAGGTTATCTGGTTTGTTGTTCTGACGTTTCAAAATTGTCCCTATCAGGCATTTTGAAAGGCTAATAGAACTCGACGTAGGCATACTTAGGGTTCTTTTTTTACTTGTAAAAAAGAACCCTTTTGTCGCCTAAAGGCGACAATTCACAAGAAAAAGACGCTTGACGATAAGGCGTTTCGCTCGTTGCGACGAGCGACCAAGGCTCTGCCTTTGGAAACCGCAATCTTTGAAAAAATTGAGTAAACTTTTATGCGCCGTTCGGCGGGGATAATTTAATTGTCGCATTGCTAGAACTTTCCAGAACTTCCACCATGAGTTGAACCAGAAGAACTAGTATGTGTACTACTTCCGCCACCAGATGAAGAGTCAGATTCAATCTTTGTCTTTGTTAAGGTTTTATAAAGGAATATATCTTGACTGTTCGTAACCTTTGCCGAACCGCTCTTAATATATAAATTAGCATTTTTGTTGAATTTAACGCTCTTTAGCTGGCCCTTTAGAACTAATACTACAATAAGTGCAGTTATTAACCCAAATACCACTGAAGCTATAATAACCATATTATAATTAGGATCGCCAGCTTTGTTGTTTGTATCGTAAGGTTCATCATTTTCAGCTTGCTCTAAGAAATCTTTGCACTGTGAAGCGAATGTTGACATAGCATCATCAAAGTTATCATCTCCAAGGTCACTCTTCATCTGTTCAAATATGTAATCCTGACCATAGTCTGTGAAAGCAGTTATGCCATAACCCTTTGTAGAAATTGCCCAGTCACGATCCTCCATGCTTAAAAGAAAAAGAATTCCGTCCTCTGAATAGCCGTTATAATCATAAAAATCATCAGCATACTCAGTTGCTGTCTTGCCATCAAGTGAATCAACTGTTAAAACAACAATATCAACACCGTATTTATCAATAATTTTTTCAAGCTCTATTGCAAGCTCTTTATCACTTGATAAAATAGCGGCATTGTCAAGTACATAAGGACTAAAAAAGTCATATCGATCATCTGCACTGACAGAGATAGTGATACAAAAAAAGCATAAGATGGCTGGCAAAAGTGTGTTTAATATTTTTTTCATCTTCTACCTCCTATATAAATAATAAGCCGATTATTGCAGCAATTGCAACAGCAATACCGAAACTTCCGAAAAACCATTTCCAGAAAAGGCCCTTATCCGTTGGGAGATTTCCGACAAATTTTCCAGTCTGACCATTCATGGCAAATGTGAACTTCTGATTATTCCAGGTTGTGTTTAAAAGCCATACAGGATATAGCGCATACTTAACCTTGCCATTTTTAAAGTTGACATTCGAGCTTTGAACAGTTACACCGGTATACCCGTTAACCTGGCTTCTAAAGTAATCTTCAACGCTTACTTTTACACGTTGATTTGCACGTCCAATGCTTGCATCTGACGAAACATCGTATTTATCAGCAACATATCCAGCAAGATAGGCTGTCTGAAAATCAACAGCATCGTTAAAATTAAATGGTTCGAGTGATTCCATTAAATCGTCTGCCATTTTTTCTGAACCATCAACTGGTATGTGATTAAATGAAACCTCACCACCCCTTTTAATGAGAAAATGGCTGGTTTCTGTGTATTGGTACTGACCTGAATTCCAGCTTTTAATTTTTCTTGCATTAAAATTAACATCTGAATTTGTATCACAATCAAAAAGCCAGAATGGTACATATACACCCTTGATTTCATCAATATGATTTTCAGTTTTGAACACCTTAGGTAAAAGCTTTTTGCCTTTAAGATGGTTACTAAATGAAGCCTTTGCCTTCTTTTTATCAAGTTTAAATGGAATTACATAATCTGGTTTAAGATCATTCGCAAAATTACCCTTCATAACAATAGGATTATCGCAGAAAGGACAAGCAGTCGCAGCAGTATTCTGATCGCAGATTATTTCACCACCACAGGAATCACACGCATAAACTGACATTCCCTTTAATTCATCTTCACGCCATTGATTTTCTTTGTTGAGATTCCATTCCATGCTATCTGGTGCAGCATTAAGCGCATCGTCATAGGCCTTCATAGTTTCAACGTCAAATTCAGAATCACAGTAAGGGCACTTCATATTTTGTGTGGAGCTGTCAAATTCAATTGCACCGCTACACTTAGGACATTTATATTCTAATAAAGTGGACATCATTTCACCTCTAAATATAGGATTATAAGTTTAGGACAATACATCACAATGCCTGTACCATATTGTCCTTATACAGTTTTTTAGAATGATTATTTTATATCGTTTGCATCAAATATATCTCCGCATTCAGGACAGAATTTTGGTGGACTTTTTGGGTCTTCAGGTTCCCAGCCGCATTTATCACATTTGTAAAGAGGCATACCAGCTGGCTTCTGACTACCGCATTCAGCACAGAATTTGCCCTTATTTACAGTTCCACATGAACAAGTCCAGCCGTTGTCTGCTGGCTTTGGAGAACCACATTCTGAACAGAACTTTGCAGTATTTGCAGCACCACATGAGCATTTCCAACTGTTGACAGATGGAGCACTTGGCTGTTGAGCAGCTTGTTGAGCTGCTGCCTGTTGTGCCGCAGCTTGCTGCTGTGCTGCCTGTTGCTGTCCCATATTAAATAAATCCTGTGCATTTATTCCGCCGGCCTGTTGAGCCATGTTCATTCCCATAAATCCAGTCATAGCCCCGCCAGTGTTTGAAGCAGCTGCTCTCATAGCGTCTGCCTGTGCACCTACCATAGCCGCACCAGCCATATTAGCATTTCTGAATACAGCAGTTTTCTGAAGATCCTTAATCATGTCCTCGTCTTCTTTAGGTGCAGTTACAGAATTAACACCAATTGTAACAATTTCAAGACCTCTGAGTCCCTGCCACTTTGTATTCAATTCGTTGTTCATAGCATCGCAAAGTTCCTGAGTATGCCCAGGAAGTGCGCTGTATCTTATACCAAGTTCAGAAATTTTTGCAAATGCTGGCTGAAGTGCATTTAAGAATTCAGACTTTAACTGGCGATCAATTTCTTCACGGTTATATTCTTCTGAAACGTTACCACAAACGTTTGTCTAGAAAAGAATAGGATCAATAATCTTGTATGAATAAGTTCCGTTACAACGTACTGTAATATCTACGTCAAGACCGATGTTTGTATCAACAACTCTGAAAGGAACAGGGTTAGGTGTTCCAAATTTATTGTCAATAAGCTCCTTAGTGTTGAAATAGTAAACACGCTGATCTGTTCCGGCATCACCGCCGTAAGTGAAGCGTTTGCCAATTGTTTTAAAGGTGTTTATGATACCTTTACCTAAACCGCCAGTAAAAAGGCTAGGTTCAGATGAAGTGTCATATGTAAATTTACCAGCTTCAGCACAAAATTCAACTATTTTTCCGTTTTCAACGATAATCATGCATTGTCCGTCAGCAACAGCGATTCCGCTTCCATTAGAAATTACGTTATCGTTACCCTTAGTGTTTGAACCTTTACTAACTTTTTTATGTCCTCTGACAACCAAAATATCGTTTGCGATTGAATCACAGTAAATAAATTCTTTCCATTGATCAGCAAATGTACTGCCAACAGATGAAATTGCTGCTTTAATAAGTCCCATAATATTCTCCATTTCTGCTGTTATGTTAGTAAGCAAATTTGATTATAATTAACATTATAATATTAATACATTATACAATGTATATGAAATTATAACATTTTATACGGGAAATTGCAATACTTTTTTTATGCGATAATCAGGTAACGTGACGCTGTGCGAATCGCCGTTCGGCGGTCAAAGTTAACTAACTGCACGCAAAGCGAAGCGAAAATAGTTTAGGTCAACCCTTTTTAAAGGGTTGCGGTTTCCAAAGGCAGAGCCTTGGTCGTTCGTCGCAACGAGCGAAAAGCTTTATCGTTCAAGAGCATTTTTCTTTGGTTCTTTCTTTTTTGCGATAGAAAAAAGAAAGAACAGGAACTCGTTAAGGGGTTGGATTTTAGTTGAGTTGTCAAACTTAGTTTTTCTGACTTTTTGGTTTAGTCAACTCGCTTGATTTAGACTTTCTGACGTTTTAAAATTGTCCCTGTCGGGCATTTTGAAAAAATTGAGTAAACTTTTGATGTCGATTCGCTTTGCAGGCAGTTAGTTAAGGCAACACCGTACAAAGCCCGCCTGACGGCTTTGTACATATCTTGCTAGCAGATTTTCCGTAATCTTGCACAAAAACTCCTTACATACGCCAGTATGCCTTCGGATTTTTTATACAATCTAACGAAAAATCTGACGTCGCAATATTCGCACAATCTTTGTGCGGTATTGCCTTAACTTTCTTGCCATTCGGCGTGGTTAGTTAACTAAGAGTTTCAAAATATCTTCAGGCTTTTCAACAATATGATCAGCTCCTGCCTTAGAAAGCTCATTGAACGTCCTGAACCCCCAAAGGCAACCTATTGTCCTTATTCTAGCATTTTTTCCGGTTTTAATATCAATTGATGAATCTCCTATCATGACAGCTTCATCTGCGTCAATACCAAGCTTGTCTATAATAGTATGGATTATCGCTGGATCGGGTTTTGCTGGTCTTGTATCCGATTTTCCGTATACAACAGTAAAAAGCTCATCACCGAAATAGTGCTTGACAATGTTTTCAGTAAAATGATGAGTTTTATTGGAGGCGACTGCAAGCAGGATTTCTTTTTGTCTTAATTCTTCAAGAACCTTTTTAATCCCGTCATAAACGTAAGTCTTTACAGTATAGTTCTCATTATAATAGTTGTTATATATTTCAAGTGCTTCCTCAAAGTAATCTTCTCTACCGTCTGGTAAAGCATGTTCGATTAATGCTTTTAATCCGCCGCCTACCATCATATTAAAGGAGCTTAGCGGATGCTCAGCAAACCCAAGAGCTCTCATTGAATAGTTTGTAGCCTCGGCAATATCAGTGAGCGAATTTATTAATGTGCCGTCTAAATCGAAAATAGCAAGTTTCATATAAATCTCCATTCTTATTGTTTAAAAATATTATACCATTGATAGTGAAATAACGCAAATTTTTTATGATAAAATTTTTGAAAACTCTTGCAATTTATGTAATTATATGATATGATAATAGGGCATTTAAAATCCGTGTAGGTATATTTATGCCAATACGAGAGTTTATGCCAGTAAAATGACATTAAACAAGGCAGTCCGCTGCTACAGGAATTTTAAAAATTAAATTCTATATAAATGTGGTAAGAATGCCGAAAATCAGGAGGAAATTGAAATGAACGCATTAGAAATCATCAGTGGCGCAAGCAAGAAGGAAGTAGCACCAGAATTTTCAGTAGGTGATACTGTTAAGGTACACGTAAGAATCAAGGAAGGCGACAAGAGCCGTATCCAGATTTTTGAAGGTACTGTTATCGCTAAGAAGCATGGCGGAATCAGCGAAACATTTACAGTTAGACGTGTAGCACATGGTTGTGGAATCGAAAGAGTATTCCCACTTCACTCCCCAATTGTTGACAAGGTTGATATTGTAAGATATGGTAGAGTTCGTAGAGCTAAGCTATATTATCTGCGTGACAGAGTTGGTAAAGCAGCTAAGGTTAAAGAGCAGATCAAGAAATAAAATGACATTACTAGCAGGGCGACTTATGTCGCTTTGCTTTATGTCTGCACAAGGGACGATTAAGTCCCTTTTTTGCTATTAATTTATGAATTGAGGAAAAGTGAATGGAAGAGCAGCAGAAAATAGAAGAAATCAAAACAGAAAAACTTCAGGAACCTAAAAATACACTCAATGATTTTATGGAAATTCTAGAATCAATTATAACATCAATCTTTGCGGTTCTGCTTATCTTTACGTTTATATGCAGACCAGTAACAGTTGACGGAACTTCAATGAATCCTACTCTTCAGGATGGTGATAAGTTGATTATGACAACTTTTTTCTATACACCAAAAGCTGGAGATGTTGTTATTATTGAAAATGATGAATCTCACATTTATAAATACGATGACAGTGATGAGTTGACAAACGGAGATAGTCTTGGTAAAAGACTTATAAAGCGTGTTATTGCAACAGGCGGACAGACCGTTGATATTGATTTTGAAAATGGTATCGTTACTGTTGACGGTGAAACTCTTTCTGAAAACTATATAAAGGAACCAACATATCTTAACACTGGTGCATTTGATTATCCGGTTACTGTTCCAGATGGATATATCTTTGTAATGGGTGATAATAGAAATAATTCAACGGATAGTCGTGATCCTCACGTTGGCTTTGTTAAAACTGAGGACGTACTTGGAGAAGCTGTTTTGAGATTTTATCCGTTTGAAACATTAAAAGTTATTGACTGATAAATTTTTGGGGTGTAAAAAAATATGAATGACAGACGACCATCAAGAGAAAGTCGTGATGACGCTCTTGAAAGGATACTTGCAGAAACCGCAAAGAATCCATATACACCAAAAAAAGCGGTTAGACAACCTGCTCAGACTGCCGCAACTTCAAGGCCTGTAACGACACAGGTTAAAACCAATGTGTCTGTTACCACACAGGAAAGACCAGTAAATGTAAATGGTAATTCAAATCGTGTGTTAACAGAGGCACAAAAGGCTGAAATTGTAAAGGCTAGAATTGCTAAGAAAATTGAGGAAACAAAGCTTGCACGAAAAATGCAGGAAGAAGCAGCACAGCCGTTTGAAAATACAATTCAAAAGCCAGTTGAGATGCCAGTTGTTAAGCATATACCTGTTGAAAGTATAAATAATTTTGAAAATAATTCTAAAGAGAATTTAATAAATAATTCTGAAATTAAAATTTATAAAATTTCAGAAGAAGAACAGCCTAAAGAATCATATTTTGAACCTGAGGAATATCTTGAATCTGATGAATATGATGATGACGGTGGAAATGATGAATATGAAAAATCTTACAATGTTTCAAATCAAAATCGTATTACATTAAACGATGTTCTTGAAACTTTCGAGGCGATGCTTGCAGTTGTTCTTTGTATCATGATGATTTTCACATATGTGATAAAAGTTGTGGTTGTTAATGGTACTTCAATGTCACCAACACTTGAAAATGACGATAAGCTTATTGTCCGATCAATTGGCTATAAGCCTGATAATGGTGATGTAGTTGTAATTAACAGTGAAAATGCTTACCTTATTGCTGAGAGTGGAAAAGTTGTTGAAAGTAAAGGACTTGAAAAATCAATCGTAAAAAGAGTTATCGCAACTGGTGGACAAACCGTTGATATAGACTTTGAAAAGGGTAATGTATTTGTTGATGGTGAGCCACTTGATGAGGCTTATATCAGCGAGCTTACTACACGAGATGAGTATGCCTTTACATATCCGTTGAATATTCCAGATGGTTACGTTTTTGTAATGGGTGATAACAGAAATCTTTCTAAGGACAGCCGTCATCCTGAAATCGGACTTGTTGCCGAGGACGATATTGTAGGAAAGGCAATACTGCGAATTTTCCCTTTTGGAAGTTTTGGTGGAATTGATTAAATGGGGGATTGAAAATGGCTGAAATGGCTACCATACAGTGGTTTCCTGGTCATATGACCAAAACCCGAAGAATGATACAGGCTAATCTGACGTTGGTTGACGGTATTGTTGAAATACTTGATGCTAGAATACCATTGTCAAGCCGTAATCCGGAAATAGACAAACTTGTTAACAACAAGCCAAGAATGCTTTTGCTAAACAAGTCAGATATGGCTGACGACAGAGCGACAGAGAAGTGGATTAAATTTTATGAAGCTAAGGGCTTTGTAGTGCTGAAAGCCGATTGTAAAAGCGGTAACGGACTTAAAAATTTCCTGCCGACTGTTAAAAATGTTTTGCTAAAAGACCTTATGGAAAGGCGTCACGCAAAGGGCATTGACGGCGCACCAATAAGACTTATGATTGTTGGTATTCCGAATATTGGAAAATCTTCTTTTATAAACAGAATGTCTAAGAGTAAAAAAACAAAGGTTGAGGACAGACCAGGTGTTACCCGTACTAAACAGTGGGTTAAATTTGGCGAAAACGTTGAAATGCTTGATATGCCAGGTGTTCTCTGGCCGAAATTTGAAGATCAGGACGTTGCAAGAAAGCTTGCTTTTACTGGTGCTGTTAAGGACGATATTCTTGATATTGAAGCACTTGCATCATTCTTGCTTGAAAATCTTGCTGTGCATAGTCCGAGGGCACTCGTTGATAGATATAAAATTGATACTGAAGGCGAAGGCTTTGAACTTCTCGAAAAGCTTGGCAGAAAAAGAGGAATGCTTATTTCTGGCGGAGAGGTAAATACTGAAAGAGCTGCAATAACACTTCTTGATGAATATAGAAGCGGTAAGCTTGGAAGAATTACTCTTGAACTTCCTGAGGAGGTAGAGTAATGACGGTCAGCCCTCTTTTAGAGTATGACGAAGCAGTCGGAAACAGTATTGGTGCTAACTTCTGTGGCATTGATGAGGCAGGCAGAGGGCCGCTTGCAGGTGATGTTTATGCAGCAGCTGTTATACTTGACCCTGAAAATCCTATTGAGGGGTTAAATGACAGCAAAAAGCTTTCAGAAAAAAAGCGTGAGCTTTTGTATGATGAAATAATTGAAAAATCAATTGATTACTGTATTGCCAAGGCTACTATTGCAGAAATTGAGGATATTAATATTCTTAATGCGGCTATGCTTGCGATGAGAAGAGCAGTTTTGGGACTTGAACATTTGCCGGCACTTGCTATTGCTGACGGAAATAAAGCCCCAGATCTTCCATGTGAGGTTCGGACGCTTGTTAAGGGCGATGCCAACAGTGCATCAATAGCAGCGGCATCAATTCTTGCAAAGGTTGCAAGGGACAGGTATATGCTTGAAATTGCTGAAAAATATCCACAGTATGGCTTTGAAAAGCATAAAGGCTATGGAACAAAGCTGCATAGAGAAAAAATTCTTGAGCTTGGGCCATGTCCATATCACAGAATGTCTTTTTTGAGAAAAATATATGAAAAGAAGTAATTTTGGTGAAAATGCTGAGATGTTTGTCTATCATCATCTTGAAAAAAAGGGTTACAAAATTGTGAAACGAAATTATAATGCTGATGGTGGGGAAGCAGATATTATTGCTTCTTTTGGTGAGTATATATGCTTCGTTGAGATAAAATATCGTACTAACGGCAGTAACCTTGAAACAGCAATTGACAGAAAAAAACAGCGGAGGATAATAAAATCTGCTGAACAATTTATAAGAAAAACAGGCTGTAAGCTTCAACCTAGGTTTGATGCAGCTTTTGTAAGCTCATATAACGGGGAAAGCCTGAGCCTTGAATATATATCAAATGCCTTCGATGGTTCGGGCAGATGATAAGAAAATACAAAGGGTGGTATTTATGTATTATAAAAGTACTAGAAACAGCAACATTAAGGTTGACAGTGCAGTTGCAATTACACAGGGAATTTCTGAAGAGGGCGGTCTGTTTGTACCTGAATCAATTCCAGAAATTACACTTGATGAAATTAAGTATCTTGCAGGACTGAATTACTCATGCAGAGCTGCTTATATCTTTAAAAAATATCTGACTGATTTTACTGATGCAGAAATTCAGTATTGTACTGATAACGCATACAGCACAAAAGCTTTTGAAACAGAAAGTATTGCTGAAATGTCAGAGCTTTTTGATGGTACATATATGCTTGAGCTTTGGCATGGGCCAACTTGTGCATTTAAGGATATGGCTCTTCAGATTTTACCATATTTCCTTACAACATCAGCTAAGAAGATTAATCTTGATAAGAAGATTATAATTCTTGTTGCTACTTCTGGTGATACTGGAAAGGCAGCTTTGGACGGATTTAAGGACGTCGAGGGTACACAGATTTTGGTATTCTATCCTGAAGATGGTGTTAGCCCAATGCAGAAAAGACAGATGACAACTCAGGCTGGTTCAAACGTTGGTGTATGTGCAGTTAAGGGTAACTTTGATGATTGTCAGAGCGGCGTTAAGATGATCTTTACTGATGAAGAAATCAAGGAAAAAATGAATGCGGCAGGACTTATGTTCTCAAGTGCAAATTCAATCAACTGGGGAAGACTTGTTCCACAGGTTGTTTACTATATTTCTTCATATGCTTCACTTGCAGAAAGCGGTGAAATAGCTCTTGGCGACAAGATTAACGTTGTTGTTCCAACAGGTAACTTCGGAAATATTCTTGCTGCTTACTATGCAAAGGAAATGGGACTTCCAATTAACAAGCTGATCTGTGCTTCAAATGTAAACAAGGTTTTGGCAGACTTTCTTGAAACTGGCGTATATGACAGAAACAGAGATTTCTATGCGACTTGTTCACCTTCAATGGATATTCTTATTTCAAGTAACCTTGAAAGACTTCTTTATATCCTTACTGGTCAGAATGACGCTCAGATAAAGGAATGGTTTGAAAGCCTTGCTACAACTGGTAAGTATGAGGTTACAGATGAAGTTAAGAAGATTCTGAAGGACGAATTCTTTGGTGGTTTCTGTGATGATGAGCAGACTAAGGATACTATTAAGAAAATTTATGACAAGTATTCATATACTTGCGATACACATACAGCTGTTGCAGTTAAGGTTTATGAGGACTATAAAAATGCAACTGGCGATATGACAAAGACTCTTATTGCATCAACAGCAAGCCCTTACAAGTTTAGTGAGAGCGTTCTTGAGGCACTAGAGGGTAAAAAATCTGATCTTGATGAATATGATATGGTTGATAAGCTTGCAGAACTTTCAAATCTTCCAATTCCAGAAGCACTAGCTGATTTGAAGGATAAGGAAAGAAGATTCGACGGTTCAATAGAAAAATCTGATATGAACAGCTACGTTCTTAAGGATTTTGGTCTTATCTAATGTCATTATTTACAATTGGTGATCTTCATCTTGCTTTGAGTGTTAAATCAAAGCCTATGGATATCTTCAGGGGCTGGGAAAATTATATGCAGATGCTGGAAGAAAACTGGCGTAGGGAAGTGTCAGAAAATGATACTATTGTACTCGCTGGTGATATTTCATGGGCTATGAATATAAGGGACGCTTATGAAGATTTCAAATGGATTCATGAAATGCCCGGAAAGAAAATTATTCTTAAAGGAAATCATGACTATTGGTGGGGGTCACGAAAAAAAATGGAGGACACTTTCTCCGAGTGGGGATTTGATTCTCTTGAAATTCTGCACAACAATTACTTCATTTACGAAAAATATGCAATCTGCGGCACAAGAGGTTGGGTAAATATGCCGGGAGAGGCAGCAGATGCAAAGGTTCTTTCAAGAGAAGCTGGAAGATTGACAGCTTCAATTGAACCGGCAGTTAATGTCGGTCTTGAACCGCTTGTGTTTATGCATTATCCGCCTATTTATGGTAACAGCATTAATTACGATATTCTTGATGTTCTGTTCAAATTTAATGTGAAATATTGCTGGTATGGTCATCTTCATGGTCCATCAATAAGAAATGCGATAAATGGTGAACGTGAGGGGATTGAATTCGGATTAATTTCAGGTGATTTTTTACAATTTTGCCCACAAAAATTGAGATAATTTGTAGAAATTGTAGAAGTGTCATTTGACGTAAAGATTTGTGTAGAAAAAATCAACTGCTTATGTTATAATAATAAAGGTATGCACTTATAAATTATTTGG
>JAVBRC010000029.1:0-8606 GCA_031548405.1 Oscillospiraceae bacterium | reverse complement strand
TTGAAAAATTCCAGCTTTTCATCCAATGTCATAGGATTAATAAGTGCCTGATTACCATCTCTCAGGTCAACGCTGCACCAAATCGGAGCATGGTCAACATAGTCCTTCTGTGTCCATTTCATTGGGGCGTTTTTTACAGGGAAATATTGTCTTGTGTACTTTTCAAAATTTTTCATTATACATCTACCTTTCATGTTTTATTCAGAGATGCAACAAAAAAGCTCCACCTCTTATGTTAAATAAAGAGGTGAAGCATAATAACTCCACGGTACCACTCTTTTTGATACAGAAATACTGCACCCGCTCTGTCGCATCTGTCAATGCGTATCTCTATAACGGGAGAACCCGTTTCAGCCTAATTGCGAAAGCTTTCAGCGTGAACTGCTCAGGGATGAGTTATGACCATTTTGGAATACTGCCTTACACCAAGCGACAGCTCTCTGAAAATCCAACTGTGGTTTTATTTCCCGTCATTGCATTTGTATACTCTAATAATATAATATTTTGAAGGTTTTGTCAAGGGGTTTTTAAAATTTTCAAAAAGTTTTTTGCAATGTTTGAAAATTTGCTATCCCCGCCGAATGGCGAATCAAAAGTTTTACTCGATTTTTTTCAAAAAATCGCAGTTTCCAAAGGCAGCGCCTTTGGTCGTTCTCCGCAGAGAGCGAAACGCTTTATCGTTCAAGAGCATTTTTTCTTTGGCTCTTTCTATTTTGCGATATAAAAAAGAAAGAACTAGAACTCGTTAAGGGTTTGAGGGTTAGTTAAGTTGATAGGTTTAGTTGTTATGGCTCTTAGGGGTATTAAACTCCCAAGAGTGAGTTGTTCTGACGTTTCAAAATTGTCCCTAAACCTAACCCCGCCGAACGGCGATTGGGTGCAGCGTCACGTTGCTTCACTAGAAAAAATGCGCCCTACGGCTATAAGATTTCGCTCTGCGGAGCGACCAAGGCTCTGCCTTTGGAAACCCGCAACCCTTTAAAAAGGGTTGACCTAAACTATATTCGCTTCGCTTTGCGTGTTGTTAGTTAAGGCAACACCGCACAAAGCCCGCCTGACGGCTTTGCACATATCTTGCTAGCAGATTCGCCGTTCAGCAGGGTTAGTTTTTCGGAAATTCCGAAACGTCAACTCCTTGTATGTACCCAGCCATTTTGACAAAAGAAATATATTCTGGAACAACTAATATCCCTTCTGAACTACCTTGTCTGCATATAAATAAGCAACGTAACACCTCACCTTCAGAGCAAAACTCTGAATTATTTTCTATAAATTCTCTATCTGCACGCATATCAGTAATAAAATTTTCGTAGTCAATTGTTGTAAGTTCAATCTTTTTTACAACTTCATACTCATGTTCTTCATCAAACAAATGAGGTTTGCGTAAATCTTCTATTCTTCTTGGATTGTGTATAAAGAAAGCCTTCTTTTTTCTTATATTCAAACTACTTACCACCTATTAAAATGTAATCATCAATAAAAAATTTATTTGGTGGGATATTTAAAATATCTGATATATCAAAAAGAGTATCAAGAGATACGCTTCTATCAACATTCGGTGCTTCAACTGCACCAATAAAAGATAAACTTTTATTGATTTTCTCAGCAAGCTCTTCTTGTGTTAAACCACTCATTTTTCTATAATAGCTAATTTTCAATCCTAATTTTTTGTACTTTTCTAAATGCTGTTGTTTCATTCTATCACCGACTTTCTATATTAATTTTAACAGAAAGTCTTAACAATTTGTATTAGATGATATACAATATTTATATTTCAACATACAATAAATATTGCATTAATTATTTTTTTGATAAAACAAAAAAATGTCAAGCATTCTAAAGATAGAACGCTTGACATTTTTTATCGTTTTTTTATTCAGATTTTTAAAACGTCAGAAAGTCTTAATCTTGCGAGTTTACTAAGCCTAAGAGCAAAATTTTGTAGGGAACAGCGTCCTCGACGTTCCGTAAACTTCAGAATAACTAAGTCTAGCAACTCAACTAATCCTCAAACTATTCACGAGTTCTCCGTTCTTTCTTTTTTCTATCGCAAAAAAGAAAAGAACCAAAGAAAAAATACTCTTAAACGATAAGGAGTTTCGCTCGTTGCGACGAGCGACAAGGACTCCGTCCCTTGACCCTGCAACCCTTTAAAAAGGGTTGACCTAAACTATGCGACATTCGTCGGGGCAATTAAACTATCCTCGCCAAACGGCGAACGGCATCTGCTACTTCAACTCAACAATGGTAACACCATTCTCACCCTCACCATAAAGCCCAACTCTAAAACTCTTAACCTGTTTCATTGACTTCAGACGCTGATGAATTGCCGCACGCAACACACCTGTACCCTTACCATGAATAATAGTAACCATAGAAATCCCAGAAAGAACAGCGCTATCAATAAACGCTTCCATTTCATAAACCCCCTCATCAGATGCATGACCTCTGATATCAAGTTCCATAGTTCCTTTTCTTTCCATTTTGCTTTTAATATTTCTGCTAGAAACTGGCTTGCTTTTATAAGTCACCTTTTGTTCATCCAAAAGCTTTAACTGTAAAATAGAAACCTTAGTTTTCATAATTCCCATCTGTACAAAAACATTTCCATTTTCGTCAGGTTCACTGCAAACAGTACCCTTTTTATCTATATCACGAACTAAAACAGTATCACCCTTTTTAAGCTTTCTTGGGAGAGTATAACCATCGTTACTTTTTTCAGTAATCGGATTTGCCATATCATACATACGGTTAAAGCTTTGCTTACTCTGCGTTTTAACGTCAGAATATCTTTTTGAGAAATCCTTTTTGTCTTTGTCTTTTTTTATCGCCTCAAGCTCGTCGATAAGACTGTTAGATTCTGCCTTAACGCTTTCGATTATGCTCATTGCACTAAGTCTTGCCTGTTCGAGCTGTTGTTCCTTGTTTTTCTCAATCGCCTCAAGCTCTGCCTTTAGCTTTAAGTTATTTTCCTCTGCTTCCCTCTTCAGCCTTCTAAGCTCATCATTTTGCTGGTCAAGCTGACGCCTTGCATCCTCAAGCTGTGCTACAACGGTTTCAAAGCGAGTATTTTCTTCGCTCACAAGCTTCTTTGCAGATTCAATTATATCATCAGGCATACCCAATGAAGAAGAAATCGAAAATGCATTAGACTTTCCTGGTGAACCTGTAATAAGCCGATATGTCGGACGAAGTGTTTCAGGATTAAACTCACAGCTCGCATTTTCAACATCACTGCCCTCAATAGCATAAAGCTTCAATTCCTGATAGTGAGTTGAAACCATTAGTTTCGCACCCTGATCCTTTAATCTTTCAATTATGGAAATTGCAAGTGCCGCACCCTCAACTGGATCTGTACCCGAACCTAATTCGTCCAGTAAAACTAGTGAATTTTCATGTGCAAGCTCAATAATTTCAATAACCTTATTTGTATGCGATGAAAACGTTGAAAGGCTCTGCTCAATACTCTGATTATCACCGATATCCGCAAGAATGTGACTAAACACAGACACACTGCTTCCATCAGAAACTGGTATTAGCATACCACACATAACCATAGCCGAAAGCAACCCTGCTGTTTTCAACGCAACAGTTTTACCACCAGTATTAGGGCCGGTGATTATAAGTGCATTATAATTCTCGCCGATATTTATATCAATAGGCACTGCCTTTTTCGCATCAAGAAGCGGATGTCTAGCTTTATTAAGGCAAAGCTTTCCGTCACAAGTGATTTCTGGCGCACACGCTTTCATTTTTGCTCCAAGATTTGCCTTTGCAAAGTAAAGGTTAAGCTCTGTGCAGACATCGTATCCACCAATAATTTCATCAGCAGATTCACCGCATTCACGACAAAGCTCAGTCAGAATTCTCTCGATTTCCTCCTGTTCCTGTCCCTCAAGCATTCTTATATCGTTGTTTGCCTCAACGACTGACATTGGTTCAACAAAGACAGTCTGTCCAGTCGCAGAAGAAGAGTGTATCAAGCCTTGAATTTTCCCTCTGCACTCAGCCTTAACAGGAAGAACAAACCTTCCATCTCTCATTGTAACAATATTTTCCTGAAGTGATTTTTGCACACTTTCAGAGCGTATCATTTTATCAAGAGTTTCTCGAAGTTTTGAGCCAGCACGATTTATTTTGCGTCTTATTGCCGCAAGCTCCGGACTTGCCGCATCAGAAATTTCATCTTCCGAAATAATTGAACGGTCAAGCTTTTCCTGCAAATATTTATTCGGACGCAAGCTTGAAAACAGATAATCAAGCTCTGTTTCAACATTTTCACAATGAGAATACCAATCCGCAAGTGTTCCAATCTGTCCAAGAATATTTTTGATTGCCAATAGCTCTTTCAGTGATATTCTCGCACCCGATGATGCACGTCTTAATGATGCACTTGTATCCTTAATATCATAAAAAGGCGGTGTGCCATAGCTGATTGCCAAGCTTAACGCCTGAGAGGTCTTATCCATTTCAAGGCATACCGTATCGTAATCCGTACATGGTTCTAACTCAAGAGCCATTTGTCTTGTTTTATCATTAGCTGCCATGTCAGACAGCATTTTAAGTATCTTATGTAGTTCAAGTGTTTTAAAATATTTATTCATAATCAATTACCCAGTGAACTATAAAAGTCCAGTGTTTTAAATTCTCTTCCTAAATGTATAAGCAGATACTTTTCAGTAATCTGCCCTAATTTTTTCATATTTACATCAGACAGCTTAAAATTAAAAAGCCTGTCAAAATCCGCAAAAACTATATGCCTGAGTGCGTGTACTATAGATGACGGAACTCTTACGAGAGTATCATCATACGTCGGTTTAATACAATCACTGCAATAAATTTTAGTACTCATAATATCAAAATACATTTCATTAGCAGTATACGACATACAAGACGCACAACAAACGATGTCAGGCATCATTCCTATTTCTGTCATAAAACGCATTTCAAAGACTGGTTTCAAGAAATCAAACCGACGAGTTTTTTCAGAAAGATAGTAAAGAACATTTAGCAATAGGCGCATCACATCAGTTTTCTGTTCATTATGCCCCGTAACATATATAACAACCTCGCTGATGTATTGTGCCAACGCAAGGGACTCCAAATCGTCCCTTATTCCATAAAAAAATTTTATTGGTTCACTGCTATCAAGGAAATATTTACCCTTATCAAAACGCATAGAAAATTCCGAATAAGCATATAGCTGAATTGCACCAGCATTTTTACTGAGCATTTTTTGCCCACCTCTGACGGACACTTCTATAACGCCTTGTTCTTTTGTAAAAATGTGTATAAATTTATCATTATCCCCAACTGGAAATTCCTTGAGAACTATCCCCTTGAGTGTCATCATTTCCATTTGCCTCACCGGCTTTCGCAACGGATTGCTCCGCAGTTTTTTTATAATCCAGATAATCGGAAATTTTTCCGCTAACCATAAAATTGTTCCATTTTTCATCTAACATATTAACACCATCAATTCAAAAATTATTTCCTTAAAAGTATTTCCGAAACTGATATTAATATAAGTTGTAATGTATGGTAAATAAGTAACCAAAGTTAAGTTCAGTTAACTAACCCCGCCGAACGGCGATTGGGTGCAGCGTCACGCTGCTTTTTCACTTGCAAAAAAGATACCTCTTTTTGCGTTCGCAAAAATTCACTAGAAAAAATGCGCCCTACGGCTATAAGATTTCGCTCTGCGGAGCGACCAAAGGCTCTACCTTTGGAAACTGCGATTTTTTGAAAAAAATCGAGTAAAACTTTTGATGTCGCTTCGCTTTGCGTGCAGCTAGTAAACTGTCTAATTACTTTATACCTTAAAGCTCAGTAAGCCCAAAGCTTCTGATTAAACCCTCACGATTTCTCCAGTCGTCCTTAACCTTAACCCAGCATTGCAGATTAACTTTAATCTCAAAAAAGTTCTCCAGCTCCTGCCTTGAAAGTGTTGCGGCTCTTTTGAGCATTGCACCATTTTTTCCGATAATCATACCCTTATGTGATTCTCTTTCACAATAAATAACAGCATCAATATCAAGAATATCCTTGTCTTCACGTTCCTGCATCTTTTCAACAGTAACAGCAACACCATGTGGAACTTCTTCCTGAAGAAGATTCAATAACTTTTCTCTTATAAACTCTGCAGCCAAAACCTTTTCAGGCTGGTCTGTTATCATATCATCAGGGAAAAAATGCGGACTCTCTGCTGCAAGCTTCATAGCCTCAGCAACTACAATATCAACACCGTTATTTCCAGTAACACTTACTGGTACTATTGCATCAAGATTATATTTAGCACTAAGGTTTGCAATAATAGGTACAAGCTTACTCATACTGTCAAGCAAATCAATTTTATTAAGTACAAAAATTACAGGAGTCTTTTTCTTGCATAAATCTTTAAGCATATTTTCTTCCTGCTCGCCCAAAGGACGTGTACAGTCCGCCATAAATATTACAGCGTCAATATCAGCAACAGATTCCTTAACAGCATTGAGCATATGTGCACTAAGCTTATTTTTAGGCTTATGAAGTCCAGGTGTGTCCATAAAAACAAGCTGAGTTTCATCAATTGTTTTTATACCTGTTATTCTTGTTCTTGTAGTCTGTGATTTACTGCTAACAGAAGCTATTTTTTCTCCGATAATAGCATTCAGCAGTGATGATTTTCCAGCATTAGTTCTTCCGGCAATAGTCAGAAAGATGGTTTTAGTCATTAGAATCTCCATTTCAAAGTCCGTTTATAATTTTTTAGAATCAGTGCTCAGATTAAATTTCTCCAGCGTTCTATCTTCTGTCAGTAACAAATGTTGCATCTCTTGATATTCCAAGATTATCAAGCACAACCTCTTCTTTTTCACGCATAATTCTTTCATCAAGTGCACTAACCTCATGGTCATAGCCCAAAAGGTGGAGCATTGAATGAACAGTCAAAAATCCGACTTCTCTTTCAAGTGAATGTCCATACATTTCTGCTTGCTTAACAGCTGTTTCAAGAGAAATAACAACATCTCCAAGCAGTGCTGAACCAGTTTCCGCATTAATTTCTCTATGACCATCTTCACCAGTCAACGGAAATGAAAGTACATCAGTTTCCTTATCCTTATCTCTATAAGCCTTATTAAGACTTCTGATTTCCTTGTTTGTAACAAATGAAACACTAACTTCTGCGTCCTGTCCAAAATGTTCTGAGGTTAAAACAGCTTGACAGCAACGACGAATTAACAAACGAATCCCCACTGGAACCTTAACTATACTTTGTTTATTTTTCACATATACCTTCAATTTTGACATTACTATTATTTTCTCCTTTCATTGGTGTATTTCTCATAAGCCTTAACAATATCCTGAACAAGCTTATGTCTTACTACATCTTTTTCATCAAATTTATGAATTGCTATATCATCAACATTTCTCAAGACCTTCATTGCTTCAATCAGACCAGAAGTTTTGCTATCAGGCAAGTCAATCTGTGTAACGTCGCCTGTGATAACCATTCTACTGTCATTTCCAAGTCGTGTCAAGAACATCTTAATCTGCTCAGAAGTTGTGTTCTGTGCCTCATCAAGGATTATAAATGCGTTCTCAAGGGTTCTTCCTCTCATATAAGCAAGAGGTGCAACTTCAATAATACCCTTTTCCATGTATTTAGCAAAGTTTTCAGCACCAAACATTTCAAAAAGTGCATCATAAAGCGGACGAAGATAAGGATCAACCTTTTCCTGAAGGTCACCAGGCAAGAATCCCAGCTTCTCCCCTGCTTCAACTGCCGGACGTGTCAGAATAATCTTGCTTATTTCATGAGCCTTAAATGCTTTTGCAGCCATAGCAACGGCAAGATATGTCTTACCTGTTCCGGCAGGGCCGATTCCTAAAACAACAGTATTATTTTTAATGTCATCAATATACTTCTTCTGACCAACAGTTCTAGGGCGAACTATTTTGCCAGTTGTTGTAACACAAACGCCATCACCTATCAGATTATCAAGCTGCTTTGTTTCACCTTCTGTAACCATTGATGTGACATATCGAAGTGTCTGACCAGTAACTCTTTCACCAGTTTTAGAGATTTTCATAAGTGCCTCAATCGCCTGAGTCGCCTTTTCAACATTCTCTTCACTTCCAGAAATTTTTATATCAGATCCACGGCTCAAAACCACAACATCATACTGACGTTGCAGAACATTTATATTTTCATCATAGGTTCCGAATAAATTAATCATCTGTTCTGTATCATTGATACTTATAACTTTTTCTGCCATTTGAACCCTCTTTTCTCAATTAATGATTTTATATACCATAATTATATCACAAATAAACTATTTTTTAAATACCTTTTCATAATTTTTTTGGATTTTTTTATGTAAATATCCTAAAATTCTCGAGTTTTCATTTTAATTTAATTAACAAATACTTCATAATCTACTCCTATTTCACCCTTTAACACATATTTAACTTTATACTCCATTTTATCACTCGAATTATTTTTAATTATATCACGACTAACAACCTCTATTCCTTTTGAATCGTAAAAGTTTTTTTCATAAGTTGAAAGCTTTTGCTGCAATAAAATATCTGCTTCCTTAACACTATAAGAATGTGTTTCATAT
>JAVBRC010000076.1:0-9068 GCA_031548405.1 Oscillospiraceae bacterium | reverse complement strand
ACAACAGGATTGAAAAGAACAATATTGTTGTATTCAGGTTCAATTTGATCCATCAATCCAACTGCAAAGTCCCAATCATCAGCACGAAAACTTTCGACTTGTTTTGTAAACAATGAAAACAGTGTATCCATAGCAAGGTTTCCACATATACCCTTTAGAGTGTGTGCGGCTGCAACTGCATCATCTTGATCATTTGAAGAAATAGCGTCTTTCAATTTTGAATATTCATTGTTTTCAAGGAACTTTTTTAAAAGTTTTTCCAGCAATGCTTCGTTTCCCATAAAGCGATTCAATGCAGTATTTACATTGATACCACCTTCACTTAATTTTTGTTTTATTATATTTTCCATAAGTTCCTCCTCGAAATTTCAGCTGTTGTTGATGTGTCTGAAAATTCTAGTATTAATATTGATATTATGTTTAATTTATACTATAAACTGTTTAACTAAGTATAGCATATAACTAGGAAAATTTCAACCCATATATTTCGAATTTTATAAGAGAAATAGATTTAATACATATTTTACATTCTCTATATGTTGAAATATGTAAAATTTATATTGACACTAATATAATAGCGTGGTATAATAAATAGTAATTGTATTATGCTATTTTTAATAATTTTATTGATTGAATATTTCCGAGCAATGAAATTATTATATTCTTTATTTTGCGGAGGTAAATATGCAAGACGAGAAGAATGTTAAAATTAATAAGGAAAAAAACAAAACAGAAAAATTGCTTTCCTTTCATACTTATATAAGAGTATTGAAAAGGTTTTTTATCCTCTGGCTTATAGCCGTCATCATTATTGGATTTATAAGTGTTGGAATTAGTTTTATAAAAACAGTTTCAGAGGGGAAGGTTTCTACTGTAATTAGCTTTAGCTTTGATGGAATAGAAAGCGGCCTTGATCCTAGTGGTAATAAATTTGATATTAATGAAGTTAAATCGAAAAAAAATGTTAAAGCTGCACTTGATGAGCTTGGCATGAGCGACGAGGAACTTCATGATATTATTATTAACATTTCAATTGATGGAATTGTTCCACTTGATGTAATTGATCGAATTATAGAATATACTCCAGTATTTGAATCGAATGAGGTTGTTTCATCAAAAAATATTCAGGATACATCCTATTATCCAACACAATATAATATTGAATTGGAATATAATCAACTTGATCTTAATCAAAGTGAAGCAATAAAATTGCTTAATAAAATTACTGAAAAATATAAAGCAGAGTTTTATGATACATTTGGTTATAATACAGCTCTTGAAACTGCGATAAATTCTGTTGACTATACAGAATATGATTATGTTGATGCAGTTGACATTTTTTATAATTCTTTAGGTTCATTGAAGAATTATATTGAAGAAATTTCATTAAAAGATAATACTCGTTTTAAGGCTGATAATGGCTATACCTTTTCAGATGTGTCATCCTCAATTGACACAATCAGAAATGAAGATCTTGATTGGGTTTCATCATATATAACTCTAAATAATGTTACAAAAGACAAGAATATTCTGATTGCAAATTATGAATATAAAATTGAGGAACTTAACAGAAGTAAAATTATTTCAGAGGAAGTGTTGAAATCTGTTACTGACGCTATCGATGTATATGAAAAAAATTCTATTTTGATTTTCGCAAATGCTACTGATGGTGCAAATTCTTCTTTAAATCAATCATCAGAAATCTATGATGAGCTTATTGCAAAAAAAATTGCAACTCAAGGTCAATTCTCAAGCTGTGAACAGAAAATCAAGCTTTATGAGAGAAGAATTAAATCACTAAAAACTGGAACTTCACAAGAAGCTGATAGGGAAATTGTAGAAGCAGAATTTGAGAAAATCTCAAAAAAAGTTAATGATCTTTTGATAGTTGCAAATCAAACAGCATCAGAATATTATGAAGATGTTATGCTTAACAATGCTTATAGTATTCTAGTTCCGGCTTCTGGTTCAATAATCAATATGATTAAATCAGTGATTTCAGATTCATTTAATAAAATAGTTGTATATGAACTTCTTTTGGCATCTGTTTATCTTACTTTTTGTGTTGTTGCCTCTTATGTAGAAATACCTTTTGAATTTAAATTTAAAAGAACTAAGAAAGATGCTTATAAAAAGAATAAAACAACAAAGAAGAAGTAATGGAGGTTAATAAATTAATGAATACTGAAAAAAATATTAGCGTTACATTAAAGCAATCAAATGAAAATGATAATGATGCAGTATTGTCTTTGTCATCTTTGGTTACACAAATAAAAAAATATTTTATGATTTGGGTAGTTATTTCTGCTATTGCTGCAATGTTTATTTCCGGTTTATCGCTGTTGTTTAAAACAAATGTTTCTGATAATAAAATAACAGCCTTGGTAAACTTTAGCTATAATGGTATACAATCGGGGCTTGCTCCTGATGGCACTACCCTTGATGTAAATAAAATAAAGTCGCCAAGTGTTATAGAAACTGCTTTGTCAAGTCTTGATATGTCATTGAATAATGTTGAAAGCATCAGACGAAATATTTTTATAAATGGAGTTATTCCAAACGATGCTATGGATAAAATTTCTCTTTATCAGAGTGTTTACTCTAAGGGTGGAAGTTCAGCATTGACTGCTGTTGAGTCACTACTCAATATTGGATATTATCCAACATACTATGTGATAACTCTTGATTATAGTCAAACAGGTTTTGATCTTACAACAAGCAAGCAAGTTCTTGACCGTATTCTAAGAAGCTATCAAAAATATTTCTTTACAACGTATGGATATAATGAAGCTCTTGGTAATTCAGTTGTTGCTGTTGATTATAAAGATTATGATTATCCGGTGGCGATTGATGTTTTTAACTCAATGCTTACAAATTTAAATGATTATTTATCAAGAATATCATCTGAAAATTCTGACTTCCGTTCAAATGTAACAGGTTATTCATTTCAAGAACTAATTACAAAAATCGATACTTTAAAATCAGCTGACATTGATAGCCTATCATCATATATTTTTATTAATAATGTTACCAGTAATAAAAAATTGCTCTTGACTTTTTATAAATATCAAGTTGAAAAAATTGAGAGTGAACTGAAGATATATCAATCAGAGCTTGATTCAATTACTAATTCGATTGATAACTACGAAAAGGATAACTGGCTTATATTCGGTGAGGGTGCTGAACAAGCAGGAACAAATTACTCGCAAGCATCTGAAAAATATGATAACCTTATAAGACAAAAGGTTGAAAAGCAAAAAGTTGTGTCACGTTCAAAACAGCAAATTAGTTACTATAATGATAGAATTGATGCTTTGAATCAAAATAATACTGTGTCTACAGATGATAATATCAAATACGTTGAAGAACATCTAGCTTCTATTAGCAGTAGAATAACAGAACTTATTGATATAGTTAATAAAACATCTGATGAATTTTATGAAACTGTAACATTTGCACATGCATATAATATTCTTGTTCCAGCGACTGGGGCGGAACCTACCGTTGTTACTAAGGAACTGCTTATTCCAATATTAATTGGTGAGGTTGTTATATTTATAATTTATGTTGTAATCGCATTTACAAAAGCACTGATCATAGATTATAATGCACTAAAGCTTAAAAGAAAAAGAGAAACTGATGTAGAAGATGACCAAAAAGAATTAATTGAATAAGTATAAAAAATGGGCTGTTACAATAAAGTAACAGTCCATTATTTATTTTTAAACTCAAATGTCAAGCACTTACTTCCTGCTTAGTTGCTTCTTTTATGACATCCAGCTTTGAGCATATTTTACCTATAAATAGAGTAGCGATAGCACCCCCGATGACTGCAATTATATAGTAGATAATGTCTATACCATTTTCAGCAGAAGTGGGTATTATTGAAACTGTCGTGGCGATAACTATCCCAATAATGCAATGAGAAATTGTAGCATAGTATTTTTCAAACGCTCTATTCACAATTTTAGGTAACGTCAAAAAGCATATGCAAACACCTATAACCAGTGGGATTAATACTTTTGGAGAAAGCTTGGCAATTCCGTCAAGCATAGGTTGATAAAGACCGAAAAATAAAAGCAGGGTAGAGGAGCTTAATCCAGGAACAATAAAGCTTAACCCCCATAATATTCCACAAAGAAGAAATCCACCTATATTAGGTTGAAGTGAAAATGAACTTCGGCTTTTTAGGAAAAGTAGTAATCCAAGCATTATAGCGAATCCAATGATAAGTGAAGTATAGGATGATTTTTTGCGTCCGCATTTCCCAGCGTCTTTCCAAAGGTCGGGAATTGTTCCAAGAATAAAACCAATGAAAACACAGGTTAGAACTAAACTATTTTTAAGCATAAGCCAACTTGCAAGTCCAGACAAACCGATAAAACCAATTCCGCCACCTAAAATAAAAAAGACTAATGATTTCCAATGATTCTTAAGTCCAGTTTTAGGGTTTGATAACACTTCTAAAATAGGTTTATACATTCCAAATGCAACACAAAGTGTTCCGCCGCTAATACCTGGCATAATTGCTCCAAAGCCGACTAAAATACCTTGAAGTAACAAGATAATTCCACGATTGATATTTTTATTCATATGTTTTCTCCAATAAATTTGAATGTTGAGCTGCTTGGGATAGTTAACTAACTGGCACCTTAGCGAAGCGACATCAAAAGTTTACTCAATTTTTTCAAAAATTGCGGTTTCCAAAGGCAGAGCCTTGGTCGCTCTCCGCAGAGAGCGAAACTCTTTATCGTTCAAGAGCATATTTTTCTTTGGTTCTTTCTATTTTGCGATAGAAAAAAGAAAGAACATAGAGCTCGTGAATTGTTTTAGGTTAAGTTTAGTTGATAAACTTAGTTTTTCTGATTCTTTATTAAATCAACTGGCAAGACTAAGGCTTTCTGACGTTTCAAAACGTCCCCACTATCGTGCGTTTTGAAAGGCTGGTAGAACTCGACGTAGGCATACTTAGGATTCTTTTTTCACTTGCAAAAAAGAATCCTCTTTTTGCCCTTTTATCGTAAAACTAAGCCCGCCGAACGGCGATTGGGTGCAGCGTCACGCTGCTTCACCAGAAAAAAATGCGCCTGACGATAAAGCTTTTCGTTCTCTGCGGAGAGCGACCAAGGCTCTGCCTTTGGAAACCGCAATTTTTGAAAAAAATTAAGTAAACTTTTGATGTCGCTTTGCTTTGCGTGCAGCTAGTTAACTATCCCCGACAAATGTCGCATGAGTTCAGCGTTACGCTGTTTCACCAGAAAATTGCAACATTTACTCTGTAAAGCTTTAAATCATTAATACTTTATCACATTATATCAGATAAGTGAACATAAAAGGTTAAGTTTCAGTGAATAATCTATTACAAAATGTAAACAAAAACATTTTCATATAAAAATAACGGAGATTTATACAATCTTCCGTTACTTTTACAATATAGAACAAATTTTATTATCCTTCTATTTGTTTTCCAAGAAAAAGTGTTGCTGCACTGATAAGGCTTTTTTGAAGTTCACTTAATGTGGTTGATTTTTCGCTTTCCATAAATGCAACTGCACCAGTTACATCACCTGAACTCAAAATTGGCAAGCAGGCAATCGCTGCTTTGTCAACACCCTCAGCTGGATAAAAGCTGTTTACTCTATCAGTCTGTGAGGTATAATACCCCTTACGCTTTTCCATAAGCTCTTCAAGGAGAGGTGAAACTCTTCTTTCGTTAAATTCCTTCTTGGATACACCAGAAACTGCAACAACATGATCTCTGTCAAAGATAACAACAGGGCATGATGCAAGCTTACACATAATATCAGCAACCTGTGTAGCGTTTTCACTCATCTCGCTGATTGCAGAATACTTCTTGAAGATAACCTCTCCATCATTACTTGTGTAGATTTCAAGTGGGTCACCTTCACGAATTCTCATAGTTCTTCTTATTTCCTTGGGAATAACAACTCGTCCAAGGTCATCAATACGTCTGACAATACCAGTAGCTTTCATATCTATATATTTCCTCCATCAAATACATTTTTACTGCCTATTTATTTGCAGCTGTTCTTGAATATACTGTAGTATTTGTAAAATTTGAGGAAATATTCAAAAATCTTCTATAGTTACAGTGGATTTTTATGGGAAATTTTACTCGTAAATGTTTATGTCCTTTTTATCACGAACAAAAACAGGTATAATATCGATTGGTGCTGGTACTGTGACAAATTGTCCACCATTATATGTAGCTTTTGTGTTTGCATCAGTCCACACAGCACCTTCTGGTAGGTAAACAGTTCTTTCAGATACATTTTCTTCCATAACAGGTGCAACAAGTATATCATTTCCAAACATATACTCATCTTCAATCTCCCAAGCTTTACTGTCATTTTGGAAATCAAAGAATAGCGGACGCATAACAGGTGTTCCCTTAGTGGAAGCTTGATCCATACACTCTCTGATATATGGACGAAGTCGTTCTCTAATAAACAGATACTTTTTTAAAATTTCAAAGTTATCTTCACCAAAGCTCCAGACCTCATTATCCTGACCAGAAGTTAGCTGTCTAACACCGTTTATAAATTCTTCTTCACGTTCGTGCCACGGTGAACGTTCTCCGTGCATACGGAAAACAGGGCAGAAAGCACCCCATGCGAACCATCTCACAAGTAATTCACGGAATTTTGGATTAGAGATATCGCCACCAAGAAATCCGCCGATGTCAGAAGTCCACCAAGGTATTCCAGCAACGGACATATTAAGTCCTGCCTGCAATTGTTCCCGCATTGCTCTAAAGGAAGAATGAATGTCACCAGACCATGTCAGAACGCCATATTTCTGACTTCCAGCCCATGCACATCTTACAAGACTTAGAATATCAGTTTCACCTTCTGATTTCAAGCCGTCATAAAAACCCTTTGCATACATAAGAGGGTAGATATTTGTGCATTGAAGTGCTGGGCCTGCGTGATAACGATAATTGTCAAAGTCGTATGGGCCGTATTCTGGTTCAGCCTCATCAAGCCAGTAACAGCGAATTCCGTATTTGTAGTAGTTTTCACTGCACTTGTCCCAAACAAATTTTTGTGCTTCTGGATGAGTAGCATCATAGAAAACAGTGTTTCCCATCCAAGTCATGTGTAATCCGTTTCCTCTGTCAGCACTTACAAGATAACCATTTGATGCCATTTCACCGAAGTTTTCACTTTTTTCATCAATAGTCGGCCAAACAGAAACAACGGTTTCTATACCAAGTTTTTTTAGCTCTTTCACCATGCCTTCAGGATCGGGCCAGTCACGGGGTTCAAACTTGAAATCACCTTGCGTAGTCCAATGGAAAAAGTCAACAACAATTGCGTCCATAGGCAGACCAAGTGCCTTGTGTTTTCTTGCAACTTCAAGAATTTCCTGTTGATTTCTGTATCTGAGCTTACATTGCCAGTAGCCAAGACCAAATTCAGGCATTCGTGGTGCTCTTCCAACTGCGGCAGTATAGTTTTCTTCAATTTCTGACGGAGTATCTCCAGCAGTTATGAAGTAATCAAGCTTTTTAGTACTTTTTGCATACCATTCGGTTTTATTCGTACCAAATGATGCAGTGCCGATTGCAGGATTGTTCCATAAAAAACCGTATCCTCTGCTTGAAACCATGAAGGGAACGCTTGCTTGACTGTTTCTGTGTGCAAGTTCTAAAACAGCGCCTTTTTTGTTAAGATGCTTATCCTGATATTGTCCCATACCAAAAATTTTCTCATCATCAAATGCTTCAAATCTTGCTGTTAATTCATAGTCAGTTGAGCCAGAATAACATTTAAGTTCTCTTGCATCAATTCTAAGTGGAACACAGTAGCGGTTTATTCTGTTTCTATTTCGCCAGTATTCTTCAGTGAGCAATTCACCATTTTGATTATAGAAACTTATTTGTCCTTCAAAAGACACCTTTGCTGTGATTTTGCCATTTGTGATATAGTGGTTTGTACCGCTTTGATGATACTGCTTAAATTCTTCATTTTTATACCAAGGATCGGTAACATCAATTGTTTCCTCACGAAAACTTGCGGTGCATTGTTTTACTGGTTCACACAATGCCCAGTCATGGCAATCCATTTCGGGTTCATTTGTCATTCTGACACGCAGAGAATTTTCACCCCAAGGTTCAATCCAGATCTGAGATGTTCCATTTTTTATAATAAGGCGATTTTGTTTGCTATATATATTCATTATTATAACCCTTTCAAAAGTATTTATAATTTTATTGTACTTGATATGCTTGAAAATTTCAAGATAATTTAGAAGTTTTTAGTACGCTTTTTTCGAAAAGCAGCGTGACGTTGCCCCAATTGCCATTTGGAGTTGTTCATTTTGCAGTAACCACAGCGAATGTGCCATTAATTAACTTGCCCCGCTACCCAAAATTAAAACGACATTCGTCGGGTTTGTTAAACTAATTCCCGACGAATGTCGCTTTGTATGCTAAAAATTCTTTTTAATTAAAAATTTCGCAACAGCAATTACATCATACAAGTCAATTTTACCATCACCATTATAGTCAGCAATTAATTTTTGCTCTTCAGTAAATGTTACTTTTTTAAGTATATATTTTGAAATAATAATTGCATCGTAAAGATCAATTGCGTTATTCCCACTAATATCACCGATTAATGTAGTCTGTGTAGATTGTGAAAGTATATTTTGAAAATCAGCCTTTAACTGCTGATCGTTCATCTTATAGGTTGTACGGCTATAATGAAGACCAGTTATGTCCCATAAAACTGGGCAAAGCTGACGTGAATATGCAGCTTCACATACAGATTTCAGAAATAGTCTTACAGAATCAGCATCTTTATTTTTAGTTGGACAACCATATTCACCAACTATTACAGGAATGCCCTTATCAATAAAATTGGTTTTTACCATGTCCATGTATTTGTTAAGTTCTGTAAAGTCACTGGCTGTACCCCATGTTGTACGGCATTTTCCCCAACTAGCATCTTCTTCAAGAATGGCAAATGTAGATGGAGTGTAGTAGTGAACGGATACTGCACAACGATTCATAGAATCAGTAGGCATCTTGAAAAGAGCATTGC